>CANFGS010000007.1 GCA_947446595.1 Neisseriaceae bacterium | reverse complement strand
TATCTACATTGGTATAACATGAAGCGAGTACATCAACGATTTAACAATAAATTTACGCCATTTGAATATCACTTGGAGCTTACCAAAAATGTTAAAATAGTAGCTTAATAAATATAAAATGATTTTCCAGTATGTACTTGGCTCTTACACAAATTTAATTATTACTAGCTGATTTTGTGGATCGTGATATAATTAGTATCTATTTTTTAGACTAAACTTCTTATTGGAAAATAAATTGCTAGACAAAATTGTTATCCGCGGTGCCAAAACCCATAATCTTAAAAACATTGATCTTGATTTACCTAAAAACAAACTAATCATAATTACTGGGCTATCTGGTTCTGGAAAGTCGTCCCTTGCATTTGACACCCTATACGCCGAAGGTCAAAGACGTTATGTTGAGTCGTTATCAGCATATGCTAGACAGTTTTTACAACAAATGGATAAACCTGATGTAGATTTAATCGAAGGGCTATCTCCAGCTATTTCAATTGAACAAAAAGCAACCTCACATAACCCTCGTTCAACTGTTGGTACTGTTACCGAGATTTATGATTATTTAAGACTTTTATTTGCTCGTGTTGGTGACCCTTTTTGCCCAACACATAAACATAAACTCCAAAGCCAATCAGTATCACAAATGGTTGATAATATATTAATTTATCCAGAAAACACCAAAATTGCCCTACTTGCTCCTGTTATTAGTGGACGTAAGGGTGAATATCTAGATTTATTACAAAATATTCAAGCTCAAGGCTTTACCAAAATTCGTATAGATAACACGATCTATAATATTGATACAACCCCCAAACTAGATAAAAATAAAAAACACAATATTGAAATCGTAGTTGATAGAGTAAAAATAACTAGCGATATTAAACGCCGCCTTACTGATTCTATTGAAACAGGACTTAAACATAGTAATGGCAAAATTATTGCACTAAATTTAGATACTAATGAAGAACAATTATTTTCTAGCACTTTCTCATGTAAAGAATGTGATTACTCTATATCAGAACTAGAACCGCGTATGTTCTCATTTAACAACCCCTTTGGAGCTTGTCAAAAATGTGATGGTTTAGGACAAATTACTTTTTTTGACCCTCAAAAAATTATAGTAAACTCTGAGTGTTCAATTGCTGATGGTGCAATTAAAGGCTGGGATAGCCGTAATCAATATACTTATCAAATAGTTACAGCTTTGGCAAAACATTATAAATTTGATCTTAACACCCACTATAACTCACTTCCAGAGAGTATTAAAAATATTTTGCTTTATGGCTCAAAAGACGAACTAATCAATATGAATGTTATTAGTCATAACGGTAAAGTTGTTGCCAAAAAACAGGCTTTTGAAGGAATTATTAATACTATAGAGCGCCGCTACTATGAGTCTGATAGCCAACATGTCAAAGATGAATTAGCTAAACACCAAAACAATAAACCCTGCCCCGAATGTGAAGGCTCAAGACTACGCCGTGAATCAAGATGTGTTATGGTAAGTGATACAACCTTACCTGAAATTACAACTTGGCAATTACATGACTGCCACAGCTTTTTTGATAAAGTTACATTCACAGGTCATAAAAAACCAATTGGGGATAAGATTATCAAAGAGATTCTTACGCGAATTAGTTTTTTGATTGATGTTGGGTTAAACTACATTACCCTTAATCGCTCTGCTGATACCTTGTCGGGTGGTGAAGCCCAAAGAATAAGACTTGCTAGTCAAATTGGCTCCGGCCTAACTGGTGTTATGTATGTACTAGATGAACCATCTATTGGATTGCATCAAAGAGATAATGATAGACTTATTGGCACTCTTAACAAACTTCGTGATTTAGGTAATACCGTAATAGTTGTTGAACATGATGAAGATGCAATTAAAGCTGCTGATTTTATCGTAGATATCGGCCCTGGCGCTGGAGAGCATGGTGGAAAAATTATCGCTCATGGAAATCTTCAAGATATCCTAAACAATAAAGACTCTATTACAGGTCAGTATCTTTGTGGAGTAAAAACCATTGACTCTCCCAAAAAACGCCGCAAACAAGATAAAGGATATCTCGAATTAAATAAAGCTAGCGGCAATAATCTAAAAAATGTTAATCTAAAATTACCCATTGGGAATTTTATCTGTATTACTGGAGTGTCAGGGTCAGGTAAATCAACTCTAATTAATGACACATTATATAAAGAAATGGCTCAAAAAATCTATGGTAGTCATGATAACCCATCGCCATTTAAAGATCTAATTGGTTTAGATAATTTTGATAAAGTGATTAATGTTGATCAAAGCCCAATAGGACGCACCCCTCGTTCTAATCCAGCTACATATACTGGGTTATTTACCTTCATTCGTGATTTATTTACCCAAGTGCCGCAGGCGAAAGAACGTGGATATCAAGCAGGACGTTTTTCTTTTAATGTAAAAGGTGGACGCTGTGAAACTTGCTCAGGGGACGGTTTAATAAAAGTAGAAATGCACTTTTTGCCTGATATATATGTTGTTTGTGATACTTGTAAGGGACAGCGTTATAACCGCGAGACACTAGAAATCACCTACAAAGGTAAAAACATTCATGAAGTATTAGAAATGACTGTTGAAGATGCCTCAGAATTCTTTAAGCATGTTCCAACTATAAATAAAAAACTAACAACTCTAATGGATGTAGGGCTTGGTTATATTCGTCTTGGGCAATCTGCAACTACCCTATCAGGTGGTGAAGCCCAAAGAGTCAAACTTGCTTTGGAGCTATCTAAGCGAGATACGGGCAAAACAATGTATATACTCGATGAACCAACTACAGGACTACATTTTCATGATATTAATTTACTTCTTGGGGTGTTACATAAATTTGTTGAAAATGGAAATACTGTTGTAGTGATTGAACACAATTTGGATGTAATAAAAACTGCTGACTGGATAGTTGATTTAGGCCCTGAGGGTGGAGCTTTAGGGGGCGAGATAATATTCTCTGGAACTCCTGAGAATTTAGTAAAAGCCAAAGTTGGTTATACTGGAAAATATTTAGCACTAGGAAATAAAGTATGAAACGACTAAATAATATTCTATCTAATAGTCATTTAAATACTATTATCCCAATTTATCTAACCCAAAATATAAAACCACAATATATACGTGAGCGGCTAATAACTCCTGATAATGATTTTATTGATTTGGACTGGATCAATAAAGATCTTGTCGATAGTCCTATTGTTGTTTTATTTCATGGAACTGAGGGTAACTCCAAAAGCCACTATGCTAAACGAATTATGTTTTATTTAGAAGAAATTGGGTGGCGTGGGGTTGTACCGCATTTTAGAGGTTGTTCTGAAGAGTTAAACACTCAACCCAGATTCTATCATGCTGGTGACTTTGACGATATGATATGGGTGTTGGAACAAATTAAAAAAATCAGCAATCGAGAAATTTTTGCGGTAGGAGTATCCCTTGGTGGTAATGCATTACTTAAATTTCTAGGTGAAACCCCATCTCAAACATTAATAACGGCTGCAATGGCTATCTCAGTCCCATTTGATTTGGATGAAACCGTTCGAATTCTTGATCAAGGCTTTAATAAGCATGTTTATGTTAAAACTTTCTTACAAACATTACTACCTAAAATGAAGGACTATGCCAAACAGTTTGAAAATATCGAAATTGCAGATCATAAGATAGATACTTTGGATGAGTTTAATAGCACATATATATGCCAAATTTATGGCTTTAAAGATTCTAAAGATTATTATCAACAAACTAGTTGTCGCGGGTTTCTTAAAGATATCACTACTCCAACTTTGATACTCCAGGCCGAAAATGACCCTATGATAACCGTTAATTCCTGGCCTAATAAATCAGATTTATCACCTAGCACTCGTTTTGTAGGCACTAAAACTGGAGGACATGCGGGATTTATTAATTTGACATCCAATTATAAAGAAGCAATTCTCAAAATGCCTAAATTTATGTTACAATACTTCAATCAATACACTAAAGATTACCCAATTCACACCGAAGAGGTTGATCAATTGGAACTTAACTTCATGGGAGATGAATAGATGGCTACGATTAGAAAAAAATCACAAAACACTGAAATAGCACAAAAAATCCTAGGTTTAATTGACCTAACTTCACTAAATGCAAATGATACTAAAGAAAACATCAAAAATTTATGTGAAAGCGCAGTTACTGCAAATGGATGCGTACCTGCTATTTGTATATACTCTCACTTTGTACCTATTGCGGTAAAACTACTAAAAAAATCTGACATTAAAATTGCGACCGTTACCAATTTCCCTCATGGTATGCCTGATATTGAGTTAGCTTTATTTGAAACAAAGTTAGCTATTGAACGCGGTAGTGATGAAGTTGACATCGTATTACCCTATCATCAGATAATTAATGGTAAGACAAATTTAGCTGGCAAAATGATAAAAAAAGCCAAAAAAATCTGTGGTAAAAAAACTTTAAAAGTCATTATTGAGTCTGGTGAATTAAAAACTTCAAAACTAATAGAAGAAGCCTCTATAATAAGTATCGAAAACGGAGCAGATTTTATAAAAACCTCTACTGGAAAAGTTGCTACAAATGCTACACTTGAGGCAACAGAAATAATGCTACAAGTTATCAAACAACATGGTGGTGAATGCGGTTTTAAAGCAGCGGGTGGGGTTAAAACAGTTGCCCAAGCAGCAAAATATCTGGAACTTACCCAAAAAATTCTTGGAGAATCTTATATCAACTCACACACATTTAGATTTGGAGCATCAAGCTTACTAAATGATGTACTAAATATACTAAATGGCACTACTCATAAAACTAGTGCATCTGGATATTAAGCAATATATTAGGAGAAAAATCAAATGAAACGAGCAATAATCTTAGTTTTAGATTCTTTTGGTATAGGTGCATTACCTGATGCAGATAAATTTGGAGATGCTGGGTCTGATACTCTAGGTCATATTGATGAATATTGTTATTTAAATAATTTGAGCTTCAAAATCCCCAATCTACTCAATCTTGGGCTTGGAATGGCTTATTCACGAGTGAATAATAAACAACTTTATTGTGACAAACGTGATTATCTTACCAATGGATTATATGGTGCTTGTAAAGAGATTAGTTCTGGAAAAGACACTACCAGTGGGCATTGGGAAATAGCTGGGAGTCCCGTTTTGTTTGAATGGGGATATTTTAAAAAAACATTCCCACAAGAATTACTTGATAAAATAGTAAAAAGAAGTGGCGTACCAGGATATTTAGGTAATTGTCATGCCTCAGGTACAGATATTATTAGGGATCTAGGGGATGAACATATCAAAACTGGAAAACCTATTTTTTATACCTCAGCCGACTCAGTATTTCAAATAGCCTGTCATGAAGAAGCATTTGGCTTAGATAATTTATACAATTTATGTAAAATAGTTCGTGAAGAGCTTGAACCATATAATATCGCAAGAGTTATAGCTCGTCCTTTTAATGGTACTGAAGCTTCGAATTATACTAGAACTGGTAATCGCCATGATTATTCATTATTACCTAATAATAGGACTCTTTTTGATGTGTGCTGTGAGAATGATATTGAAACAGTTGCTATTGGTAAAATTGGGGATATTTATGCTCATCAAGGCACCCAGATTGAAATTATGGCCAATGGCTTAAGTGATTTAATTGATAAAAGTATTGCTGCTATCAAGAAATACAAAGATAACCCAACGTTTATTATGACCAATCTAGTTGATTTTGATATGCTATATGGGCATAGACGCAATACCAAAGGTTATAAAGAAGCTCTGGAATACCTAGACGTGCGCATACCTGAAATCATCAATAGTTTAACTACAGATGATATCTTGATATTGACAGCAGATCACGGCTGTGACCCTACATGGAAGGGCTCTGATCATACACGAGAACACATTCCATTTATAATGTATAATTCTGGTATTAGTCATGATATCGGAATTCGTGATACTTACGCTGATATAGGGCAAACTGTTGCCAAACATTTAGGTATCACCATAGCTACGGGTATAGCAGTATAAATTAAACGTTAGGAACAAATAATACATGCAACTAAACAAAATGCACCAAAACCTGAATCAATCTTGGATTAACCGCGGTCAAATCTATGAACATGAGTTTGGAAGTAGTGTATTAAGTAGTTGCACTTTACTGCGTCATCTGCTGCATTCAAATACTCCACAATATCATAATATTAGCTGGAATAAATTAATCACTGATGAAGATAAAAAATCATTACTAGTTGAATATATAAATACCATTGCAACAGATGCAATTTATACAAATTTACTAAATAATTGTTTGAATGTAATTCATAATATAGATAAATTCACTGATGAAGAAATTAGTCTTATTATCGCTTATGCCAATAACATAAAGAGTAAAAATGTAAACGAACTTCTTAGTGTTGTTGAAGACCTAAATATTTTACTGGGTACCGAAACTGATAATATCTTAAAATCAATTATTCCTAAAGATAAAAACCTAAAAATCACTACCTTTGGTTTTAGAATTCTAACGTATTTACAAAATAATCGTCATATTCAATTTAATAGTTTTCATCTGGATAATCATCGTTTTCGAGAAGCTATTCTAAGTAAAATTATTCTTGATCGTAAACATGATGAAGTTCAACTAAACGATATTATTAATTGTGTGCTTCCAACACCCAACACACAGGATTATTGCTTTATTAGTGCCAATCGACAAACTCGAGTAAATAAGCCTGATGGACTTGTAGGTACAGCAACCAAACTAGCGCAGGATATTGCAAACTTAAGATCCACTCTCACATTAGAACAGTTATCAATCAAGATCCCTGATTCTGATTTATATATAACACATATAATTCTAGCTCTAAAATTAATTAAAAAAGAAGGTAAAGTATTTTTTACAATCCGCTATAAAACTTGGCAAACAAATCAATTACACGATCTTCGTCAATTTTTAAGTGATAACGGCTTAGTTGAAACCATAACATTTATCAAAACCAGTAGAGTTGACCCATGGGTATTAATATGCTTATCGTATAACCCCAACAAAACTCATATATTTATGCTTGGAGAAGCTTTTTATACCGCGGGCGGACTAAAACATCGCCTTGACAATCTAACAACAATTAGAATAATTCAAGTATTAAAAGACCAAATATCAATAAAAAATGCATCGGGAATGGTAAGTTTAGATAATATAAAAAATCTTAATTATAGTCTAGACCCGAATGTATGCCTTAATTTTGACAATCACAGTAGTCGCCAGAACTTAAATACTTATATACTACAATCTCTATGTACCAAAATCTTTCGTGGTCCTGGGGTATACAATAGTGAAATCAGTAAAGCTCTTCCAAATGACGGTTATTATATGCTAAATCATAGTGCTTTGACTGAAGATGGGCTAAATAGTAAATATCTAACTCCAATACCAGAAAAACTATATAAAGAACATGAAACAAGTTATGCCGTATATCCAGGTGATATTGTCATGCTATCAAGAGCTACGTCTAATAGAGCTGTACTAATCCCTGAAGGAATTGATTATTATCTAGCAAATATTAATCTACTAGTTTTACGCCCAGATAAAGGCCTAATAAATCCAATATATCTATATCTATTACTTAGCAGTAAAAATGGTAAATCTTTATTAGCTAGTATAGAAAAAGGTACTACATTAAAATCTGTTAGTATTAATGACTTAAAAAACTTAAATTTGAGTATATTACCATTAGATAAACAAAAAGTTATTGCTGATACCTATATTAATGAATTAGAACAACTAAAACTGGCACAAACCAAATTTAATCAATTTATCGATAAATGCCAAGATTATTTATTGACTTAGATTAATCCACAAAATTTATAAAAGAACGGCTCTAACGGACATTTATAATAACTAGACCGGCTAATATAAAACCACATCCAATCAATGAAGTTAATGTAAATTGTACTTCACCTAAGATTAAATAAGCAAAAATCATGGTAAAAATAGGATAACATGCTTCTATAATTGCAGCATAACTTGCATTACTTAAGGTAATACTTTTAAAAATACATATAACCGCAAGAACATAAATTGTGGCACAGGTTAAAAATACTGCTAGTAATTTTAAGTTATTTAATTTTATAAAGACGCCCTTTACTTCATGGTTAAAATAAAACCATATAAAAAGGACTACTACTAATAAAAGTGACTCTAAAAATAATATTTCAAAAGAAGTTAAGTACTTAAGTAAATACTGACTACCAACATAATTAAGCCCCCAAAGCACTGAAGCACTTATTGCATACCAAAACCACATATATCGACACCTTTATTAATAAATCTGTATATAAATCATCTAACAAAAAAAAATTTTAACACAAAATACATTGTTGCATATGTGTGGATAAATTTAGGATATGCTATTATCGGTAATTTCTGCTAGTTCAACTTTGGCAATACTATCAAATTTATTTCCGATTTTAGCTGTTGTGGTATGAATATCTTTGACATCTTTTGATACCGTATCTATATGTTTGGCTAGATTATCCCATCTAATTTTATAACGATTAAATTCTTCACTAAGTAAGTGTAAATTCTCTTGAATAACCTTAGCATGTTTGGATTGTTCCATATTTTTTACAACTACTTGTATTGTTGTTAGCATTGCCATTAATGTTGTGGGGGATGCTAACCACACCTGTCTTTTTTGGGCATAATCAAGTAGTTTATCATGATAAGCATGAATCTGGGCAAAAATAGCCTCAGCTGGTATAAACATAACAGCTTGTTTACTGGTTTCATTCGCAATAATGTATTTATTTGCAATATCATCAATATGTTTTTTAATATTAGCTTCAAAATCCTTTTCATGCTGAAGCCGCATTTCTTGTGATATAGTAGTATCAATCATGCGCCTATAATTTTCAAGAGGGAATTTAGAATCTATTGCAATCATACCAAGTGGCTCGGGCGCTAGTAACACCGCATCAGCAATAGTACCATTACTAAGCTTATACTGCGTATCATAGAGTTTATTATTGTTTTCACCAAACGCGGCAATAAGTATCTGATTTAACTGAACCTCCCCAAAGATTCCACGAGTTTTTTTATCTGTCAAAATATCTTGTAGCGAGATAATTTCCCCGGATAATTCATCAATTTTCTTCTGTGCTTCATCTATTTTGGTTAGGCGAACCAGTACATTGTTAAAAGTCTGATTAGTTTGGGCAAACCCTTCTTTTAGTTTATCTTCAACTTTAGCATTCATACGCTCTAGTTCTACTCTCAGAGTTTCAACTAATTTACCCACATCAGTATTTAGATTTGCTTTAATATCAGTATTTAATTGATTAAACTTATTAAGTAAATTCTCATTATTTTGATTTAGGCGACTTAAAATCTCTATTTGTAATTTACTAAACTCTTTCTGAATGCCATCGCCTAGAGTATTTACTCCATTTAATAATTTTTGATTATTTTCTAAAACCACGCTATTGGTTTTTTCTTTAATTAATTCAGGTAAACTATCAAGCCTAACTATAAGAGTATTATCAACTGGAGTTTTTTTAAATACTCCAAATACTTGAAGTAAAATAATAATAGCTAGTAGAATATAGATTATCAGCATGAATGTATCCCATCATATTTAATATGTAGAGATTATAACCTAAATTAGACCCTTTTTGCTCTAACATCTAGCTTAATTTTATGCTACTATAACTACCTATGATAAACTAATACAATGATAGGACAATTATGAGCAAATACCCTCACCTTCTCTCACCACTTGACTTAGGATTTACCACTCTAAAAAACCGTGTATTAATGGGCTCTATGCATACAGGCCTTGAAGAAGAAAAAAATGGCTTTCATAAATTAGCCGCTTTTTATAAAGAACGTGCCAAAGGTGGGGTTGGGCTTATTGTAACAGGTGGAGTTGCTCCAAATATTTCAGGATGGGTCGCTCCTTTTGCATCCAAACTAACTACCAAGAAGGAAATCGAAAAGCACAAGCTTATTACAAATGCAGTCCACGCTGAAGGTGGCAAAATCGCTCTACAAATCCTCCATGCAGGTCGCTATGCTTTTCACCCACTAGCAGTTGCACCCTCAGCTATTAAATCACCTATTAGCCCATTCAAACCATGGGCTCTGCCATCTTTTATGATTGAAAACACAATCAATGATTACGCCAATTGTGCCCTATCAGCTCAAGATGCTGGTTATGATGGAGTTGAGATAATGGGGTCTGAAGGATATCTTATTAATGAATTTTTAGTTGAAAAAACTAATAAGCGCACTGATAAATGGGGTGGTAGCTACGAAAATCGGATGCGTTTTGCACTAGAAATTGTAAGACTCACTCGTGAAAAAGTAGGACCTAGATTTATAATTATTTATAGACTTTCACTAATGGATTTGATAGAAAATGGTAGCTCTTGGGAGGAGATAGTTACTCTTGCTAAAGAAATTGAAAAAGCTGGAGCAACTATAATTAATACTGGAATCGGTTGGCATGAAGCACGAATACCAACAATTGCTACAATGGTACCAAGAGGCACATTCACATTTACCACCCAAAAAATCCGTAGTGAATTAAAAATACCGGTAATTACTACCAATCGAATTAACACTCCAGAAAAAGCTGAAGAAATTTTAGCCAAAGGTGAAGCTGATATGGTATCTATGGCGCGCCCAATGCTCGCTGATAGTAATTTTGTAGTAAAAGCTATGGCTAATAGAAGTAACGAAATAAATACTTGTATCGGATGCAACCAGGCCTGTCTTGATCACGTCTTTGTGAGTAAAGTAGCGTCATGTTTAGTCAACCCTCGAGCATGTCATGAAACAGAACTAATTTATACCAAGACAACCAATACCAAAAACATAGCAGTTGTGGGTGCTGGTCCTGCGGGGCTATCAACAGCAGTTACTTTAGCCAAAAGAGGTCATAGGGTTACATTATTTGATAAAGAAAATAGTATTGGTGGGCAATTCAACATTGCTAAACAAATCCCCGGTAAAGAGGAGTTTTATGAAACACTACGCTATTATCAAACCAAAATTGAAAAATACGGTATTAGTCTCAAGCTTGGGCATGAAGTTACATCGGATGAGTTAGTCGCTGAAAAATTTGATGAGATAGTAATAGCAACTGGAATTACTCCAAGAACTCCGAAAATAGATGGTATCAATCATCCTAAAGTATTAAGTTATATTGATGTAATTAAACATAAGAAACCTGTTGGTGATAAAGTAGCAATTATTGGTGCTGGAGGAATTGGCTTTGATGTAGCGGAATACCTACTCCATAACAAACTGGAAACTCCAGATGCAATAAGTTTTATGCAAGAATGGGGTATTGATTATACACTTAGTACTCGAGGTGGTCTATTAAGCCACAAAGTTATACCACATACCGCCCGCGAAATATATTTATGTCAAAGAACACCAGGCAAACCCGGTAAAAAACTAGGTAAAACAACCGGTTGGATACATCGCGCATCCCTAAAAAAACATAAAGTAAAAATGCTCTCTGACTTAGAATATACCAAGATAGATGATACTGGACTTCATTTTATTAAAGATGGTAAGACTTCTGTTCTACCTGTAGACAATATTATTATCTGTGCCGGACAAGATAGCTATAATAAATTAGCAGTTGAACTAACCGCAAAAAATATTAAATCACACGTAATTGGTGGAGCTTTCGAAGCACATGAGTTAGATGCTAAATTTGCGATTAAGCAAGGAGCAGAATTAGCAGCAGCATTATAGGTAATTACTATTAGGGGGCATGGATCCCAAATTCGTGACGAAACAGCAAAAAGTTTTTGTTTGGGATGACGAAGTATGGTACGAAACAGCATATATTTTTGATTTGGCATGGATGTAGGACTTTATAATAAGAATTAAGTGGTGCTGTTCTTTACTCTGACGTCATCCCAAACATGAATACTTTGCTGTTCGTATAGAGTTTGGGATCCATGCCATAACCCAATTCTTATAAAGAATGACCTGTGTCACCATAAGGGATTATCTTAGTTAAGTTAACCACATTAGTAACCCCATCAACTGAATAAATACCATCTATTGCAGAATTTAGATCTTTTACTTGGTCTGGTTTTATATTACCCATTACATAAGCACTACCAGCAACAACAACTACCTGTAAATGTTCTAGAGAAATATTTGCTTGATTATCAATTCTTAACTGTGCATTTTTAGTAGCCGTTTTGTTTTTATATAAAGTCGGTTTAAATGCTTGTACAGTTAAATAATCATCATACTCTTTTACTGAAGGAATACCTTTTATTGTATCGGCAATTTTATTTTTTGTAGCTTCACTATCAACTTCACCTGCAACTAACACATTAAAATGGTCAGCCAAAACTACTACATCAGCTGATTTAGAATATATATCATCTAAAATATCCTGAATTTTTTGGGCTAATACTTTATTATCGTTAGTATTATTCATTTGAGCCCCATTATATGGATTCTCATAATTTGGATTATAAGGATTTGGTACTCCACATCCTACCACAATACCTAAAGATAGCAATACCAAAACTCCAAACTTTGACGACATAAAACCTCAATCCTCAACAAAAACACTTAAATTATACGCAATTTTAACACGAAACCATTCCCTGCTTGTGTTAAAATTAATCTTAAATACTAAATTCACTCTTTAGACTATGAGATTAATATAATATGGAGAACCGATGCGAATATTTATCGATGCTGATGCTTGCCCCAAACCAATCAAAGAAATATTGTTTAAAGCAGCAATCAGAACCAATACCGAGCTTATATTAGTAGCCAATCAATATATACCAATACCTAGTTCACCACTTATAAGAATAATTCAAGTTGCAAAAATATTTGACGAAGCTGACAATAAGATAGTTGAAATGATTAATGCTAAAGATATAGTTGTTACCGCTGACATTCCACTAGCTTCAAATGTTATTGATAAAGACGCTATTGCACTGAACCCTAGAGGGCGTTTATATACAAAAGACAGTATCAAACACCAACTAGCAATGCGAAACTTAATGGAGCAATTAAGAAATGATCAACTTATCTCAGGTGGCCCCAAAAGTTTCTCTAAAGATAATACCCAGGCTTTTGCTAACCAACTGGACAAACTACTAGCTAAAAGATAGCTTATCTTTTAAAGCCACCACGATTAGAATTAGCGTTTCTTGTACTATTACTTCGATTAATGGCTACAGTACTTCTTGGTTTATTGCGATGATTTGTTGTATCTGTATGAGCTATACTAGGTGCATTTGGATTTGGTTCAAAACCTGTAATAATCTCTTCATCAATTTTTTTCTTTAATAATCGCTCGATTGCAATTTGCAGTTTTTTCTCATCTTTTGATACTAGCGATACTGCATCTCCAGTTTGCCCTGCACGTCCTGTTCTACCAATACGGTGTACATAGTCTTCAGGCACATTAGGTAATTCAAAATTAACTACATGCGGTAAATCAACTATATCTAGCCCTCTAGCGGCTATGTCTGTAGCCACCAAAACCTGTAATGAGCCATCCTTAAATTTGGCCAAAGTACTAACTCGATTAGCTTGACTCTTATTACCATGAATTGCAAGAGCAGGAAGACCATTTTTGTCCAAGTATTCAGCTAATTTATTAGCTCCATGCTTAGTACGAGTAAATACTAGCACTTGATGCCAGTTGTATTCTTTAATTAGATGAGCAAGAAGTCCTTTTTTCTTATCCGTATCAACTGGATGAACCTTATGAGTAATCATCTCAGCAGTAGTATTACGTCTTGCAACTTCAACCATAGCTGGTTTATTAAGTAAGCCATCAGCAAGAGCTTTTATTTCATCAGAAAAAGTAGCTGAAAATAATAAATTTTGACGCTTCTTGGGTAACAAAGCCAAAATCTTTTTGATATCTCGTACAAAGCCCATATCAAGCATACGGTCTGCTTCATCAAGAACTAGTATCTTAACTTGCGATAAATCTAATGTCTTTTGCGTAACATGATCAAGTAACCGCCCAGGAGTCGCAATTAAAATATCTACTTTACCTCTTAGCTGTTTGATTTGGGGATTGATATTAACCCCACCTATCATAGACATGGAGTTTAATTTAAGATATTTACCATAGCCATTTACACTCTCTTGAACCTGTAGCGCTAACTCCCGTGTAGGAACTAATACTAAAGCCAAAGGACGCCCGGTATGAGCTGGTGCCATTGAGGCTAACATATGTAACACCGGTAGTGTAAAACCAGCAGTCTTTCCAGTCCCTGTTTGTGCCATTGCCATTAGATCTCCACCAGCTAAAACCACAGGTATTGCAGCATTTTGAATTGGAGTTGGAGTTGTATAACCAAGCTCATTTACAGCACGTAGAATCTCTGGAGCTAGATTAAGATTTGAAAAAGACATATATTTCCTAAATAAAATTAAAGCATGACCATTAGTTTAGGTCGGGGTTTTTAATCGGTGATAAAACACCATAAGCAAAACTTGTTAAAGATAATAAAAGTAATAAAATTAAAGAAGTTGATAAATCAATCAAATTATGATCTTTATTATTACCTAAATAGCAAATCAAGGTAATTCCAAATGTAAAATAAAGTAACCATGAGCCACTCTTGATAAGTTGCCACATATCTTTAGTTCCATTATTTTTATGTTCATAATAAAAGAAAAACATTAACCCTGGAATTAGTAGAATAGACATATAACCAATACTTGGCCAAGCACCAAAAAATAATAGTAACGATAATACAAACATCACTAATACTGCAAAAAACGGTGCAAATGGTAAACGAAAATTATCAATCTTTGATAAATTAGCTACCTGCTGAGCTCGATATGCAACCACAACAACAGGCATTGATAAATATGAAAATATATGTAGCACAGAGATTACAGCAACTAGTTGTGTCCAGCCTTTAAACATAAATAAAAATATACTGCCTAAGGCAAAATTAACTAATATCGAAGCACGAGGGACTGCATATTTACTATTTAATTTGCCAAGAAATTTAGGTAGCAAATTAACTCTAGATAAAGCATATGTCATTCTGGATGCTGAAGCAACAAATGCCGCTCCACAAGCAGCAGGCGCCACTACTGACGTACTCATTACTGCCCACGCCATAACCTGGAAATTAGCTGCTAGTAATAGATCAACATAAGGTGAACGGTAATTAATGCCATGCCATCCGTTTACTATTTTATCAGGACTAATTGAACCAATAAAAACAGCTTGGAGTGCAACATAAAGCACAAAAGTAAATAAAATACTACCTATAATAGCTATTGGCAATTGACGCTTCGGATCTTTAATCTCTTCAGAGAAATTTAATGGCAATTGAAAACCATTGAAAGACATTACTACACCACAACTAATAACAGCACTACCAACTGCACTCCAGCCATATGGTACAAACTCATGTGCTGAATGTCCAAAATTATCAAGATGGAACCCTGAAGATAATAAAAACAATATTGTTAAAACAGGAACAACTATTTTAATAATAGTTAATGTATTATTAAAGCGAGTAAATAATTTAGAACCAAAATAATTAACCCCCATAAATAAAATCATAAAACCAATAGCAACAATAATCCCCGTTGGAGATAATATATTCTCATCAACATAGTACCAGCCGTGACACCACAAACTTACTTTACTTAAATATTGTACAATAGCTTGAGCTTCAACGGCAGGCACAGCCAATATACTTAACCAATTCACCCATTGAGTAATAAAACCGCTAAAGCGTCCATGTGTAATACCCGAATAATAACCAACTCCGCCAGCAGATGGATTAACCGTACCAATTTCAATACAAAAAAATGCAATCAAAATTGCTACAAACATACCTACAACCCAAGCAAGAATACCAGCAGGTCCTGCAACTGCAGTAATTTTTTGTGTTGCTAATAACCACCCAGAACCAACAATAGATGTAACACCAGTCATCATTAGTGAAAAAGTAGACATGTTTTTTTTAAGTGTTGTCACTGAACTCATAAATTTTAATCCATAAAAATATATTTAAAAATTAATGCTGAATTATAGCATAGTTATGAGTTTAAGAAATAATAAAGGCGGTACATTTGTACCGCCTTTATTATTTATAGAATAGATTATTGTTTAGCAACAATACCTTGAACAATCCAAGTTTTGGTTTTAGAAAGAGGTTTAGACTCTACTATATTAACTAAATCACCAGCCTTATACTGATTATTTTCATCATGTGCATAGTATTTTTTAAACTTCTTCACAACTTTACCAAGTAATGGATGTTTAACTCTACGTTCAATCAGTATAGTTACTGATTTATTTTTGGCATCATTAACTACGGTGCCAACCAAAGAACGAACTACTTTAGTCATTTGCTTTCACCTTTGCATGCAAAATTGTTCTAACACGTGCGATATCGCGACGTACTTTTTGTATTTCACTAGTTTTAGTAAGCTGTTGCATTGAAGCTTGCATACGTAGTGAGAAATGTGCTTTAAGCAACGTTTCTAATTCGCCATTCAATTCTTCAACTGTCTTAGCTCTTAATTCAGCACCCTTCATTACTCACCTACCTGTCTTACCACAAAAGCTGTTTTCAAAGGTAATTTAGCACTAGCTAAGCGGAATGCTTCACGCGCTAGTTCTTCATTAACCCCATCCATTTCATATAACATTTTTCCTGGTTGTATTTCAGCAACGAAATACTCAGGAGAACCTTTTCCTCCACCCATACGTACTTCAGCAGGTTTTTTAGAAATTGGTTTATCAGGAAATATTCTAATCCAAATACGGCCACCACGTTTGATATGACGAGTCATAGCACGACGAGCCGCCTCAATTTGACGTGAAGTCAAACGACCGCGAACAACCGCCTTTAACCCAAACTCACCAAAACTCACTTTAGTACCGCGTGTAGCAATACCCGTGTTTCTACCTTTTTGTACCTTACGGTATTTTAATCTATTCGGCTGCAACATCTTCTGTGCCTACCTTTCTTTTCCTAGGTGCTGCTGGTTTTTTGGCTGCAGCAGGTTTGTCTTGAGCTTTTTTAGGAGCTGCACGACGTGGTTTTTCTTCTTCATCATGTGAAGTAACTTCTTTTACAAATTTATTTTTAGCTAAATTTAAGTCACCTTTATAAATCCACACTTTGATACCAATAATTCCAAATGTAGTCAATGCTTCGCTAGTTGCGTAATCAACATTTGCTCTAAGAGTATGAAGAGGCACACGACCTTCACGATACCATTCATTACGAGCAATATCAACACCATTTAGACGACCAGCAGTTTGAATCTTAATACCAATGGCACCCATCTTCATTGAAGTTTGCATAGCACGTTTCATCGCACGACGAAATGCTACACGTTTTTCAATTTGCATTGCTACTTGATCAGCAACAATTTGAGCATTCATTTCTGGTTTTCTGATTTCTTCTACATTAAGGTGTAAAGGCACAGTAGTGATTTTTTGTAATTCAGCTTTAATTTGCTCAATACCCTCACCCTTTTTACCAATAATAACACCTGGACGTGCTGTGAACAAAGTAACTTTGATACTTTTAGCAGGACGCTCAATAAGAATACGACCAACCGATGCACGACGACCAAATTTAGAAGTTAAATATTCACGAATTTTAATATCTTCGAGTAAATTAACTGCAAAATTTTTGTTGTTAGCAAACCAACGAGAAGACCAGTCTTTCGTAACTGCCAACCTAAAACCACGAGGGTCTATCTTTTGTCCCATGACCTAATCTCCTTAGTAACCAACAACAATATTAATATGACAGGTTTGCTTCTCTATTTTGGCACCACGACCTTTAGCTCTAGCAGAAAAACGCTTTAAGCTCGGTCCTTTGTCAATATAAATTTCTCTAACTTTCAAAGCATCAATGTCAGCGCCTTCATTGTGTTCGGCATTAGCTATTGCTGATTCTAAAGTTTTCTTTAAAATTCCACCTGATTTTTTTTGACTAAACTCTAGTATATTAAGAGCATTAGCTACATTTAAGCCGCGAATTAAATCAGCAACTAGTCTACACTTTTGCGCTGATACGCGAATTCCATTTGAGTGAGCAGAAACTTTCATCTGTAAACTCCCTTACTTCTTAGCTTTTTTATCGGCAAGATGCCCTTTGAATGTGCGTGTTAACGCAAATTCACCCAATTTATGACCAACCATATTGTCAGATATATAAACCGGCACATGAGCTTTACCATTATGTACAGCAATAGTTAATCCTATCATATCAGGAATAATTGTCGAACGGCGTGACCATGTTTTAATAGGACGCTTATCACTTTTTTCTATTGCCACCAATACTTTATTTATTAAATGTTGGTCTATAAAAGGACCTTTTTTTAATGAACGAGTCATTTGTTATTTCCTTAACTACTATTTTCTACGACGATCGCGAATGATTAAATGATCAGTACGTTTGCTTCTACGGGTTTTCTTACCCTTAGTATGTAAACCCCAAGGAGAAACCGGATGACGTCCTGCTGCTGTACGACCTTCACCACCACCGTGTGGATGATCTACCGGATTCATGGCAACACCACGAACCGTTGGACGTATACCAAGCCATCTCTTAGCTCCAGCTTTACCATATTGACGTAAGCTATGATCATCATTACCTACTTCACCAATAGTTGCTTTACAATCAATGTGAACTTTTCTAATTTCACCTGAACGTAAGCGAAGCTGTGCGTATATACCATCACGACCAAGTAACTGTGCTGAACTACCAGCAGAACGAGCTAATTGAGCTCCTTTGCCTGGACTCATTTCAATACAGTGAATAGTAGTACCAACTGGGATATTTCTAAGTGGTAATGTATTACCAACTTTGATTGCTGCGTCACTTCCTGACACAACTTGCATACCAGCAGTTAATCCTTTAGGTGCAATAATATAAGTTTTTTCGCCATCAACATAAAACAATAAAGCAATATGAGCAGTACGATTAGGATCGTATTCAATACGTTCTACATTCGCAACTACACCAGCTTTATTTCTTTTCCAGTCAATAATACGATATTGTTGTTTATGACCACCACCTTTATGACGCACAGTAATACGTCCATGGTGATTTCTACCAGAACCACGCTTTTGTGGTGCTAATAGAGGTTCATGTGGCTCGCCTTTATATAATTCAGGAGAGGTAATTCTTACAACACCACGTTGACCCGGGGTTGTTGGTTTTAATTTTACTATAGCCATTTTTCTCTACTCCCTATTTCTGATTCGAAGCTAAATCAAATTTTTGACCTGGAGTAAGGCAAATATATGCTTTTTTCCAGTCAGCTCTCTTACCAGCAAAGCGTCCAAATTTCTTAGCTTTACCTTGTACATTTAATACAGATACTTTAGCAACTTTAGCTTCAAACACCAACTCAAATGCATTTTTAATATCATCTTTTGTTGCATGTTTTTGTACTTTAAATACCACTTGTTCACGCTTTTCAGCAACTGTATTTGATTTTTCCGTAATTAGCGGTGTTATCAATACATTATATAAATCTATTTTTTTCATAGCGTGTGTCCTTGCTGAAATTGTTCAATAGCTTTAGCTGTGAAAACAACTTTATCGCTACGAAGCAATGTATATGGATCAACTTGATAAGATTCTAAAACCAATAAATTTGGAATATTACGAGACGATAAAATTAGGTTATAATCAATCTCATCTACAACAACCAAAATACGGCCACTTGTCAATGACATATTTTTTAATAATTGAACAAAGTTCTTAGTTTTTGGAGTATCAACCACGATATTATCTGCAACTATCAAACGATCACTTCTTACTAATTGTGAAATGATTGAAGACATTGCTAAACGATACATCTTACGATTGATTTTCTGAGTAAAATTCTCTTCAGGTCGATTAGGGAATATTCTACCGCCCCCACGCCATAAAGGAGATGAAGTCATACCAGCACGGGCACGACCAGTACCTTTTTGTTTAAAAGGTTTTTTAGTTGAATGATTTACTTCAGAACGAGTTTTTTGTGCACGTGTACCACTTCTAGCATTAGCTAGATAAGCAGTTACAACTTGGTGAACCAACGCTTCGTTATATTCACGACCAAAAAGATCTTCATTAAGTTTTAAGCTACCAGTTTCACTGCCGCTTGTATTTATTATTTTAAAATCCATTACGCACCTGCCTTCACGCTATGACGCACAATAACTTTACCATTGGTAGAACCAGGGATTGCACCCTTAACCAATAATAAACCACGCTCTACATCAACACGAACGATCTCAAGGTTTTGTGCAGTAACTTGCACATTACCTAAGTGCCCCGCCATCTTCTTACCTGGGAATACACGACCTGGATCTTGACGTTGACCGATAGAACCTGGAGTATTATGTGAACGTGAATTACCATGAGATGCACGATTAGAACTAAAATGGTGACGTTTAATTACACCAGAAAAACCTTTACCCTTTGTAGTACCTGTTACGTCAACTAATTGACCTGCGGTAAAGATATCCGCAGCAAGAGCACTACCAGTAGCTATATTAGCTACATCTTCAGGACTTATTTTAAATTCGCCAAGTGCATTTCCAGCTTCAACACCTGCTTTGGCAAAATGCCCTTTAGCAGCTTTGTTTACTCTAGATGCACGACGCTCGCCAAATGCAACTTGAACAGCTGTATAGCCGTCAACTTCATTTGTCTTAACTTGAACCACTCGGTTACCGCCGACTGCAACAACAGTCACGGGAATAGAACTACCATCATCTGCAAAGATGCGAGTCATTCCGAGTTTTTGACCTAATAGACCAAGACTCATTTTGTTACCCTTCTTATTATTATTTTCCGTTAAGCATATAATGACATAAGCCATTATAGCCCAAGGCGTTGGTTACAATTGACCAACTACTTCATTCCCATCTTAATATAAATGGGAACGAGATTATAACATAGGATAACCCAACAAAGCAAGGTTAAGTTACTGATTTTTACCTATTTGCAGAAGTTTTTGATAAAAGCAAGGTTATTACCCCAAAAAACAGGTAGCCAAGCGCTAATTCATACGGAATATTTCTAACACTTTCTGGTAGCGACCAAGGTAGATACAACTGACCGCTTATGTATAAAGAATGGATTATTCCGAAAAATGCTAAAACCGCCAAAACACAGCTAGATACAAATGATTTCATCCATTTACGCTCCATTGCAAAATAAAGCATAGTTGCCCATAGCATACCAGTTACAATAAAGCCATTTCCTAGTACCACGATTGCTAAATGATCACTAATTGTAGGTAATACATTGGCAAACATTTGCTCTTGTAATTTATCAACAGGAATTAAAGATCCATCAGTGATTTTGATTTCAACAAGTCTAGCAATTGATGGAAATATCGCAAATAGGATTACTGGATAATGTTTTTTATCTGAATGCATAAATCCTTGCATTGCTATTTCAAATGCCACATAAAATAGTACAGGTGCAACAGTTACTTCAGGTACTAAATTCACAATAAAGCCAACCAAACCAACGATGCCGCCCATACCAACTACAACTATATTTATTAATAAGAAACCAGCTCTTGCATCCATTTTTTTGTACGCAGGAAATCCAGCATATGGCGTAGTTTGTAGCACCCCTCCAAAAAATGAAGAAACTATTGTCGCAACTCCATCAATCAACATAAGATCCCGAACCACATACTCATCTCCCATGCAATCAGCACTTTCAACTACAGACATAGTACCAAAAATCACTAATAATGCAAATGGAAATATCACTGGTAGATAGTTGATTATAGATGTAGCTTCATGCATAAATGCAAAAGTTGGAGTTGGCAGAAGAAATGTAATATTAGCCGTCAAATTAGGAATCGCCCCACTTAAACCTAATGGTGAAAGTAGATAATAAACCACAGTGCCAAGCACAATTGCAACTGGAATACCTGATAATCTAAATGGCAATTTAACTTTAGCAAACATTGTTAGCATTACTATTGTTAAAGACAAAAACCCAACTGATGGAACTTTAAAAATTGAATTAAGTGGAAAAAAACCAATTAAAGCAATTGCAACTCCACCAATAGCACCAAGTAGTGCTGGTTGTGGAATTCTTGCTTTTAAGCGATTAGCAAAAAAACTAAATATTAATTTTATAATTCCCGCGGTAAATAAACACCCAACCCCAATTTGCCATGCCTTAATACCTGCAGCATGTGAATCCAAGCCTTGGGTATACAAATAACTAAATGCTGGCCCAATTATACAAACCACAAAACCAATCGCTGAAGGTGCATCAAGCCCAAAAGGCATAGCTGTTACATTTCTACCAGCTTTTTTAGCCAGACGAAACCCTAACCACAAACACAATAAATTACCAACCATAACCCCAACAACAGTGCCTGGGATTATATGTGACATAATAACTTCTAATGGGAAATGATAGCCAAACTGAAGGATCAAAGCCATAAAAGTTAATACGGCAAGATTATCAAATACAATAGTAGCACTAGCCGCTATATCACCACTAGCAAACCAATGGTATTTAAAATTTGTATTTGAACTCATACATGACCTTTCTAAAGATTTGATTATTTTAAATTTTCAACGCCAAAATGCCGATAGGCATAATCAGTTGCTATTCTTCCACGTGGAGTACGCTGTAAGAGTCCACTTTGCATTAAATATGGCTCAATCACATCTTCAATAGTATCTGATGCTTCACCCAAAGTAGCTGATAATGTCTCAAGCCCTACAGGACCCCCACCAAATTTATTGATAATAGCATCTAGTAGCTTTTTATCCATTATATCTAACCCGATTCTATCTACATCAAGCATATTTAGCGCAGCATCTGCGATATCTTTATCAATCTTACCATCATGTTTAACTTGTGCGTAATCTCGAACTCTTCGTAATAAACGATTTGCAATTCTAGGAGTACCGCGCGAACGCTTGGCTACTTCAATTGCCCCATCAGGAGTTATATTTAAATTAAGTAAATTTGCTGAACGTTTGATTACTTCAGTTAATTCTTCAATCGAATAAAACTCCAAACGAGAGATAATTCCGAATCGATCACGAAGTGGATTAGTTAGCATTCCAGCTCTAGTTGTTGCGCCAACTAAAGTAAACTGCGGTAATTCAATTTTAATGCTACGAGCAGAAGGCCCCTCGCCTATCATAATATCAAGCTGAAAGTCTTCTAAAGCTGGATACAAAATCTCTTCTACGACGGGAGACAGCCTATGAATTTCATCAATAAATAATACATCATTAGCTTCGAGATTAGTTAATAGTGCAGCTAAATCCCCTGCCTTTTCTAAAACAGGCCCTGAAGTTTGGCGTAGATTTACACCCATTTCCCTGGCAATAATATGAGCTAGAGTAGTTTTCCCAAGCCCAGGAGGACCAAATAATAACACATGATCAAGTGCTTCATTCCTATGGAGACTTGCTTGTATAAAAATCTCTAATTGTGCTTTTACTTTATCTTGCCCAATATATTCAGTAAAGAGCTTTGGCCTTAGGGCGCGTTCAATTACCTCATCCCCTGTTACCTTTTCAGGCGCCATTACCCTTTTATCCAAATTAGTATCGATACTCACCAAATTATCAGTTTTAATCACTTAAACACTACTTTCAAAAACTAAATTGCAACTGGAGCTTTGATTGCCGGCTCTGGATCATAATTTACTAATTCAAAATCACTATATTTAAAATCAAAGATACTCTTAACTTCAGGATTAATTTTCATCTGAGGTAAACTTCTAGGCGTCCTTGATAACTGTAAGTTCACCTGCTCCATATGGTTTAGATAAATATGCACATCCCCAAAGCTATGAACAAAGTCACCTAGTTCTAAATTACATACCTGAGCTATCATCTGAGTAAGTAAGGCATAACTTGCTATATTAAACGGAACCCCAAGAAATACATCAGCCGAACGCTGATACAACTGACAAGATAAACGATTATTAGCTACATAAAACTGAAATAAATTATGGCAAGGCATCAAAGCCATTTTATCCAAATCCCCAACATTCCAAGCCGACACTATCAGACGCCTTGAATCTGGGTTAGCCTTAATTTGTTGTATCACATCACTAATTTGATCAACCACACGGCCATCCGATGTCTCCCAGCTACGCCACTGATGCCCATATACTGGCCCTAGATCACCATTATCATTTGCCCACTCATCCCAGATAGATACCCCATTATCTTTTAAGTATTTAGTATTAGTATCACCTGCAAGAAACCATAATAATTCGTGAATAATTGATTTCAGATGGACTTTTTTTGTAGTAACTAGCGGAAATCCATCAGCTAAATTAAATCGCATTTGATACCCAAATGTTGAAACTGTACCAGTTCCTGTACGATCTGATTTTTTAATACCAGTATTTAGTACATGCTTTAATAAACCGTGATATTGCTTCATATATGTCTTCTTTTTAAATTATCAATAAATCGAGAATTCTTTGTGTTGTTAATAATAAAGGCTGTAGTTCACACTTGGTATTCAAATCCTGCCAATACAATTTCTGCCCTTCATTTCCAGATGGCTCACCCACCCAACGTTTAACAAGCATCACGTGTAACTTAACTTGTTTGCTCCCATAGTTTTGCACAATATAGGTCAAATCTTTACAATCTTCAACCTTAGCAACTACGCCAATTTCTTCAGCAAGTTCTCGAACCAAAGCCTCATTAAGAGTCTCACCAGTTTCTATCTTACCACCAGGGAATTCCCAGCTACCAGCATGAGACTTACCCTCTGGACGCGTAGCCATTAATACATGATTATCTTTAATAAGTACACCAGCGACGGCTATTACTTGTTCCATATTTTACGGTACTTTTCTAATAACATCGGCTGTGTCTCAGGTTTGGAGCTATCTATATCAATACATGCTACAGGACACACAATTTGACACTGCGGTTCATCAAAATGCCCAACGCATTCGGTGCATAAATCAGGATTAATTTCATAAATTTCAGCCCCCTGATAAATAGCCTTATTGGGACACTCAGGTTCACATACATCGCAGTTTATACATTCTTCAGTAATTAATAGTGACATTTTATTTCCTAATTGGTGTTATTAGCATATAGCCGACATTACCAGCTTTTGACTCTTTGATTATATCATAGCCATCCAAATTAGGACGAGTTTGGTACTCAATATATACTACCCCACTATTGCTCAAAACATCAGTCTTACTAATAATATCTAGGCTTTTTGATAATAAATCACTTTGATATGGCGGATCCAGAAATATTACATCAAAACCTTTAGGTAAGCGCTCCAGATAATTTATACCATTACTATTAGTAATCTCTATATTACTCATTGCTAATATTTCTTGATTACGGCGTAAATCTTTTATTACCGCATTATCTTTTTCAACCAAAGTTACCCATTTAGCATTACGAGATAAAGCTTCAAACCCTAGAGCTCCAGAACCAGCAAATAAATCAAGACAAGTTTTACCAATTAAGTCCTGCCCTAGCCAATTAAATAGGGTTTCTCTAACTCTATCAGGAGTTGGACGTAAGCCATTTACTCCATCTTTAAATTTCAAAATTCGACTGCGGTGAATTCCACCAATAATTCTTACTTGACCCATTTATTAAACCTCAGCCGATATTTTAGCAAAAGATTCATTTATAAACTCACTATTATATTTACGATTAAATCTTGGTAATGAATCTAAAAGGATATTACCATAATTTTTGGTAACCAAACGATTGTCACATATACTTAGCTGCCCATAATCACCCTCATCGCGTATAAGACGTCCGGCAGCTTGAATAAGACGGATACACGTCTCTGGCATCGATACTTCAAAGAAATAATTACCTTTTTCGTATTTTACCCAATATTCTTCAACCATACTTTGCGGATTCTTATGCGTTTCAAAAGGAAGTTTAGTAATTATTACATGAATACAATATAAAGATGGTAAATCAACCCCTTCAGCAAATGAATTTAACCCAAATATAATACTTGGAGCACCAGAATTAATTTTCTCTTTATGTTCATCTAGTAGTCTTTGGGTACTCATATAATCAGTTTGAAGCAGGATATTTTTATGCATTCCTTTGGGTAGCATTTTATGCGTTTCAATTAATTGATTGCGATTAAAAAATAGCACCAAAGTTCCGTAACCATCATTATAATTTAAGGTTTTCAGTAAATACTGACTAAGTTCATTAGTAAATTCATCTCGTGTAGTATATTCTGGTGAATGTTTAAATCTTGGCACTACAATTTGTGCTTGTTTTTCATAAGTAAAACTTGTAGGAAGTTTGAATGTTGCTACTTTAGGTAATAAATTTAGTCCTAATTTATGTAAATAATATCTAAAGTCTTCACCAACAGCAAGAGTAGCTGAAGCTATTAACGCGCCATGTACTTTACTCCAAAGTTTATTTAATAATAAATTTCCAATATGTGTTGGACGAGCATTAAGTACAAAATCTTCATGGCCACGTACTGATTTAAAATCTATCCATTTGGCATTAGCGTTATAACGTGAGTCATCTTGATTGATAATATACTGACAAGTTTGCATAACTCTTTCAACTACTGTTAGATAAAATCCTAGCTTATTAAGATTAGCTTCCAACAAATTATCTTGATTGGCACGTAGTTGCTCCTTGATACCATCTACTACATCTACTACATTTGCATATAATTCACCAGCTATATAAGTAATATTAACAAAACGATCACGAAATTCAGTTCCAAGCACTGAGTTTAGATAATCATTTAAAATCAATTGATTATCTTTAAATAGATGAATATTTTGGGTCAATAACTGCTGCATTTCATCTAACATAATTATTAGATTACTAGTCTGTTCATACATTTCATCGCATTTTGCAGTATCAGTTATAAGATAATGATTACCTTGTTGATTATAAATTAATTTTGATAGATTATTACAGTTACCAATAGCGTGTTTTAATTCAAAGCTTTTACTAAAACTAGAAATCGCATTATCCGATAAATTATGTCCCTCATCTACGCATAAAAAATAATCAGCTGGTTTAAACGGTAAAACACTACCACTACCTATAGTAATATCCGATAGTAATAAGCTATGATTTGTAACAATAACATCACAAGTCTTTAGTTTTTCACGGTTTAGATAAAATGGGCAGGTAGATTCATCTTTTTGATTAAACGGACATGAATACGACAAACAGCGTTCTTTATCTGTTGTAATACTCTGCTTTAATTTATGGTCTATTTGAATAGGAGAAATATCCAAATCACCATCCCAAAGCTTTTTATTAAAATTACTTTTTATTTCGAGTAGCTGTTCTTGGCTTTGTTTATTATCAGTAAACATATCACCAGTATTTTCTTGAATTGATAATTCAAGCTGATATGGGCATAAATAATTACCCCTACCTTTAGCTAAACCGTAGCTAAATTTTACTCCACTATGCTTTTGGAGTAAGGGGATATCTTTTTCGACTAATTGGCTTTGTAGAGTTTTAGTTGCTGTAGCAATGATAAGCTTTTTGTATAGCTTTTGAGCTGATACTACGCCTGACAATATATAGGCTAAACTTTTTCCAGTACCAGTTGGAGCTTCTATCAAACATATATTACTACCATCTTTTAGTTCAGGATTTGCTTTATCAAAACATTCAGAAATAGCATTTATCATTAAGAGTTGACTATCCCGCACCCGAAATCCAGGTATAGCATTTGTTATTTTGTTATATATTTGTTTTAATTGCATTAATTAGTTTATTCCTGTGCCAATTTATTTATTACTGTTGTTGGCTTCATCATATAATTTTGAAAAAATTGCTTTCGTAGGTTAATATATGGAAACAAATACTCATTTCTCGCACAATGAAACTCTAATTCCAAAAAATTCTCTAAGGCATACTGATTATCAATTAATTCTTGTATAATTACAAATCCTTCCTCAATAATATTCTCGCGCTCTCTTATTAGACGAAGACAATTTAAATTTAATAAGTTAATAGTATAATTAGCCTTACATGTATCACTATCGTTAAGCCTATAATTAGGCACAATCTTACCATATAACTCATACCAAAAATAATTTTCGCAATCTTTGAGTGTAGGGCTAATAAATAATTCAGAATTAAATTTATTACCCCTAGCATGCCCACAACTAATACTATATGATGAACTAAGTAGATCAGAAGAAAAACATGATAATATTAAATTAGTGTATTCGAAGGTTAAATGTGGGTTGAGACTTTTAGGTTCTATATGTTCAACATGATAGCCTAATTCATTATTTAACTTATTTTCACAATACGCACATAATCCTTTTTGAAGTCTAAGTAAATCTTTAATTAATTCAGGTTTACCACCAAAATTGCTCCAAGCATTTCGTGGATTATCAGGTATTCCTTTGTCTGATTGAATTTTTCTTTTTTTTAATTTTTCAGGTTCACTTAAATGATGTTTAACATGTATCATTTCTTTAATGCTCTGTATTTACTTATTACCATGTCTGCTATCTGCAACTTAATATCACCACTACCATACTCCAACTCTAACTGTTTACGTATTAAAGGTAGCTCTGGATTATCAATCTCGCCTCTATTAATGATTTCTAAATATAAATCTAAAAGCTTTGCTTCTGGAATTACTTCAATTGCTGTTGCAGACACATTCATTACATCTTCTAAAGCAACAATACTATCCCTACCATATGGATTTATTCTTGGAGTCTCAGCTTCATTTTTTGTAGGGTCAATAATCCTAATATTAGCATTTCTTACGGTACTTAATACCTGAGGACTATGTGTAGTAACAATAAACTGTATCTTAGGAAAGATTTTTTGTAAACTCAGTAGAATTGTTTGTTGCCATTTTGGATGTAAATGCATATCAATTTCATCGATTAATACTATGCCATTTGTATCTTTACATGGGCTATCAAGGTGAGGATTTAATTTTGCACATCGGTATGCAATATCAGCTACAAGTGCTAAAGTACTTTGCACACCATCACTCATTAATTTAACAGGTAACTTTGTTGAACTATTTTCAACAGCTATTGTTTTTTCAGAAGCATCATAACGTAAATTACCCCATTTAGTTTCTTCGAGAACAATATTAACAGCTTCACGAACAGCCTGAAGAAGGGGGTTAACTGTCGCAACAACAGGAGCACCACCTGATGCAATTGTTTCTTGTGCGTATTTTACTATTTCATCATATTCAGCTAGCGATAAATCAATAAACCACTTTTCAAACTCTTTATAGTTTGATTCTGGTAATAGACAATCATGATATGCAAAAAATCTTGAGTTACTATTTCTATCTGACTTTTGAGTATATTTTATTTGCGCCCATAAACGAGCCGTTCCATAATACGAGACAATAGGCAAGATAACATCCGTATCTTTCTTTACCGATTGATATAAATTCTTACCATGAGTAGATAACTCTTCTGCAGTTTTTATTGTGGTTTTCGACTTAGCGCTATTTAAAGCTCTCATAACATGAGCCGTCTTTATTGATTGAGAATCTGAATCCAGAGCAAAAAAAGCCTCAAGTGCTACAGGATAAAGTTTCTCTATACTATTTTTAGCTTTAAGCCTCATCACATCTTCATGCTTAAAGCCCTTAGCAGAAGCCGTTGGGAACTCACCGATATAAGGCCCTAATGCAATAGTAATTCCATCTAATATAGAAGTTTTACCCGCACTGTTATCCGCAACCAATACAGTCAAGTTATCTTCAAACTCTATTTTAAAATTCTCAAGATTGCGAAAATTGATCAATCTCAGTGTTTTAATTTTCATAATTTTATCCTCACCCAAGATTTTATCATCAGTCGCACTCTAGGATTACAAAATACTATTTTAACAACCTTAGTTTGGGTAAAATTCGTTATCTAGAATTTGAGCAAAACTCCATTCACAAGTCTCTGGAAAAAATGATTTAGATAGACCAGTTTTTTTGCAGCATCTCGTGTTGCTGAATTAAATGCTCGTTTAAATATAACATCTAAATACTCTGGACTACCTAAACTTGGATTATCTTCCAAATGATACCTTAATTGATCTCGTTGTTCTTCAATAGTATACTTCCAGCTATTACATTTCAAATCTGGCTGATACTTCCACTTAAGTAAGTGCATTAGTAAAACTTCTAATCTACTTGCTAACTCTCTTTTTTCACTTGCACCCATTATTTGCAATTCCTGTTGTAAATGGATTAAATCTAACTTATTCAAACTTTTCGTCTCAATTAAATTAGCCTGCTCCCTAGTCCAAGCATAGAAGTCTTTTTCATATAATGTTGTTGCTGTTCTCATCAGTTTAACTCCGTTAATCCCCATTTCACTAATAATTATACCAGAGTTCAGTGCCAACAATTGTTACTTTGTATTTCTACATTTATCTACATACTCTATTTTAGCATTAATAATTAAGGGATATATACAGATGAATTTATAAACAATCCATTAATAAATGCATAAGGGAACCGCTGCATTGAAGCTGAGGTATATTCTGGATTACTACCAAAAGTATCTGCATAATGTATATCCAATATCGCAGCATAGAATGCTATATAATGATTTAGATAATTGCAAGAACAGTTGTATACTATATTACCATGAGAATCTCCAGATATATAACAACCAATTGAATAATAATATATGCCAAGCCTCTGAGGGAAGTTAATGTATAAAGGGGTTTCAGCAAAACCTGAATAACCTGATAAGGGAGCAAGACCATAATAAGTCCCTGGTGTATAACCACCGTGGGGTAAATAATGAATTTTTGCCCCTCCATTTATCAATGATGACATACTAAGATATTTATCTGATGATAAATACGCAAGTCCATTCCCGTACACATAACCATCTGGCCCCATAAGAACACCTAAACCACCCTCGACTCCAGATGCTGACATCCCAATGTTATTCACATCCATATTATCGGTTGAAGAAAAAACACTTATAAAGATTGACATATACAAATCAATCATTTTCGATATCTGTGCCGATGCAGCTTGGTTAGATAAATAAACTTCAATTAAATTATGTCCTAATGGAAACGATAAATTAAAGGGTATTTCAAAATTCCCTGGTAAAGTTTTACTCCATAATATACGTTCACCACTTATTACGAAATCATTATTTGAAGTAAGATAGCTATTTATATTACCGAAATCTAACCCAGTCTTATGTTCTAAAGATACCAAGCTAGAAGTCATATAGACTCCACCATCATTAGAATTTGCTGCTGAACCAATTCCATACGCAGCAATTTCTGTTTTATCAAACAGATTGTTAGATATCAAATAGTCATAGAGCTCATTCGCATATAAATTCCCTTGTGAATGAGGTAACAAAATAACATAAGCTGGATTAGTAGGATTACCCTCTGCCTTAGTTAGCGATTTAAGATTTATATTTTTCAACTCAGTGTTACCACGTTCTAATAATTGAACTACACTACTAAATCTCGAAGGAACCACTAAGCCAAACTCATCAAGTATTACATCAAAATTAGCACCTTCTGCTTCTTTAAATGATTCAGAATATATTGGATACATCTGGCTTTCTAGAGCTCTATATTCTAGACTTCCTACTGGATAATTAAGTCCATAAGCCTGCATATAAGAATTAGTATAATCTTCCAAAGTGATAATTTGTTGTTCCATTGATTTTTGGTGGGCAATATCACCCAATGAACCCCACATTGGAATAATACTTGTTATTTTGTTGGGTTATATACTAAATCCCATTCTGTCATATCTGTATTAGGTGTATTTTGATTTGGAGAATTAGCTCTAAGAGCTATCAAATTGTTATACGCTTCTTGATAACTTGTATCTATACCATTAATATGCAATAAATATATTGTAGGTAAGTTCCCAGCAAACACCATTCCGAAGCACATAAAACAAAATACAGAAATAATTTTTTTATAATTAGTAATTGCCTGCATTACAATCTCCATTAATATCGTGAATAACTTGCCACCCTAATAGTTTTTGCTGAACATATTGTTTTTGTTCAAATCTAGCTGGTGTATCTTGCTGCATGTCTGAAATACTCATAATTAAATGATGTGTATTCAACATACCAAAACTCTTCATTAAACACTCCATACTTGCCCCCATTTTTTCAGCATAATTAACAGCATCTTTTGTATTTGTTGCAGTAAATACTTTTTGATCATACTGCTCCATACGTATCGCATGTATCGTAGCTGACTCATTATCCGCAGGAATAGTCTTTAAGATTTTAGTTAAAACATCATCTCTAATTCCAAATTCATTAGTTATTTTTCCAAGTAAAACATCCTCAGATTCTACTGATATATTTTGTGCTGGCTTTTTGTTTATAGGAGCACTGCCAGCCATTTTGACCAGCTGTGGGTAATTATAATTCCATTTGGTAACCATTTTTTGTGATTGAGATTTTGGATTATCATTATTAACTGCACAAGCAATCATAATAATAGCGGTAATTGATAACACTACCCCAATAATAATTTTCATTTTTTTATTTAACCTGAGATTCATAAGTTAGTAAACTCCTTATATTTATTGAACTTTCGCTATTTTATACAACCTATTGAAGCAAATTTTGCGTAATGTACGCAAAAAAAGCACTTATTTTATTGTAAACCTACTCGCTCAATGATTTTTTTGATTCAAAAATAAAAAAATCAAGTAAGTTTTACTTGATTTTTTTATAACATTATCCGCATTAATAGAAGCCTACGCGCTGATAACAAGGAATAGTTACAACTAAGCAACCGGAACGTACATTAAGTACGTGAGGATTGCGTCTTGTAACATATGACGAAGTTAGCAGTGATGTAGGCTTCTATTAATCCCAGGCTAATGCACCGCCAGTTTGATACTCTGTCACTCTTGTTTCAAAGAAATTCTTCTCTTTCTTAAGGTCTATCATCTCACTCATCCACGGGAATGGATTTGTCGCACCTGGAAATAGCTCATTAACCCCAATTTGCTGCATCCGACGATTACAGATAAAGCGTAAATATTCTTTAAACATACTAGCATTTAATCCAAGCACTCCACGAGGCATAGTATCTTCTGCATAAGCATACTCCAAATCAACACCTTTACGAAATAGCTCAGTAATTTCAGCTTTAAACGCTTCAGTCCATAAGTGTGGGTTTTCTAATTTGATTGTGTTAATTAGATCAATTCCAAAATTACAGTGCATAGACTCATCACGTAGGATGTATTGGTACTGTTCAGCCGCTCCAGTCATTTTATTTTGACGACCAAGAGCAAGAATTTGTACAAAACCAACGTAGAAGAAAATACCTTCCATAATGCATGCAAATACTATCAATGATTTTAGTAACTTTTGGTCTGCTTCAGGTGTGCCAGTTGTAAATGTTGGATTAGTTAAGGTATCAATAAAGGGAATTAAAAACTCATCTTTGGCTTTGATACTTGATACTTCATGATAAGCATTAAAAATCTCACCTTCATCCAAACCAAGACTTTCAACTATATATTGATAAGCATGTGTATGAATAGCTTCTTCAAATGCCTGACGTAGTAAAAATTGACGACATTCAGGAGCTGTAATTTGACGATATGTTCCAAGAACTATATTATTAGCAGCCAAACTATCCGCAGTTACAAAAAACCCTAGATTTCTTTTTACAATTAATCTTTCATCTTCAGTTAGACCGTTGGGGGTTTTCCATAACTCAATATCTCTTTGCATATTGATTTCTTGTGGCATCCAATGATTAGCACAAGTAGCCAAATATTTTTCCCACGCCCATTTATATTTAAATGGCACTAGTTGATTTACATCAGTTTGTCCATTGATAATACGTTTATCAACCATATTAACGCGATTTACACCATCGTTAGTTATAAGTGATTCATTATTAGCAAATTCCATGATTATTCCCCTTCAAAATTTTATTCATTAAATAAGGCATTAACATAATCCTTGGCTACAAAAGGCCTTAGATCATCTATAGTTTCACCAACTCCGATAAATCGTAGTGGTATTGGTCGTTCACGAGCAATTGCACAAATAACCCCCCCTTTAGCAGTACCATCAAGTTTGGTTAATACCAAACCAGTTAGAATCAAAGCATCATCAAATGCTCTTACTTGATTAAGCGCATTTTGTCCAATATTGGAATCTAATACCAATAAAACCTCATGAGGAGCACCATTTAGCGCTTTACCTATTACACGTTTTACTTTTTTAATTTCTTCCATCAAATTTAACTGTGTTGGTAGCCGACCTGCCGTATCAGCTAATACTATATCTATTTTTTGGGCTATCGCTGATTGAATAGCATCAAAACATACAGCGGCTGAATCGCCACCTTCTTGAGAGACAACAGTTACATTGTTTCTACTACCCCAAGCCATTAGCTGTTCACGCGCAGCAGCTCTAAATGTGTCTCCAGCAGCAAGCATTACACTCTTACCCTGAGATTGGAAGTATTTAGCTAATTTACCAATTGAGGTGGTTTTACCAGCTCCATTTACTCCAACTAGCATTATTACAAAAGGCTTGTGACCACCAGTAACAAGTGGTTTTTCTAATGGGTTTAATAATTCCTCTAGACCCTCTTTAAGTAAATTTTGAAGTTCACTTCTATCTTTAAGCCCTCTTAAGCTAACCTTTTTTTTGATTTGTTCAAGTAAGCGATTGGTCGCCGAAAACCCAATATCAGAAGCTAATAAAATCGTCTCTAATTCATCATATAGATTTTCATCAATATTACCGGCACCAAATATCCCTAGTAGTTTTTTACCAAAATTATCACGAGTTTTAGATAGGCCAGACTTTAGCCGACTCGACCACGACATCTTAGATACTGGCACGCTATCCGATTGCTTTATTGACTGTTGGACTTCATTACTAACAACTTCAATTACATTAGCTATCGGTACAGATATTTCTTCAGCTACATCTATAACAGGGCTAGAATCTTTCTTACTTTTAAAAAACTTAAACACTTTTACCCTTCTTAAAAAACACTATATATAGTGTGTATGTAGGTATTATAACACAAGATATGGTTAAAAAAACATTAATTTAGCATAAAAAATCATTAACTCTTTGAGATAGCTCTTTAAATAAATACTCTAGATTTAGTTCACCATTATCTAGATTGATTGTATTCATACCGCGAAGCCAAGTTATCTGACGTTTTGCTAATTGCCTAGTGGCAGCCGCACCTTTATCAACTAGCTCCACGTAGCTTATTTCTCCACTTAAATACTGCCAAACCTGATGGTAACCGACACTTCGCATAGAGGTATGATTGATATTTAATTCTGGATATTTAATTTGTAAATTCTTAACCTCTTCAATAAAGCCATTAGTTAGCATTTTATCAAATCTAGAATTAATTCTTGAATGTAAAATCTCTCTGCTTTCAGGAACAATTGCTAAGGGTAAAAAATCAATACCAGAAGCTAAATACACCTTATTTTCTATCTGTAAGCGGCTAATTGGTACACCAGTTAAATAAAAAACCTCTAAAGCCCGAATAACTCTCTGTCTATCATTTGGCATAATCTTACTAGCGGCTATCTTATCAATAGCACTTAACTCTTGATGTAACTTATCAAAACCTTCTACCTCACCTTTTATTAATAATTTATCACGAATAGCGACATTTGCTTCCGGTAGACTTGATATGCCATTTAAAAGCCCATTATAGTACATCATAGTTCCACCAACAAGCATTGGAATAGCACCACGAGATATAATTTCATCAATCAAGGTAACACTATCATTAATAAAGTTAGCCACTGAATAAGTTTGTAGCGGCGTCATAATATTGATTAGGTGATGTGGGACTAATGACAATTCAGACTGACTTGGTTTAGCTGAGCCGATATTCATATCTTGATAAATTAATGCTGAATCTACACTGATTATTTCAACTGGAGATACTGATGCTAACTTCAATGCCAGATCAGTTTTCCCAGTAGCGGTTGGCCCCATAAGAAGAATAGCTTTTTTGATTATAATTCACCATATAAAATTTATATGTATTTTAACATAACTTTAAGTATATATATCGCTAATTTATGGTAAATTATAGGGTGTAGTTATAAGGAATAAATATTAATGTTACTAATAAATGAATTTGATAGTATTGATAAGTTATTTTTCACTTTAGGCATTGTATTAACTTTAACTAATCTAATCTATCGTCTAATGGCTAAATTTGGACGCCCGCTTGTGCTAGGTGGAATAACTGCTGGGGTAATTATCCAACATCTAAACCTTCCAACAAAATATTTTGATATACATGCCATATCAGGTCTTGGGCAAATGGGTATTGTAATGTTTATGATGCTAGTTGGCAATCAATTAAACTTTAAAAATCTACTTATTAGAAAACGTTATATGCCAATAACCCTAATAAATATGTTAATACCATTTATCCTGGGATTTATATTTGCAGGATTATTGGTTCACAATCATCTTCCATGGTTAAATGGACAATTTCTATCATTCTATAACACAAGCATTACCGACTCCCATCTTAACTTAATGTTTGAGATCTTTGTCGGTCTTGCTGTCTCAATGACTGCATTTCCTGTTTTATCAATGTTTTTAAAGCACACGCATTTAGTAAATACCAATGTAGGAAGCTTAGCATTACTTTGTGGATTTGTAGATGAAATTTTCCTATGGGTTATTCTTGGGGTAATTTTAATTTCCAGTCAACAAAATGAGATTATCTCTTCTTTTGCTCCCATAGATTTTATAGCTTACCTAATTTTTATAATCGGCATTGCACCTAAATTATTAACTTATGTTGTCCCACGCATAAAAAGAGAAAGCACTATGCTTGGGTTTTTAATAATTGGATGTTTTGCTTCTGCCGCTCTTGCTGACTCTGTAAATTTACATCAAATTTTTGGGGCATTTCTATTTGGTCTAATCCTCCCACGTAATAATGAAATGATAGTAGGACTTAGAAAAAATTTATTTTTACTTATCAACACAATTTTATTACCGATTTATTTTGTAGAAACAGGTGTTGCTGCTAATATAGTTATTTCGTTTAATTATACAACTATATTAATGATTGTAATTTTTACTCTCATTGCCCTAATAGGTAAGTTTGGCGGTTCTTTCATAACTGGTAAATTTATGGGCATGTCAAATAATGAATCAACAATGCTTGGTTCATTACTAAATATGCGAGGGATTATTGAGATTATATTACTTAACGTTGGTTTAGATATAGGTATTATCAACAATAAAATCTATACTATTTTATTAACTATGGCAATGATATGCACATTCTTTGCAACATCTTTATCGTTATATTTAAGAAAAAAATTAGCGCTATCTAAAATTCAAGAATAATTTGTTTTACCCAAGAAGAAAACACGTTAGATATCTTTGATGCAGTCCCAACAATTTTAGCATGGTCATGGTGTTCAGTTGCAATACCAGTTGCTAGATTGGTAATTGATGAAATCCCTAGCACCTTTATTTTAAAATAATTAGCCATTATTACTTCATATACTGTTGACATCCCAACAGCGTCTGCCCCCATACCAGAAAAAGCTCTTATTTCAGCCTTCGTTTCATAAGTAGGCCCAGATACTGCTATATAAACGCCTTCTTTGGGAATGATATTTAATTTCTTAGCTACATTTTTAGCATGATTAATTAATTCATTACTATAACACTCAGTTTGATCTAGAAAACGTGGCCCAAGATTATTATCATTTTTACCTATTAAAGGATGATTGCCAGTAAAATTAATATGATCATTAATAATCATCAAATCCCCAGACTCAAATCCTCTATTAATTCCCCCTGAAGCATTACTAACTATCAAGGTTTTAATACCCAGCAGATGAAAGACTACTATAGGCAACACCACTTCTGAAGGAGCATACCCTTCATAATAATGAAATCTCCCCTCCATTACTAGAGCTTTCTTATTATTGCCTACTTCTACAATAGTAAGACTACCTTTATGACCTTCAACATGACTTTCTGGAAAATCTGGAATATCTGTGTATCGTATAGTTTTAATCATTTTTACCATTTTGGTAAAATCACCCAAGCCTGAACCTAAAATAACAGCTATTTCAGGTATTTCACAATCAAATGTATTTCGAATATAATTAGCTATCGAATGTGCTTTTTGTAAATCTATATTATTCATAATGTAAAATTCTCACCTAAATACACTTGCTTCACTTTTTCATCATTAACTAACTCATCAGGAATACCGCTAGCTAATACATTACCTTCACTAATTATATAGCCACGATCACAAATTCTAAGAGTTTCACGCACATTATGATCAGTAATAATAACCCCAATACCCAAGTCTTTCAAAAAATTAATAACTTTTTGGATATCAGCAACCGCAATAGGATCAACCCCCGCAAAAGGTTCATCAAGTAAAATAAACCGTGGATAATTAGCTAGCGCTCTAGCAATCTCACAACGTCTTCTTTCACCACCAGACAATGCCATTGCATTAACATCGCGTAAATGTTCAATATTTAGAGCTGAAAGTAGTCTATCAACTTCACTTTTAACTTTTTTATACCCAAGTTTTTTAAGCTCCAAAATAGCACGCACATTCTCTTCAACCGTCATTTGTCTAAAGATTGATGCTTCTTGCGGTAAATACCCAAGTCCCATCATCGCTCTTTTATGAACCGGCATACTTTTTATATTAACACCATCTAGAAATATATCACCGCCATCACTAGCTAAGAGTCCTGCAACCATATAAAAACTCGTAGTTTTCCCCGCACCATTAGGGCCAAGTAGACCAATAACCTCATTGCTATTAACATGAAATGATACATCTTTCACAACCATACGAGATTTAAAACTTTTTTTGAGATGTTTAACTTCTAGTAAGCTTTTTTCTCCAGTCATTACTTTTGTCCCTGATCTAAAATTACGGTTATTCTACCACCACTGGTTTTTTTAACGCCATTACCAAAATTTGATTGGGCACTATATACTTGCGTCTGAGTATTATATGTCAGTACATCACCCACAATCTCACTTTTGGCTTTTCTAATTTTTGCTCGTCCAGTTAGTACAGCTAAATTACTCTTGGTGTTATATTCAAACTTATCACCCTGACCTAAAATTTTAACACCATCATCTTGAATTTGCTCAAATGAAACCGGCTTGCCATATAGAATAAATATTCTATTACCTTCGTTATCTTGACTAGCAACGCCTTTATCGGCGTGCACTATTAAAGACCCTTTAGTAATTACAACATTACCAATAAATTCTAATACTTTTTTATTTTGGTCCCCAGTTCCTGAGTTTGCCTCAATTTGAACTGGTTTTTTATCATCACCTTTTAGTGCATATGATGGCATAGCCACTAAAAACATTACTAATACTATACAAAATTTATAAATGATAGCTCTCATATACTTATTGCTCATAAACGACTCTTACTTTAGAAGTTAAAACTAAAAAATGTTTTTTATTATCATATTTAAACCCATGGGTGTAAACTGTACCATTACCTTGCAATGCTTTTGCATCTTCATCACTACTAAAAATATTGCTATTCATATCTAAATTAATATTTTTACCATAAATAGTCACAACCTGCTTTGGGTCTGGATTATACATTTTAAGCACCGAACTTTCACCCAATAATCCAACCTTAGTCTCCCGATTAATCCATGCATCATTACTCGTAACGCTATAAGTTATATCATTAGAACTTTCACTAAATAGATTCAATTCCAAATTTTTTATATATATGCGTTCGTCATCTGGATATTCAAAAGCCTCCGGGCTTTTAAGAGCATACAACATCTTACCCTGTTTATTATACACGCCCCCAGTTATACCTTTAACATTATACTGCGGATGAGTTTTTGGTAATGACATTTTATGAAAATTAATCTGCGTCAATGTATTAAGTAATAAACATAGTGAAGCTATGATAATTACAGCAAAAAACTGAAAGGCTTTGGATGAATAAATTTTTTGCATAAAATCTACAAATATCGATTTATATATTCATCAAATCGATCTTGTGATTTAAGAATTAATTCAACCACTTCGCGAAGCACTCCTTCACCTCCATTTTTTGTAGTTATATAATCAACCCTTTGTTTAACCGCTTCAATAGCATTATTAGGTGCAACCTTAAAGCCCACCATAGCCATTGCTCTTAAATCAATCACATCATCCCCAATATAAGCTAACTCTAAAAAATCCAACTCTAATCTTAAGGCAATTTCAGCTAGTTTTTTTGCTTTATCCTCTATTCCAGTATAAACTTCATCAATCCCTAGTTTATTAAAACGGGCTTCAGTAGCTCGTGATTTCCGCCCAGAGATAACAATAAGTTTTAATCCACTACCGTGAGCAATGTCAATAGCCATTCCATCATAGATATTAAATTTACCAAATGGTTCAATTTTATCTTCGTTAATAAATATAGAACCATCAGTCAATACACCATCAACATCAGTAACTATCACCTTTATTTTTTTTGCTTTATCATATAGCTTTGTCATAATATATCTCTAAATTAATTTTGCCTGAAGCAAATCATATAAATTAAACGCACCAACAAATTGATTATTTTCATCAACCACCACAAATCCAGTTATTTTATTATTTTCCATTAATTCAATAGCTTCTACAGCAAGGCTACTAGATAGAATAGTTTTAGGTGATTTACTCATAATAGCTTGTGCAGTAGTTGTTTGTATATTGATTTGATTATCTATCAAGCGTCTTAAATCACCATCAGTAATCACTCCAATGATTTTATTACCACCATCAACAACACCAGCAAAACCAAGGCCCTTTTTGCTAATCTCCATAACTACATCTTTTAATGATGTATCGGAATATACAAGAGGAAGCCATTCACCTGTATGCATTAAATCACTAGCACGGGTCAAAAGACGCCGCCCAAGAGAGCCACCAGGATGAGACAAGGCAAAATCTTCTGGCTTAAAGCCACGAAGCGTATATAAAGACACAGCTAATGCATCCCCCAATACCAAACATGCAGTTGTACTAGTAGTTGGCGCTAAACCAAGAGGACAGGCTTCTTTATCAACTTTGATATTTAGTACACAATTAGCTATTTTAGCAAGGCTTGAATCTGAGTTACCAGTCATGGCTATCATTGGTATATTTCTACGTTTGACTATCGGTAGTATTCCCATTAGTTCATCAGATTCACCGGAGAATGAAATAGCTATAACCACATCTTTTTCATCTATCATACCCAAGTCACCATGAAGTGCCTCAGCAGGATGCACAAAAAATGCTGGAGTTCCGGTTGAAGCCATAGTTGCAGCTATTTTATTCCCAATATGCCCAGATTTACCCATACCTGTAACAATGATTTTACCTTTACAGTTATAGATAAGCTCTATGGCAGATACAAAACTATCCCCAATATAACTTCTAACTTGATTTATGCCAGCAATTTCATCTTCAAATACATTAGCTGCAATTTGTAAGATAGACTCTCTATTCATTAGTTATCCCTGCATTCCTGAAGCAGTGATATTATATCCAGCATCAACATAAACTATTTCGCCAGTAATACCGCTTGCTAACTCTGAGAATAAGAATGCGGCTGTATTACCAACTTCATCAATAGTAACATTACGTCTAAGTGGAGCGTTACTTGCTACATGATCTAAGATCTTAGAAAATCCAGCAATACCACTAGCTGCTAGAGTTTTGATTGGTCCTGATGATATCGAGTTTACCCTGATACCATCTTCACCTAAATAAAAAGCCATATAACGCATTGTTGCATCAAGTGCAGCTTTTGCAACACCCGCCATATTATAATTTGGTAATACACGTTCACCACCTAAGTATGTTAGACAAATTAGGGATGAATTACGCCCTTTCATCATAGGACGAGCAGCTTTAGCTAAAGCGCTAAAGCTATAAGCACTAATATCATTTGAAGTACTAAAGCATTCACGAGAAACATTATCAACGAAGTCACCACTTAAGCCTTCTTTTGGCGTGTAAGCAAGACTATGTAATACCCCATCAACTCCATCCCAATGTTTTTTTAGCTCAGTAAAAACCCCTTCAATTTGGGCATCATCAGTAACATCACAAGGTATTATTATATCAGTACCAAACTCTTCGGCAAATCCTTTAGCTCTATCTAAAAAACGCTCAGTTTGGTAGGTAATTGCAATCTCAGCACCTTGTGCCCTACAGGCTTTTGCAACCCCATAAGCTATTGAACGATTTGATAATAGCCCAGTAATAAGTATTTTCTTTCCTGTTAATAAACCCATCAGCCTCACTCCATAAAAGTTATTTATATTGCTAGATTATAGCATAACTTCTATTTTTTATATTAAATAGCGCTAAGATTATGTCAGTTTTAATAAAAGAAACTCAAAAAACCCATCCAATCTGATTTGCATATGTCTAATCGCAAACAACCATAACACCTTTCATAAATCATAAATTTTTAAATTACAAACAGATTATAACATTTTATAGTACATCACCAAAATTTGGGTATGCTTCTTTCAATTATCCAAGATAAAATCTATACTGAGCAAAAAAATTATTTCGCAAAGACACTTAAAGTATTTTCATCACTTACTTCAAATACAGGATACTATTAAATAGGGCTAAAATAACAGAATAACAAAAACGGAGAATGCATAAATGACTACTAAATTTAAGGTTTCGCATTGTAAGTTAGACTTAACTGCGAACATTATTGATTATAACGATAATTTTAGCAAGTTATTTAATACCAAAAACGAAACCCCACTTACATTTAGAGAAGTATTTAGTCTAAGCCCTAGATTTTTAGAAGACATAGAATATGGGGAAACAAAATCTTTTATCTTTTTTTGTAATTCTAAAATAAATAATGCACCAAAAAACAATTCATTATTACTTATGTATATAGCTGTTAAAAAAAACCAAAATAACTATACTATTAAAATAACTAATTGGCTAAACTGGCTTCATAATATTAGTGGTTCTTTTGAAAAAGCCTATTCACTAATCAGCGAATTTAACCATTATACTCAACAAAGCAACTTCAACACAATGTCAGACGCCGCATCATACAAAGCGCTACAACCATTACTTACAGGCTCACCAAATAAATCAAGCGACAATATTAGCCAATTATCTTTTTATGAAATTATGAGAGTTTTTATTACTCTAGGAGAACTAAACTACTCTTGTGACTATACAAGAAACGTGTATAATAGCATACAGACTAACCTTAAAACAGAATATGAGCTTGATAACATAAATATTGCTGACCTATTTAAAACCGACAATATAGTAAATATAAAATTTAATGATGAAATCCGTATCCCATATACAACATTGGTTAGAAACATGGTTGCTCCAATTGAACATGATTCATTTTTGCTATCAGTAATTAATGCCGTACATTAAACATTGCCTATAATAATTAAAATCAGAAATATATTGCATTGTAGCAAAAGTTTACTAGGCAGTTTAAGTGGTTTTAGTGTAGAATTATTATCTTTGGTCGATAACAATAAAGGTTTTTTATATGAATCTACAAACTTTCTCATCTAATTCTTCGCAAGTGGAGGCGATTTTTGACAGTATAGTACTAAAAATTAAAGAGCTTCTCAAAAATAAACAAAATATCCTTATTGCTCTTTCAGGTGGACGTAGTCCAATACCATTACTAGAAAAGCTAAGCCTTGCAGAGCTTGACTTTTCAAAAATAACCTTTACCTTAGTTGATGAACGAATAGTAGCACCAGATAATAAAGACAGTAATGAACACTTACTCAAAACTTATTTGCTAAAAAACAACGCAAAAAATGCAAAACTTCTTGGATTAGCTGACACTAACTTAAACAATGACAAAATGCTGACAAATGCAAATAATAAAATTTCTCACATAGATTTAGCTATTCTAGGTATGGGCGAAGATGGACATACAGCATCTATTTTCCCATGCTCTAAAGAATTAAATAAAGCACTTCATGATGATTCTAATTACGTAATTACTAACCCAGTAACAGCTCCGCATAGCCGAATAAGTCTAACCTTAAATGCTCTAATTAATATTCCAGTATTAATCTTAAGTATAAATGGTGATGCCAAGCTTAAAGTATTAAAAGAGGCTTATAAAGGTGACAATCTTAATTACCCTATAAGTTATGTTTTAAGCCGTAGACCAGATACACAAATTTTTTGGTATGAATAGAAAGAAAAATATGCCTGTAAAATCATTCCCTCGTCTAATTGCCGATATCGGAGGCACTAATGCACGATTTAGTATCGAAATTAGTCCATATAAATATGAATCAACAATGGTTTTAGAGTGTAAAAAGTTTAAGACATTAGCTATGGCTGTTATCGAGTACCTTACATCAGTTAATATGATAGGTAAAGTACATCATGCAGCACTTGCATTACCCACACCTGAAGTTGACGATATATTATTTATGGTAAATAGTCCGTGGCACGGGCAATCGATGTCCAAAACAAAAAAAGAGACTGGATTAGATAGTATATTATTTTTAAATGATTTTCATGCTCTAGCTCTCTCAGTACCTCATATTAGTAAAGATCACCTTGTTAGAATAGGTGGTACAGATGAGCCCGCCCCTAATAAACCAATGGCAATTATTGGACCAGGAACTGGGCTTGGCATGGCGACATTAGTTAAACATCCAATTGAAGGCTATTTTTCAATACCTGCTGAAGGTGGACGCTCTAGTTTCCCTGCGGTAAATCAAGAAGAAGTTGAATTATGGACATTTCTACATAAACGCTTCAATCATGTGTCAGCTGAACGCTTCCTATCTGGCCCTGGCTTACAATTAATTTATGAAGCAATATGTGAGTTTAAACGTATAAACATAAAAAGCATCCCACAACCTTCAGAAATTACTGAATTAGGTCAAAAAGGTAACTTGGTATGTACTAGAACTTTAGATATTTTCTGTCGCATCTTAGGAACTATTGCATCAAATCATGCGGTAATGGTAAATGCATTTGGTGGTGTATATATAGGTGGAGGAATAATACCTAGAATTTTAGATTTCTTTATAGCATCAGACTTTAGATCACGCTTTGAGAGCAAAGGACGCTATCGTCCATTTTTAACTAAAATGCCAGTTTTTGTAATTACTGATCAATTCCCAGCATTTCTAGGAGCAAGTTATGCTCTTGATGTATTCATTAATAAAGGCTATATACCTTAACATTACATATCTATAAATTGCTAGCAGCCTAATATATAGGCTGCTTAGCACAAAATTTACTTAAATAATATCAAATGTTCTACAATAGGTCCAAGAGCTAGTGCCGGGACATAAGTTAGAGCACCAACAATTATTATCACCCCAATTAAAATTCCGATAAATAATAAGCCGTGAGTCGGCATGGTTCCACTCGTTACATTTAAACGTTTCTTGCTAGCCAAACTCCCTGCAATTGCTAAGACTGGAATTATTACTCCATAACGTCCAACAAAAATTGTAAAACCAAGCATTAAATTATAATAAGGTGTATTAGCATTTAAACCAGCAAACGCGCTACCATTATTATTAGCAGCTGATGTAAAGGCATAAAGCACCTCTGACAATCCATGAGCGCTTGGATTACTCATTCCTACTAACCCAGGGGCAATTACAACAGATATAGCAGTACCAAGCAAAACTAATAATGGCACTACCAAAATTACTAATGCTACCATTTTCATTTCAAAACTTTCAATCTTCTTACCCAAATATTCTGGAGTTCTACCTATCATAAGCCCGGCTATAAAAACAGACAAAACTGCAAAAAATATAAGCATCCCATATAAGCCACTACCTACACCACCGTAGATCACTTCAGATAACTGCATTAAAAACAATGGAACCAAGCCACCTAATGGCATTAAAGAATCATGCATAGCATTAACAGCTCCACATGAAGCAGCGGTAGTAACAGCAGCAAATAAACCAGAACCAAAGACACCAAAGCGTACTTCTTTACCCTCCATATTGCCACCACTTTGAAGCAAATTCATAACCCCATCAATTGAGAGGTGATAAAATGCTGGATTCCCATTAAATTCAGCAAGCATAACCCCTATTGCCAAAATAATAAATACAATTGTCATTACAGCATATAAAGTATACCCTTGACGCTTATCCCCAACCATTCTGCCAAAAGCGAAACATAAACTACCTGGAATTAATAAAATTGCAAGCATTTCAAGCCAATTTGAAATAGCATTTGGGTTTTCATAGGGATGTGCTGAATTAGCATTAAAAAACCCACCACCATTCGTACCTATCATTTTAATTGCTTCTTGTGATGCAACTGGCCCCATGGGTATTGTTTGGGTAGTAAACCTATTAGTTGTAGTTTTACCATCAACTGTTACTGATACTACTTGTGGATTAATCAATTGTACATCTTGATAATTATTAAAATTCTGTGGAACCCCAAGCTTTACTAAAGCAAAACCCAAAATTAAAGATAATGGCAATAATATATACAACGTAGATTTTACTAAATCTTCCCATACATTACCTATTGTACCTTTTTCTACAGCCACAAACCCACGAATTAAAGCAATTAGAACCGCCACCCCAGTTGCTGCCGATAAGAAATTCTGTACTGCTAAAGCTAGCATTTGAGTTAAATAACTGAGAGTTGTCTCAGGAGTATATGATTGCCAATTGGTGTTACTTACAAAACTAATTGCTGTATTTAATGCCAGATCTAGAGTTGTTGCCCCTAAATGCTGAGGATTTAGTGGTAAAGCACCCTGAATTAGCTGAAATATAAATACAAATACTATGCCTATAATATTAAATAACATGATGCCTTTAGCATATTGCCCCCATTTCATTTCACCTGTATTACCAATTAATTTATATAATGGACGTTCAATAAAAGACAAATAACTAACCCTTCCATTAAATACAAGAGCAATATAACGCCCAAGTACGATAGATAGGAAAGTTAATACTACAAGAAAAACCACTAAATCAATATAAGCTATAATCATTTTTTGACCTTAAAACTTTTCAGGAAAAAATAAAGTAATAATTAGATAAATAAGTAAACCAATTGCAATAATACCAGAAATAATATATAAAAAATCCATTATTTAACCCCATCTAAAGCTAGATTAACTTCTAAAACATTAACTCGTGGTTCACCAATAAATCCTAAAAGTGGATATTTGGCATTTTTATTAATAATATTTTCTACACTATCTTCACTAATACCACGAGCTTTGGCAATTCTTTTAATCTGAAAATAAGCTGAAGCAATACTAATATCTGGATCAAGACCACTTCCAGAGCTAGTTACCAAGTCAATAGGAGCTGGATTAATCGCATTTGCACCTAAAGTATTTACCCTATCAGTTACTGCATTTAAAAGATTTGGATTACTAGGACCAAGATTAGCCCCACCTGAAGCAAGAGGATTATAAGGATGGTCTCCAGTTGCTGATGGCCTACCCCACAGATATTTATTATCAGTAAAACTTTGCCCAATAAGTGCCGAACCTATAATTTTACCGTTAACTGTTACGAGGCTACCATTAGCCTCATAAGATGCAAATACTTGTCCAAAACCAAAGACTATAAGCGGATAAATAATTCCTGTTAATATAGTTAAAACTATAAAAGTTATTACTGCTGATTTTATTTGCTGCATAATTAATCCTAAATTAATTGTAAAATGGTATCAATTATTTTAATACCAATAAATGGCACAATAACGCCACCCAAACCATAAATTAAAAAATTCCGTCTAAGTAAACTACTAGCACTCATTGGTTTAAAGCTAACCCCTTTTAATGCTAATGGAATTAATGCTATTATTATTAAAGCATTAAATATCACAGCAGATAAAATTGCTGAAGCTGGAGATGCCAAATGCATAATATTTAATTTATTTAGAACTGGATAGGTTGAAGCGAAAGTTGCTGGTATAATTGCAAAATATTTGGCAATATCATTAGCTATACTAAATGTTGTCAAAGAACCTCGGGTCATCAACATCTGTTTACCAATTTCAACTATCTGGATTAGTTTTGTAGGTGATGAGTCTAGATCAACCATATTAGCAGCTTCTTTTGCGGCTTGTGTGCCACTATTCATAGCAACCGCCACATCAGCTTGTGCTAATGCTGGAGCATCATTAGTGCCATCTCCAGTCATAGCTACTAGATTACCTGACGCTTGGTATTTACGAATAATTTCTAATTTTGCCTCTGGTGTAGCTTCCGCTAAAAAATCATCAACTCCAGCTTCGGCTGTAATAGCCGCTGCAGTTAATCGATTATTACCTGTAACCATAATGGTTTTAATACCCATTTGGCGTAACTGAGCAAATTTTTCTTTAATACCTTCTTTTACGATATCTTTTAATTCGATAATCCCAAGTACTTCATTACCTTTAGCAACAGCTAAAGGAGTAGAGCCACGAGAAGCTACCATATCAACTATCTTTTGCGCTTCATCTGGGAATATACCTTTATTTTCTATTATATAGCGCTTAATTGCATCAGATGCACCCTTACGAATTATAATATCATCAATATCAACTCCAGACATTCTAGTTTGAGCAGTAAATGGTACAAACGTCATTTTTTCTTTATCAATGGTATTTTCATTAAAACCATATTCATGAGATAATAAAATAATACTTTTACCTTCAGGTGTCTCATCAGCAAGGGATGAATAAAAGCAACTCTCGGCTAATACTTTTTTATCAACATTTGCTAACGGATAAAAATTACGTGCTTGACGATTACCATAAGTAATAGTACCTGTTTTATCAAGAAGTAAGACATCAACATCACCTGAAGCTTCAATCGCGCGACCTGAAGTAGCTATTACATTAGCTTCCATCATGCGCCCCATACCTGCTACACCAATAGCTGACAATAAACCCCCAATAGTAGTTGGAATCAAGCAAACCAGAAGAGCAACAAGAATGGTTATTGTAATTGGACTACCGCTATGATTAGCATTTACACTATAAATAGACATTGGAAGTAAGGTAACTACAACTAATAAAAATACTATTGTTAATGCAGTTAATAGTATCGATAAAGCAATTTCATTAGGAGTCTTTTGACGTTTAGCCCCCTCAACCATCGAAATCATTCGATCAAGAAAACTCTCCCCTGGGTTTACACTAATTTGCACAATAACCCAATCAGATAAAACTCTCGTGCCACCTGTAACTGAACAAAAATCACCACCTGACTCGCGAATTACAGGTGCTGACTCTCCAGTAATAGCACTTTCATCAACTGAAGCACACCCATTTAGTACTTCACCGTCACAAGGAATTATATCCCCTGCCTCAATTAAAACTATATCACCTTTTTTTAAGGTACTACTTGAGACAACATCAGGACGTGTGCCAAATTTGGCATGTTTAAGAAGTTTTGCAGGAACATCTTTTTTGACACTTTTTAGGCTTTCAGCTTGAGCCTTAGATCTACCCTCGGCAATACTTTCAGCGAAATTAGCGAATAATAAAGTAAACCATAGCCATAAAGTAATACTTAAAATAAAACCAGTAGTTCCACCTGCATCATATCCGCACAGAGAATAAACAACCAAGAATGTAGTTAGGATACTCCCGATATATACTACAAACATAACGGGATTTTTGGCTTGGGCTTTGGGGTTTAACTTAAGAAAACTATCGATTAATGCTGGAATTAGCATCTTTTTATCAAATAAATTTTTATGTTTCATAACCTTCAATACTAAAATATTAAATAAACTTGAAGAATTGCAATACTATACTACTGCACTAGGCTAGTTGTCAATAATATAATTTAGTAAAATTTGGGTTAGATGTCGTGGCTATCACCAAATTTGTTTTGGCTTTCAGTATTATCTATATTATAACCACCACCCAAAGATTGATATAAATTAACTATACTAATTAGCTGATTCATTTTTGCTTTGTTAAGATTTAATTTAGTATTATCAATATTTATTTTATAATTTATAGTACTTGCATAGCTTTTTGCACCATTTTTATATTCTAGAGTTCCTAAGTGATATAATTCATTTGCTGCATGCATACTTTTTTGTTGAACTTCATATGCTTCATCAGTACTTGCATGCTTAGATAAATTATTATCTACATCAGCAAACGCACTTCTAACTGTTTGAATATAATTATAGTATGCAGAATAATAATTAGCTTTTGATTTCTTAATATCTTGATAGATACCAAGATTCAGTATCGGCATAGCTGCACTAACTTGTGTTACCCAAAAATCATTACTACCGTTTAGTAGATTACTTAGTTGAAAAGTACTTAACCCAACCGGTGAAGTTAAATTAATGCTTGGGAAAAATGCCGACATAGCAACACCAATTTGAGCATTACTAACTTGTACTTGATATTCTGAATAAATAATATCTGGACGGTTTTTTAGTACTTCAGATGGTAAATTAATTGGTACTACTCCATCAGTCTCAATATCATCAAAATCAGTATTAGTAATAATAGTATCTGGATTTTTATTCATTAAAACTTGAAGTGCATTTTGTGTCTGTGCAATATTATCTTTAATTGATGATAAATTAACACTAATACTATATACAGCTTGATCAATTTCATCTAAATTCATTTGACTTTGTGAGCCATTTGCAATTTGTACTTTGGTGTATTTACGATTTTCTTCAAGGTCAGCTACCATTTGTTTTTCTAATTCAAGCTGCTTATGCAACCCTAGTAGCGTGAAATAACCACCAGAAACTTGACCTATAACAGCAAGTCGCACCGAATTTTTGGACGCTTGTTGCACTTTTAGATTTAATTTTGCTACATCTTCATTTTTTATATTTTGAAATATATTAAACGAATACGATGGAGTAAATCCTGCATAAGCACCATTAAAATCTAGATTGTTAGCAATTGGAATTGTACTTAATGCACCTGTTGGAGTAACGTTTTGGTTAAATGACTGCCCAACAAATGCACTACCACCAAAGTTTATCGTAGGAACCCAAGCCATCTGAGCTTTTTTAAGAGATGCTTGTGCTTGTGCTATATTACCGATTGCTATTTGTATATTATTATTATTAAGTAAAGCCTGATGTATCATTTCATTTAACTCAGGATTTTTAAATTGCTCCCACCAAGCTGTGTCTGACATTAAAGCACTACTTTCATTCACATTGCTATGTCCATTTTTCCAATTTGATGGTGTATCTATATCAGGCTTTTTATAATCTGGGCCAAGTAAACCGCACCCAGCAAGTATTCCTGATACCAACAGCACATTTAATAACTTTAACTTCATTATAGTCTCCCCGTCTTACTTAGTAGTATCAACAGTAACTTCAGTACTTGCACCAACTCGAAGCGGAAATTTAGGGTCATCTTCTATTTTAATTACTACGGTAAAGCGTTGAGTAACCTTAACCCAATTACCAGTTGCATTTTGTGCGGGTAATATTGAGAAAGTATTGCCACTCGCACGACTTATGCTTTGAACTACACCGGTATACACGTGGTCATAAAGATCAAGTTTTACCTTTGCCATCTGGCCCACTTTAATACGCTCAATCTGAGTTTCTTTGAAATTAGCATCAACCCACCAACTACTATCATCCACCAAACCAAAAAGATTCTCTCCAGATTGAACCAACTGCCCCTCAGCAAGATTTAGATTAGTAATAAACCCATTAGCACCTGCATAAATATCTGCATAGCTAGTTTGAGTAATTGCACTATCTAGAGCTGATTTATTAGCATTTAATTGTGCTAGAGCTGATTTATAGCGTGTATGTGATTGACTATAAGCTAAATTCATAGCATCAAGCTGTTGTTTAGACTGGGTAGCATCATTAACATATTTTTGCATATCCTGCTCAGTACCAGCTTTTTGCTTAAATAAATTAGTATACCGTTTTGCCATTTTTTGACTAAAATCATAATCCGCTTTTGCTTTAGCCACATTCACTTTAGCAACTGCTATATTCTGACTCTCAACATCCACCTGTTGCTGTGCATACGAGACCTGATGGGCTGTTTGATTTGATTCTAACATATAATCTATGGGGTCAATTTGAAATAACAAGTCACCCTTATGTACTAATTGATTTTTAGATACATTGATATTTTTAATAAACCCACCAACTTTTGGAGCTATATTAATCAAATTAGCATTTACATATGCATCATCTGTACTTGGGTACTTACGCGTATGATTATAATATAAGGCTATAGCTATTGCCACCAATGCAATTACTCCACCACCTATAAAAAGATTTTTAGATGATTTTTGTGTATTAGTTTGCTTACGCATTTTAGCAGCTTGTTGTTCTTCCATTGTGGATAATCCTTAAATAAATACTAAAAGTTTAATGTGCCATTACAGGTTTTGCATTTGGTTTTGGCCGCTTCAAAATAAATGGCATCCAAAATATACCTAAAATAATACAGCCCGTCATAAAATATAAGTCAAGATATGACTGAAACAAAGAGCCTTTTTGTACTGTATATGATATTAATTGTGCATTTCTGGTACTAGACAATCCACTTAGATTTTGTGACCATATATGAAACCCACGAGCATAATCAGATACATGTGAGACTAAATCACTCCAGACAACTTGTTGTTGGGTTGATAATACCGTTGCCGCAATTGAAGTACCAATTGACATCGAAAAATTCCGAGCAAAATTAAACACACCAGAGCAGTCCCCACTTAATTCTTCAGGCACTCCAATATAAGCGGTTGATATTAATAATACAAATATACCTATCATCCCAAAACCTTGCAAGAATATCAAGAGGAATATTAATTTAATATTCGGAGAAGGCCCCATATAACTCATTCCAATTAGACAAGCCCCACTTAATAACATTGCAAATGACATTAAAATACGAGCATCTATTTTCTTACTCAAATGAATATAAATAGGAGCGCCAATAACTGCAGCTACACCACGCGGCACCTGCAAATAACCTGCAGTATCAACTGCCATTCCATAAACATTTTGTAGCATTGATGAAAAATATGTAAGACCACCTGATAACATTGCAAAAAATACAAACATCATAATACACGACAATACAAAATTTGGATTCTTGAAAATCGCAAAATTTACTACTGCAGATAAAATACGTCCCCGCCATACAAAAAAACCCAAAAATATAATCGCAACTGCTAATAAACAAATCATCTCAATAGACTGGAACCATTGATTAGTATTTCCCTCATCAACAAAATACTCAAGACACCCAACCCCAACTAGCATAAAAAAGAAGCTTGTAAAATCAATCTTCACATCTTCTTTTTTGCTGTCTTCCATAAAAAATAACAGCATAACAAAACCTAGAGTACATACAGGTACATTTACATAAAAAACCCATCTCCAATTCCAATTTTCAATAATAGTACCACCCATTACAGGACCAATAATTGGACCTAAAACAATACAGATAGTTACTATTGACATTATTTTGGGTTGTTCTTCTTCTGTGAAATTTCCAACAACATGGGATTGAGCTAAAGCTGGTAAGAAAGCACCGCCAACCCCTTGAATCAAGCGGTATATAATCATCTGTTCTAGATTTGTTGCTGTTCCGCATAGAATTGAAGCGCAACCAAAGATAATAGTTGAAATAAGCGCTACATTTTTAGTGCCATATTTTTTGGTCATTAACCCAGTTAGTGGTATACATATTGCAGCAGCAACTATATAGCTTGTCATGGTTAATGAAATATCGTTGATATTAGCACCTAGTGCTCCCATTAAATCAGGAATCGCAACGGATACAATAGTCAAGTCAATAATTTCAGCTAATGCCAATATACTTAGGGCATATGCAACAATTGTTCGACGCTCAGTCCAGATGCTCATATTCACTTTCGCTAATATCTATATGAAAGATGAATTATACTACAAATAATCTCACTTTTGAGTGTCATCAATAAATTAATTACTGATTTTGTGTGGTTTTGTCAAATAAATACGCTCTAGCGTAATAGCTAATTGCTCAAGAAAACTATTAAGTAATAACTGTAAATCAGGTAAAAAGAACTCAACAGAATCATTTGGGGCAACTACTAGCACCCCGAGAGAATGAGTTTTAAATAGTATAGGAGTATAATATAAATTATTACCTGCAAATGTATCGGTATTGCGACCAGCACTGTGTTTATTGGTAAATACCCATGAAGCTATACTTTCATCATAATGACTTAAACTTTCCCCACAGTTAAACTCAAGCTTTTCATTACTATTAGAAAGTAATAACATAAATTTGGTATGAAACATTAAACGAAAAAGTTTTGGTATTATTCCTCCTATTTGGGGGACTTTTGTAACTCCAGCCAAATCACGATTTAAAGTATTAAATAGTTCACTTTGCTGTTGTAAGCGACTAAGCTTTGAAACCTGAAAACGTAAATTGCCATTTATAACACTAAAAGTAACACCAATTATTAGTAAAAACATAAATGTAAACAAGTATTGCGGATCTGTAACATTTATAGAAAAAGACGTTGGAATAATAAAAAAATCAAATGACAATGTACCAATAAAAGCTGCAATGAATGCAGACAAATTTCCGCGTCCTTTATTTGCTAATATCATAACTAATAAATAAATCATCAAAATATTAGCTGGGGATAATAAACCTCGTAAATTATATCCAACCCCACCCACAACTCCAAAGATAATCGTAAAATATACTATTTTCTGTATAATTTTTAAATAATTAATTTTATATTTTATATTACCAGTTTGCCAAATTGTTTCATCACCAACTAAACTCATATTAATGCTTGGAAGAATTGCAGATAAACTATTAGCTAAACTCTTACGAAATAATCTTTGATATAAAGGTTGTTTATATTGTGCTAATATAACAGTATTAATATTATATTCATTAATAGTATTAGCAATAGCTACAGCCTCATCAACACCAATGACCTGGATTACAGTAGCTCCAAACTGTCTTGACAAATCTAGCAAATCCACTATTCTTTGTTTATCTTTAGCACGAATTTTTTCAAAACGTGGGCTTTCAACATAAGCGACGAACCACTGACTAAACCCTTTATCAAATAGATTTTTAGCATGACGAATGATTCGTTCACTTGAATGCCCAGCTTCTAAAACCAGAAGTAATTTATCATTACTAGCCCAAACATTAGCAATTGCCTCTTGGCTTCGATACTCAAGAACCTGTTTATCTACTTTCTGAGCAGTTTTTCTAAGTGACAGTTCACGTAAGGCAGTCAGATTTCCTTTACGAAAAAAATTTGCTAATGCAGCATCAATTCTCTCTTTTGGATATATTTTACCATCGGTTAAGCGTTCGATAAGCTCTTCAGGAGGTAAATCAATTAACACCACTTCATCAGCATCTTCAACAATCTGATCAGGAACTGTTTCATTAATCTTAATTTCGGTAATTTGTTCGACTATATTATTAAGTGACTCCAAGTGTTGTACATTTAGAGCGGTATAAACATTAATCCCTGCATTTAATAGCTCTAAAACATCCTGATAACGTTTACTATTTCTAGAACCAATGACATTAGTATGGGCAAGTTCGTCTAAAATAACTATTGATGGGTGGCGTGCTAGAGTTTTATCAATATCAAACTCTTTAAGTTCAGTTCCTTTATAATTAATTACTTTAAGAGAGATATACTCTATATCTTTTGGTAATAAAAGTTTAGTATCTTCCCTATTATGAGTTTCAACATAACCAATGACTACATCTTCACCATCTGCTTTTAATTGGCTTGCAGCTTTTAGCATTGCATAAGTTTTACCAACACCAGCAGCAGCACCTAGAAATATCTTTAAGCTACCACGCTTATGCTCCTCTATTTGTTTTAATAGCTCTTCTGGATCTGGACGATTATCATGATTCATATTTATATCCAAGTTACTTGATTAAATCTGCAAACGCTTTACAATTTCACCATCTATTAAATGCTTATCAATAATTTCAGCTACATCATTTTCATCAATATATGTATACCAGGTACTTTCTGGATATACGACAGCAACAGGACCTAGCTCACAACGCCCCAAACAAGCTGATTTACTAGCACGAACCTTACCCTCACCCCAATTATCAGTATTTTGGAGGTGCTTTTTAGCTAAACTTTGCATATCTTGACTACAGATACTTCCACATCCAGCTCCATCTTTTTTTATATTAGTACAAAAAAATATATGCTTTTTATAAAACATTTTAGGCCCCTTTCTATATATAGTTTAGTATCATTTTGTAGTTAGAGTTAGAAAATTGTACCACACTCAAATTCTAAATTTTCATTAAAAACATCATTTATTATATAGCTAAATTATTAGACAATTTTTTTATAGCTAAAATTACCACTTTATACCTCAAGTTTTTTATGAATTGTATGTTATAGTTATGTTGTTCATTTATACATAATAAACTTAAAAGGAAATGACCATGATTAATCATGTTAATTTAATTGTAAATAATTTTGAAGTTAGTAAAAAATGGTATGAATTAGCATTAGCACCAATTGGTTATGCTAAACTGTTAGATCTTACAAAAGAAAAGACAGGAAGTAGCAAAGTTGCCGCATTTGGTGAATCTGCCACTAATATTCCAGATTTTTCTATAAGTAGTGCAGGATCTGAGAATTCAACCAGTCCGGCACACCATATTGCTTTTAATGCAGCAAGCCACAAAGAAGTTGATGAATTTTATCATGCAGCAATAAAGGCTGGAGGCAAAGATAATGGTAAACCAGGAATACGCAAGGAATATCACCCTGATTACTATGCTGCTTTTGTATTTGATCCTGATGGATACAATATTGAAGCAGTTTGCCAAACCCCAAATGACTAGACTAAATTTATTTAATGGCTTAAATCTACATTCTATCTATGGTAGTTATTCCCAGTAGGTCTAAGCCAGTTTTTAAAATTTCAGCAGTTAAGTTTGCAATCGCCAGACGACTTTCTTTAATAGCATTATTTTCAGATTTCAGAATTGGGCACGCCTCATAAAACTGCATAAACAAACTAGCCAAATTATACAGATATTGGCACATATAATGTGGATATGCTTCTTTAGCGGTAACATCTACAGTATCAGCAAATTTAGCAATATGAAGAGCTAACTTATGTTCTGCTACCTCATTAATATTAATTTGATAGTTACTGCAATCTGTAACCTCAGCTTTTTTTAGAATACTTTGTATCCTAGTGTAGGCATAGAGTAAATATGGCGCAGTATTACCATCAAAAGCAAGCATCTTATCAAAACTAAAAATATAATCACTATTACGGTTTTTTGATAAATCTGAATATTTTATCGAATCTATCGCTAAAATATTGGCTAATTCATTTTTATCAAGCTCACTCCATTCTAGATTTCTATCTTCAATAATTTTCTTCGCACGTAGTTTAGCTTCACTAATCAAATCTATAAGACGAACAGTACCACCGTCACGAGTCTTAAATGGCTTGCCATCTTCATTCATCATAGTACCAAAAGGCGTATGCTCAAGCTTGGTATCAGGATTTACTAAACCTGCTTTTTTACCCACCAAAAATAATTGTTTAAAATGAAATGATTGCCTTGCATCAACAACATATACAATACGAGTAGCTTTCAGATTATCTACTCGATAATTAATAGCCGCCAAATCTGTAGTTGCATACAAATATCCACCATCTTGTTTTTGAACTATAAAAGGAGTCTCTTCCCCACCAGATAATTCACCTGGAGCAAAAAACACACATTTAGCACCATTACTATCAGTTATTAACTTTTTATCTTCAAGCACCTTAATTATATTAGGTAACTTAGTTTCATAAAAGCTCTCACCAATAGCATTATTTTTTGTCAATGGCACTCCAAGTAAATCATATATCTCTTGGCAGTGTCTTAATGACTCATCTCTAAAAGTAGACCAATCTCTATATACATCATCGTATCCATTACGCCAATTTTGTAGTTTTACTACATATTCCCGTGCCTTATTAGCAAACTCTACATCTTCATCAAACTTTTGTTTTGAACTACGATAAAATTGTTCTAAATCTCTAACTGAGAAATTAGTATCATTATTCGAGTTTGGACTTACAAAATCTTGCTCTTTCATATAAGCAATAAGCATCCCAAACTGAGTTCCCCAATCCCCAACATGGTTTTGGCGAATAACACTATCTCCCATATACGCAAAAACTCTTGCTAATGCATCCCCAATAACGGTACTACGTAAATGCCCTACGTGCATTTCCTTAGCTAAATTTGGAGAAGACAAATCAACAACAACAGTCTGAGCAGAATGGGATAGATAACTAACTCCATAGTGATTGCTAGGATTAAGACTTGCTACAAAACTCTCTAAATATTTATTATCTAAAGTGATATTAATAAATCCAGGACCTGCAATTTCAAGTTTTGTTACGAGACCATCCAACTTAACCGCAGCAATAATCTTGTTCGCTAGTTCTCTAGGGTTTTGTTTTAGCATCTTAGCGGCACCCATAGCACCATTCATTTGAAAATCCCCAAACTCAGAACGCGTTGCTTCAACTAATAATACAGGAGTTTCAGGTGCAATTCCAAGCTCATTAAAAGCTTCCCTAAATTTAGTTTCTAAAACATTAGAAATTGTATGTAACATATTTATATACCTTTAGTTATTAAAAAACCCCGAACAATACGGGGTTTTTTGCAAATTAATTGCTCATAATGAAATATTCTGAGCTAATTAAATAGCGTAATTAAGCCATAGCTTTAACTTTAGCAGATAATCTACTTTTATGACGTGCTGCTTTATTCTTGTGGAATATACCTTTACGGGCAATCTTGTCAATTGTTGATTGTGTGCTTTTAAACTCATTTTGAGCTACTAATTTATCACCACCAGAGATAGCTTTTAAGACTTTCTTAACTGCAGTTCTGAATTCAGTTCTAAGTGAGAAGTTATGATCGCGACGACTAATCGACTGACGTGCACGTTTTTTTGCTTGTACTGTATTTGCCATGAATTATTTTCCTAATAATATTTATTCGACGGTTTTCTTGAGAAACTCATCTCCAAGTTAAAACCAAAGTTTATACACTAACGTGATTATATCATATCCAAAATCACTGGATATTGACTTTTACAAATAATTTAATTCAAGTACCAAATTTATGCTCAATTTGCCTGGTAACAGAAAGTTTAAACTATGGTAAACTACTAGTAGTTACAGTTTTAAAGGCTTAATACCTAAGTGTATTAGCTATAAATTGAGAATAGCCCCTAAAAATAGATCCTTTAAGGTAATATAACATGACTAAGTTTATTAAAATAACGCCATTAGACAATTACATATTATATATTCTCACTGATGATAGCGGAGCGTATGATTTTAATGTTCTTGCTGAATTAGAGCGCATTCCATCATATAAGCGATTATATGATAAAGAATACTTTAAGCAAGTAAAGTTTAAAAGTGAGCGCATATACTGGGACTATGATCATGACTTCCATATAGACCAAGTTCTTGCAAGAGCTCGTAAACTAGCATAAGAATCATATTAAAATACCACCTACCACCGATAATCTTCTTAAGATGAATAGCTTACCCTTTAATTACAATCCTATCTTTATCAACAAATGATCCTAAATTGGCAATAAAGCTATCATTAGTGACATGCATAGCATACACTATTATATATTCGATACCATCAAATAAATCTGGTTTTAATTCAAACTCTTTAAGAATAAATATCTTATCTTCAACTCTGTATAAGCTATCAACAATAACTGTTTCAACTTGTGTATCAAGAGTAATACCACTACCTAATAGTAGATTGGTTAAAATAGTTATGCTATCTAGTTTAGCCCCATCTTGCAGTAGCAAATCCTCTAACTCTTTCTGGTTTATTTCATTAAAGTTTTTATCATAAATAGCATTATAATGTAATTCAGAAGGAGATATACCAATTTGCATCAGCAACGATTTTATACCTTTAACTAGATGATAAAAACTTAAAGACCTTTGATTATATATATCCAAAAACTTTCCAATTTCTCTTGACCCTGAAACTTTTTGATATATACCTTCAGTTATTTTATCAAGTAAGTCGGCAGGACTTCTTTTTGAGTAAGGGCTTCGATAGGTTTTTTTATTTTGTAAGAGCCTTAGGTTTGGAATATGCAAAGCATTTTCAACAGCCATAAGATCTGCCAAATAAAATGACTCCAACTCATGGCAAGCTATCCGCACAAGCAAAGGGCAATTAGTTCCCATAGAAATTGACTCCAGAAGCTTTTTCTTGATAACTTTACAATCCCCTGCATCCTGATCTCGTAATATAAGATGAGCCACTTTATACCCATCTGGTAAAACATACTTACCAATTCTTTTTGAAATATTTTTTTCCAAATCAGACTTACCCTGAAAAGGATGGTATTCAATTTTCAAATTATTTAATCCAACTTCATTAATAAAAAGTCTAGGAATAAGGCTTTCAAGCATGGCTTTAGCAGATAACTCCTCTAGCCAAAAAACCAACTTTTTCATTGTGGATCAACATTTTCAAAAAACCCTTGTTGCCATAAGTATCCTAGTTGATCACCATCTTGCATATATTCGCTAATTTGTTTATCTGTATTAGCACGTTTGATATCCGTAAAACCGCTTTTTTTTACCAACCAGAATACTTCATTTAATTTGGCAGCATTTAAAAACTCAGGAGAATGTGTAGACACAAAAACCTGGCCTCCACGCTGTGAATAAAGCCTAAACTCTTCTGCTAGCTCTGTTAATAGTTTAGGGTAAAGTTGATTCTCTGGTTCTTCAACGCATAACAATGGATGTGGTTTTGGATCATAAAGCAAAATTAAATATGCCAGCATTTTAATAGTACCATCTGATACATGACGTGCTAAAAATGGATCCTCAAAAGCTCCATCTCTGAATTTTAACAGCACCCTACCTTCTTCGGTAATTTTTGTTTCAACATCAGCAATTCCTGGCACTCTATGTGATAATCCATTTAAAATAGCTTTGAATACTTGAGGATGATTTTTATATAGATAATCTGTTACCGAAGATAAGTTATCACCATCTTTTGATAAGTGTTCAGCAAAATCATACGGATTTTCATATCTTGCGTTAGTGATATGAAAATCTGAAATATGCCAATTTTGAATCAAATCCCCCAAAGCCTTAACAGCTGGAAATGTTTCAAACTGACTGAGACCTTTAATCGCGAGTATATTTTTAGCTTTTAAAGTATGCTCAACTCTATCTAATTTAGTATCATCAATAATTTCAGCTAATTCATTCGTAATCGCAGTACCAGAGCCTCGACGAAAGTTCAAAAACTGCCATGGCTTACCCCTTGGCCCTCTTCGATAAGATAGCACTTCACGCACCACAATCGGTTGACCTTCCTCTTCATCTATTTCCAAATGATAAGTACAAAGAGGTTTATCAATCTCAATTCTAAATTTAATGATTATCTCAATACTACCACTACAATTACGAGTTCTTACTTCTTTAAAGCCCAAACCACCACCAAGTTTAGCCAAAGCAGTTTGTACATTATCCGACATTGCATCCTTGAGAAAATTAAACACCTGAAAAATCGTAGATTTTCCAGTACCATTTGCTCCAACGATAATACAAAACTTGGGAATATCCTGCATTTTTATATGTTTAAACGCTCTAAAGTTTTTTAATTCTATTGCTTCAATATGCATTTTTATTACTCGATAAATATTTTTATTATTTTAACATATATCTGTTATTAGTGCTAACTTATATAATTACTTAAGCGGTGATTAAATCGCATCCCATATAGCTACGTAATACCTCTGGTACTGTTATAGAACCATCTGCATTTTGATAGTTTTCAAGAACCGCAACTAGCGTACGACCAACTGCTAGACCTGAGCCATTTAGGCTATGAAGTAGTTCATTTTTACCCTCAGCATTTTTGTATCGGGCAAGTAGACGTCTAGTTTGATAATCAGTCATATTAGAGCAAGACGAAATCTCACGATAAGTATTTTGTGATGGTAGCCATACTTCTAAATCATAAGTCTTGGCTGCAGAAAAACTAATATCTCCAGTACATAGATTAAGCACTCGATATGGCAACTCTAGCTTTTTCAATATATTCTCTGCATGCTTTGTCATTTCTTCTAACGCAGCATACGACTTACTAGCTTCAACAATCTGTACCATCTCTACTTTATCAAATTGGTGCATCCTAATCATACCTCTGGTATCGCGCCCATAGCTACCCGCCTCACTTCTAAAGCATGGAGAATGAGCTACGAATTTAAGTGGTAATTCATCAATCTTAGTAATAGTATCTGCTACCATATTAGTTAGTGGAACTTCGGCGGTAGGAATAAGATACATACTCTCATCGCCATGCTTTAACTTAAACAAGTCTTCTTCAAACTTGGGTAATTGACCAGTTCCAAGCATTGCACGAGCGTTTACCATATATGGAACATAGGTCTCAGTATAGCCATGTTCTTCGATATGGGTATTTAACATAAACTGTGCTAATGAACGGTGTAGTTTAGCGATTTTATTTTTTAGAACCACAAAGCGACTACCTGACATTTTACCAGCAGTTTCAAAGTCTAGTTCTTTGTTAATCCCAAAACCCAAATCAACGTGATCTTTAACCTCAAAGTCAAAACTTTTTGGAACACCTACACGCCTAACCTCTTGGTTATCTTCTTCACTCTTACCAAGAGGTACTGACTCATGATGCATATTTGGAATACCGTACATCCAATTGATTAATTCTTCCTGAACTGTTGCAAACTCAACTTCAGCAGATTTTAACTCACTCCCAAGATTTGCTACTTCAGCCATAATATGACTAACATCTTCACCTTTTGATTTAAGTACTCCAATTTGTTTTGATGAGCTATTACGTTTAGCTTGTAATTCTTCCATCATTACTTGTAAACTCTTACGTTTAGCTTCTAGTTCACCAAAATACTTTGTATCAATAATTACTTTTTTATGAGCTACATTAGTAGCTACTTTGTCTATATCATTTCTTAGTAAATTAATATCTATCATAATTAGTCCTTGCTATTAAATTATTATTTGTTCCTAGACTCGATCACAGATGCTAAATCTTCCAGTGTCAATCCTTTTGCGTGAAGTAGTACCAAAGCATGATATAAAAGATCTGTCATTTCACCAAGATACTCTGGTGTTGTTTCGTTAAGTGCTGCAATAACTACCTCTACTGCTTCCTCTCCTACTTTTTGAGCGATTTTTTTAACACCTTTTTTAAGTAAGTGATCAGTATAGCTATCCTTAATTGGATAATTAATCCGTTCAATAATAGTCTTATCTAATTTACCAATTATCGATAATGCTGGTAATTTTTGAGTACTAAAACAAGAAACACTACCAGTATGGCATGTTGGCCCTGCAGGGTTTGCCATAATCAAAAGCGAATCATCATCACAATCAAGATGAATATCAATTACATGTAAAAAATCACCAGAAGTCTCTCCCTTTTGCCATAAACGGTTTTTGGTACGACTAAAAAAAGTAACCTTACCACTTGTGGTCGTAGCCTCTAATGCTTCTTTATTCATAAAACCAACCATAAGCACCTGTAGTGTATGACCATCCTGAACAACTACTGGTACTAATCCATCCATTTTCGCAAAATTAATTTTATCTAACATTTTCTAATCTCTATATTTTCTTCTGCTAAATATTGTTTTAATTCATCTATAGCAATAATTTGTTTATGAAATACTGACGCAGCTAATGCACCAGTTACCCTTGTTTGTTTAAATAAATTAGCAAAGTCAGACATACTTCCGGCTCCACCTGAAGCAATAACTGGAATATTAACTAAGTTTGATACTAGTTTAGTTTGAGTAATATCATATCCAGATCTAACCCCATCTTGATTCATACAATTAAGAACTATCTCACCAGCTCCTCGAAGTTCAACTTCCCTCGCCCAGTCTTCTACAAATCGCCTTGTAACTACAGTTTTAGACTCATCCCCAGTATATTGATTAACTTGATATTGTCCATCAATAATTCTACTATCAATACCCACAACCACACATTGTGTGCCAAAACGTTTAGCTAATTCAGTAATTAGTTGTGGATTTTCTAATGCTGGTGAATTAATCGAGATTTTATCAGCACCGTTAGCTAAAACTGCCTCTGCCTGAGCGACTGATCTAATACCACCAGCAACACAAAATGGGATATTAATATTTTTTGCAATATCATAAATCCATTTTTTATCGATATTTCGATTATCACTACTAGCTGTTATATCATAAAACACTAGTTCATCCGCACCTGAATCTGAATAGCGTTTAGCAAGTTCTATAATTTCGCCCACAATTTCATGATTACGAAATTGAACACCTTTAACTACGGCTCCATCTTTTACATCAAGACATGGGATAATTCGTTTTTTTAGCATTTAGGCAAACTCAATTTTTTCAAGTGGAATCTTACCCTCATAAATAGCCTTACCAACTACGGCCCCATAAACATTTAATTCTTTTAGTTTTATCAAATCATTAAGCGACCCAACTCCACCTGATGCGATTAGTTTAATATGTGGAAAGCATTCTTGTAATTCTTGGTATAAATCCATACTAGGACCTTCCAAAGTGCCATCCACACTTATATCAGTACATAATACATATTTAGCAGTTGCATAATAATTTAATAAATCCCAGACAGTAACCGTGCTTTTTTCTTGCCAACCATGAGTCGTAACCATTGGTGTACCATCTTCATTTAAATGACAATCAAGTGCTAAAACAATTTTTTCTGGCCCATAAGTATCAAGCCATTGTTTAACCAAGTCTTTATTTGATACACATATACTACCTAAAACAACTCTTGATACACCGTATCCAAATAGCAGTTCAATATCTTCGATAGTTCTTATACCACCACCAACTTGTACTTTTAGATCACTTGAAGCTACCAAAGATTTTATCAACGCCCCTTGAGCAATTTTCCCTTGTTTAGCACCGTCCAAATCAACCATATGTAGCCATGTTGCTCCAAATTTAGCAAACTCTTCTAACATTGAAATCGGATTATCATTATATACTTTAGTAGTTGCAAAATCGCCTTTAGTCAAGCGAACACATTTGCCATCTCTCAAATCAATTGCTGGATAAACTATCATTAACTATTCCAAAAAAGTTACTCAGTAGCAGCTCTCCTAATACACCTGATTTCTCAGGATGAAACTGCGTCCCATAAAAATTATTATTCTGTACTATTGCACTAAATCGATTTCCATAATCACATGATGCTATAGTTGCCTCATTTACTGGTGCATAAAAGCTATGCACAAAATAAACATTATCATCTTGCCCTAGACCATTAATTAAAGGTGAATGCACTTCTACATTTAAATTATTCCACCCCATATGAGGGACGATCAAATTAGCTTCAGGAGTAAAGCGATTAACTGTACCAGAAATCACACCAAGACAATCTACATCACCTTCAGTCGAATGCTCATATAATAGCTGCATCCCTAGACATATACCTAATAAGGGAGTTTTTAGATTACGAACTACATCAACTAAGCCATGTTTCTTAAGATGCTCCATTGCATATTTAGCACTACCAACTCCAGGTAATATTACTCCAGTAGCCAAATTAATAACATCTGCATCATGAGTAAATTGATAGTCAATTTTAAGTTTATCTAAAGCTGTAGTAACTGATAAAAAATTAGCTCCACCACCATCAATAACAGCTATCATATTGAACCTTTTGTTGATGGAATATCATCACTCGTCTCTTTTATAGCTTGGTTTAGTGCTTTAGCACAAGCCTTAAATAAGCCTTCAACCATATGGTGAGCATTTCCCCCTGTTGCTGATAGATGAATTGCCGCTTCAAGTTTGTCAGAAAAACTTAAAAAGAAATGTTCTACTAATTCAACAGGGAATTCCCCAATTAAAGGAGTTGGGAAATTAGCCTTAAACACCAAAACCCCACGCCCACTTAAATCAATACTAGCAGCTGCATTAGCTTCATCCATAGGTAATACAAATCCATAGCGATTAATTCCGCGCTTATCTCCTAGTGCATTTTTCAATGCTTGACCCAATGAAATAGCAACATCTTCAACAGTATGATGGTAATCAATATGGGTATCGCCTTTTGCACTAATTTCTAAGCTAAAACCACCATGTTTGGCTAATTGTTCAAGCATATGATCAAAAAATCCAATTCCAGTACTAATTTTAACTGGCTCTTTTTTGTCTAAATTAACTCTAGCTAGTATATCAGTTTCATTAGTTTTTCTAACAATTACTGCAGTTCGTTCACTAACAAGGTATTCTTTAATATCCACCCCAAAAGCTCGTAACACTAGGTTATTTTCCAAAACAGTACCGATAGAAATCCTTATAGTGTTAGGAATATCACGACTACGATTACGAATAATAATTCCACGCGATAAAAAATGTTGATAAACGCTACTAGCCTCAGATACTTTGATTAGCAAATAATTAGCCTGACTCTTATAAACATGGATGCCTGACACCTTAGATAACTCTTGATACATTCGTTCACGCTCTAGTTTTATAACATCAATATTACTATTTGCTACCTCTAAACCAAATGGGGATAATGCTTGAATAATCAGATTTATTGATGGAACAGGAATTGGGTATGGCGCAATCACCTTACCAATTAATTTAATAATCTCGTTACTCGCTAATAATGTACCAACTCTAACCCCAGCAAAAGCATAAGCTTTAGACAGTGTTTTCATAACCACCATATTTGGGTATTTATTTAACAAACTAACCGCCGATGGTGCATCTGCAAATTCCATATATGCTTCATCAACTGCTATAATACTATTTGGCATATTTAGGGCGATTTTTTCAATTACTGCTATATCAATCATATTCCCCGTTGGATTATTCGGAGTACATAAAAATACTATTTTTACTTTGTTTCGCCCTGCATTAATTAGTTTATCAGCATCAAGACTAAAATCATCTTCCAGATTAACTTTTACAATACCAACTCCAGAAATATCAGCCGCAACTTGATAGTAACCATAAGTTGGCGGCGTGAATAAAATACTATCTTTATACGGAATACAAAATACCCGAACCAGTAAATCCATAACTTCATCCATCCCACGAGCAACAAGCACTTGGTCTTTGTGTACTCCATAAATTGCGGCTAAACGTGAGATAACAGCTTTTGGTTGCGGCTCAGGATAGCGATTTAGTTGATGCACTTCTTTTGACATTGGGTATGGTAGAAATGGATTTTCATTAGCATCAAGCTGTATCATTCCGGCAAAGTCTGCCATTTCAGAACGGGCTGAACTATAGCCTTTCATTGACCAAATTTCAGGGCGCGTAATTTGTTGTAACCAATTAGACATTTTCTACCTTTATTAAGTGATCTAGTCTGATACTAACCGCATTTTTATGAGCATCAAGCCCCTCTAATATTGCTAAACTTTCTATACTTGAACCTAGCCTTTTGAGACCTTGAGAACTTAACTCTTGAAATGATATAGATTTCATAAAACCAATTACATCTAGTCCACTATACATATTGGCATATCCATAAGTTGGTAATACATGATTAGTCCCACTAGAATAATCCCCTGCTGACTCAGGAGACCATTTACCAATAAACACCGAACCAGCGTTTTTAACTTGTTTCAGATAATCCATTGCATTATCCAAATGAAGAATTAAATGTTCAGGGGCATAAGTATTTGATATTTTAAAACATTCATCAATATCTTTAGCTATTACAACTACGCTTTTAGCTAAAGACTTGTCTATTATTTCACTTCTTGATAATTGATTTTTTTGAATTAATACATGAGATAGTACTTTATCCGCCAAATCTTGATCTGGCGTAACCAATACAACATGGGCATCAATATCATGTTCAGCTTGGGCGAGTAAGTCACTTGCGACAAACTCGGGTATTGCATTTGTATCAGCAATAACCAACACTTCAGAAGGACCTGCTGGCATATCAATAGCTGTCATACTTTTCGCAACTGATACTTGTAATTTTGCCTCAGTAACGTATTTATTACCAGGTCCAAATATCTTATGAACCTTCGGAATTGATTCTGTACCATAAGATAGTGCTGCAATAGCTTGAGCTCCACCAACTTTGTAAATTTTATCAATCCCACATAAGTTTGCTGCAAATAAAATAGCGGGAGATATACTACAGTCTTTCATTGGTGGAGTTACTAATATTTTGTCCTCACACCCCGCGATTTTTGCTGGAATTGCTAGCATCATTAGCGTTGATACAAGAGTTGCAGTACCACCTGGTATATATAAACCAACATTCTCAATTGGACGATATATTTTACCAAGTACTATTCCATCTTTAGTATACGAAAATTCTTTTGGTTTACTTATATTATGATAATGACTAATATTCTCATAAGCCTTAATAATTGCGTCTTTATAATGTTGTTCGAGACTATCAGCAGCTAGATATTCTTCTTTAGTCACAAGAAGACTATCCAATTTCACTCCATCAAATTTTTGACTATACTCGTAAAGTGCGCTATCACCATTTGCTTTTACATTATTGATAATAGCACTTACTATATTAGACAAGCTATTATCATTCTCTCGACCACTTCCTCTAGATAAGATACTATTTTTCTCACTTAAGCTCAAACCAGCCCAACTAACTTTTAGCATCCCTACTCCATCATCTTTTCAATTGCAACAGACAATATAGAAGTTGCACCAATGCTTTTAAGTTTTGATATCGTATCCCAAAATACATTTTCCTCACAAACAACATGCACCGCAACTTTGTCAGGATAACCATCAAGTGCTAGGGTAGTTGGAGCTTCACATCCAGGTAGTAGGTTTTTTAATTTAGCTACATTTGCTTTATCTATATGTAACATAATATATTTACTATTTTTTGCTTTAATTACACTTTGAAATCTAAATATTAGTTCATCAACTCTCTTTTTGATATCTGGACTAAGCCCCTTACGTCCAACCAAAACAGCTTCACTTCTAAGAATTACTTCCATTTCTAATAAACCATTTTCTTTAAGTGTTGTACCAGTTGATACCAAATCACAAATAGCATCAGCAATCCCAATTTTGGGGGCTAATTCAACCGAACCATGCATGACGATTATTTTGGCATTGATATTATTTTTATGTAAGAAATCTTTTAGAGTTGAAGGATATGAGGTCGCGATAGTTTTACCATTTAAATCATTTAGACATTTAACACTACCATTATTAATAACCGCAATACTTAATCTACAAGTAGCGAATTTTAAGCGTGATATTATTTCAATATTACTATTAGGATTATCAAGCTGATATTCTATAAACAAATTCTCTCCAGCAATACCGATATCTGAAGCTCCACTATCAATAAAGCCAGGAATATCATCATCCCTAACCATTAAAAAATCAGTATTTAATTCATCTGATTTGACCAGATAATGGTTTTTGGCAGGTTTTATATTAAAACTACATTTATTTAATAAGTCAATACTACCATCAGATAGTTTTCCAGATTTTTGAAGTGCAATTCTTAATCTTGTATTCAATTTTACCCCTTTTACGCAATAATTCTAAGTGTAGCTTCATGTAGTTTTTGATTAGCTGATGCCAAACACTGACCGCGAAAACTCTCCCAGGTAATCTTATTACCATTCCAATCAGTAATAATTCCACCACTTTCTTCAATAACAGGTATCAATGCTGCAACATCATAAAAATGTAAATCAGCTTCCATAATTAAATCGATATGTCCGCTGGCTAATAAACCATAAGAATAGGCGTCTCCTCCAAAACTAGTGAGCTTAACCTGTTCCTTTAATAAAGAAAATTTTTGTTGTTCTATATCTGTTTTAAACATATATGGTGTTGTAGCATTTAATCTAGCATCGGTTAATAACTTAATATCGCTAGTTACAAGTTTTTTACCATTTAACCAAGCCCCGTGTCCATTAACCCCAACAAACCTATCTTCAAGTATTGGCTGATCTATAATTCCAATTTGGGGTAAATCATTTTCAAGTAATGATATTAGTGTTGTAAATGTTGGTTTACCACACAAAAAAGCAACTGTTCCATCAATTGGGTCAATAACCCAAGTATATTTTGCATTTTTATTTTGATCAAGATATTCTTCGCCTATTATACCATGGCTTGGGTAATTATTTTTGATCCAAGACCTAAGACTTTTCTCAATTTTTTTATCTGCAATAGAGACTGGTGAATGATCATAAGTTTTAGATTCAATATTTAAAGGCTTACGAAAGTAATCACGGCTTATATCTGACGCTAATTCAGCTAGTTGAATCCCCGCTAAAAAAAATTCGTCCCTAAATGCTTTTTCCATAATTTACCACTAACTTACTAAAAATAGACATAATTATATCATGTATGGTAATTTGACACCAACACACCGAAGAGAAACTTGCCAATATTTTTTAGTGCATGGATCCCAGACTCGCATTTAGGCAGCGACTAGTTTATATCTGGGATGACATTCTCACTTCCGTCATTCCAAACAAAAACATACTGCTGTTTCGATACGAGTTTGGGATCAATGCCCTAAGACGAATAATAATCACAGCAATGATTTATGATACATTGACTACACATAGGTGCTCGTGCTTTACAAATATAGCGACCATGCAAAATCAGGTGATGGTGGGCATTTAGTTTAAATTCTTTAGGGATTACTTTGTTTAATTTTAGTTCCACGGCTAATGGAGTCGTGCCTTTAGCTACCCCAAGGCGATTACCAACCCGAAAAATATGGGTATCAACTGCTATTGTAGGTTTTCCAAATAATGTATTTAAAATTACATTTGCAGTTTTACGCCCTACTCCAGGTAATTTAACAAGATCATCAAATTCTTGTGGCACTTTTGATTGATATTGATTTACCAATATGTGACAGAGGTTATAGACATTTTTAGCTTTGGTTTTATATAGGCCAATTGTTTTAATATATTGCTCAAGCTTTTCTTGCCCTAAATTGATAATCATTTCTGGAGTATTAGCTACTTTGTAAAGTACTTTAGTTGCTTTATTAACCCCCACATCAGTTGCCTGAGCCGATAGCACAACAGCTACCAATAGTTCAAACTCTGAGTTATAAACTAATTCAGTAGTTGGATTTGGGTTATCACTACTTAAAATCGCAAATATCTCTTTTGCCTGCTCACTTCTATTCACTATTTACGAGTAATCCAAATATGGGTTTTCAAAACGAGTAGATTTAGCTATAAAGGCTAACTCTACAACCCCAGTTGAGCCACTTCTGTTTTTGGCAATATTAATTTCAGATAGATTACCTTTTTTACTTTCTTTATCATAATAGCTATCACGATAAAGTAATAAGATAATATCCGCATCTTGCTCCAAGGCTCCAGACTCACGTAAATCTGCAATATTCGGGCGTTTATCTTGCCGACTCTCAACTTCACGATTTAACTGCGACAATAACACTATTGGTACATTTAACTCTAGAGCAAGTGATTTTAAAGATCTTGAAATATCTGCTATTTCCTGAGCTCTATTGCTATTTCTACCATTACCAAGCCCCGACATAATCTGTACATAGTCAATGACAATAAGTCCCAAGTCTCCCAAAGTATCTTTTAGACGTCTTACACGAGCTCTCAAATCAATTACATTAATCCCTGGCGTTTCTGCTATATGAATTGGAGCATTACGTAATTCATTCATTGCTAAAAACATTTTGTCCATATCGTCATGGGATAAATCACCTCTTTTTATCGAACCTTGATCAACCATAGCAACAGAACTCAGCAACCTTTGTACCAACTGCTCTCCAGTCATCTCCATTGAAAACACTGCTACTGGAAGTTTGTTTTTAAGTGCAACATTCTCAGCTATATTAAGTGCGAAAGATGTTTTACCCATACCAGGACGTCCTGCAACGATAATTAATTCCCCACGCTGTAACCCTGATGTCATCTGATCTAGTTGATGAAAATGTGTTGCGATACCTGTAACCGCATTTTTATCTTCTCTCTCTGCCATTTGGATAGTTCGTTCAATAACTCGTTCCAATAAAATCTTCAAATCTGCAAATTGCTTATTGCTGGTATTTAAATCCTTAATCTTAAAAATCCGCTGCTCTGATTCATCCAAAATAACATCGATATCACGCCCTTCAGGAGAGTACGCATTATCAGCAATTTCAGATCCAGCCTTTACAAGCTCACGAAGTACATAGCGCTCTCTTACAATTGAAGCATAGCTTTTGATATTACTACTACTAACTGTTGCATCTACTAAATTATTGATATATTCATAACCACCAATATATTCTAATTGATTCGATTGTACTAATGCATCAGAAATAGTAATTGCATCAACATTTTTGTTAATACTTTTTAGGCGTACCATATGATGAAAGATTATCTGGTGTTCTTTACGATAAAAATGCCCTTCATGTAAAATACCAGCTATATCTATATACGCATCTTCATCAATCAATAACCCTCCTAAAATCATTTGCTCCGCCTCAATTGAATGTGGCGGAGTTTTTAGGATTGATACAATATTATTTTCTTCCATTATTAACCTATTCTTTATACTACCATTACATATATGGTATAAAACTTAAAAATTATTTCTTAATTCGCGTAATTTTATAAAACAATCTAAACCAGATTTAACTTCTTGCCCAGTAATTTTAGAAACACTATCAATTATATTTCTATCATTGGTTCGTAAAAAAGGATTTGTTAAAAGCTCTACCCCCATTGATACTGGAAGTGAGTTTCCTAGACGATCTAATTTATCTTGTTCAAGCTTTACACGTTTAGCGATATCCTTGTTATCAGGCTCAATAAACTGTGCAAATTGTAAATTTTTGATAGTGTACTCATGACCTGGATATACCAAAGTATCTTGTTGCAAACTAGACAACTGAGTTAAAGATTTATACATAGCAACAAAATCATCAGTAAATACCCGCCCACAACCTGAAGCAAATAATGTATCTCCAGTAAATATATGCGTCAATCCCAGAGATTCCACAATATAGCAAATCCCAGTATACGTATGCCCTGGAGTTGCAATTGTTTTAACTTGTAGCCAAGGACATAAAGGAATACTTTCATTGCCAAATAGTTCATTAGTTGCAATACTTCCCATGCCATATACTGGAACATTTGGAGCATAGCTAACAATATCAGCAACACCACCCATATGATCAGCATGATCATGAGTTAATAAAATAGCTAGCAAATTAAGTTTGTTAGTTATGATATAATCAAGCACTACAGTAGATGAGCCTGGATCAACAACAATTAAGTCTCTCTCGTGTTGTATAAACCAAATATAATTGTCGCTAAAAGCTTTAAGGTAACCAATTTGCATTATGCCAAATCTTCAAAAATTACAACAGTGGTTATTATACACCGCCCACGGTAAGTATACACTTCTGAATGAAACAAAATTCTATCAAAATGCGGTACACAATGTCTTTGGTTACTACTCATTACAAATTGGACTACCAGAATTAAATTTTCTTGATGGTAATAAAATAAACAACCATTATGTAATTGGTAAAGATATAAAATGTAATTTATTTAATTTACCTTTTGAGACGAATAGTCTTGACCTTATCGTATGTCCCCACGCTCTTGAATTTATGCCTAATTATGAACTAATACTTAATGAGTTTCAAAGAGTTCTCATCCCCCGCGGTAAATTAGTCATCACGATTTTTAACAGTAATTCATTTTTTGGACATCAAATTAAAAATAATGAATATCTAAATAATGCAACTCCGATTAAATTAAATATCATTAAAAAGCAATTAAATAATCTACATTTCAGTATTCAAGGTGGTAAATTCTTGGGTTATTGCCCTATTGTAAAAAACGAGAAAACGCTATCAAGACTTGGTTTCATTGATAAAATTGGCGATCGCTGGTTTCCAACATTAGCAAATTCTTTTGGTTTAGTTGCTGTCAAAAATATTGCTACTTTTATAAAAATAAAAAAACAACCTCAAAGTTATCAAGCAAAACCATCCCCAATTCTAGGAACCGCAAAAATATGTCAAAAGTAATCATATACACAGATGGAGCGTCTAAAGGTAATCCAGGACTTGGTGGCTATGGAGCGATTCTTATGTATAATGAACATAAAAAAGAAATCAAAGGCGCAGTACCCGATACCACCAATAATAAAATGGAATTAACTGCAGTAATTGAAGCCTTAAAACAAATCAAATTCGAATGTAGCATCGACATCTACACTGACTCACAGTATGTCCAAAGAGGCATGACTGAGTGGATAACTGGGTGGAAAAAGAAAAACTGGAATAAAGTAAAAAATATCGAACTATGGCAGGAATTAGATAGTCTAGCATCAAGCCATAAAGTTACCTGGAATTGGGTAAAAGCCCATAACGGCGACCCACTAAACGAAAGAGCTGATGAGTTAGCTAATATAGCTATCGAAGAATACTTAGCTAAACGCTAAAACACCCACATTTTCTTGGTCATCCCAGCATTTTATCAGTCATCCCGGCGCTCAAATATCGTCATCAAAGCAGCAGGCTGGGATCCATGCACTTGCCCTCATTGCTCTTTTAGTACATGGATTCCAAACGCCATCGAAACAGCATCATATTTATGTTTGGAATGACGGAGGAATTGTCATCCACGCTATTATTTTTTAGCTCTATGATTTGTTAGATGTAAGCCATATCTATTTTAAGAATATTACCTGGAATAACAGACTTCACAGTATAGAGTGTAGATTCAAGCATGAAATGCAACAGCCATTTTTTTTCGTTTAGCAATATTTACTGAAATACGTTGCAAATACTTATTTACAACCTCATTAGGGGTTCTAAATTTAAGTGCTTTTCTTGGTCTGTTATTTAGGCTGTTTTCAATTTG
>CANFGS010000006.1 GCA_947446595.1 Neisseriaceae bacterium | reverse complement strand
CTACATTGGTATAACATGAAGCGAGTACATCAACGATTTAACAATAAACTTACGCCATTTGAATATCACTTGGAGCTTACCAAAAATGTTAAAATAGTAGCTTAATAAATATAAAATGATTTTCCAGTATGTACTTGGCTCTTACACGCAAGTAAAAACGTTAACTTACGCTAGTAAATTAGGGTATAATACAGCTAATAAACTTTATTTATAATAGGATAAACTCAAATGACCGATCAAAACTATGATAGTTCCAGTATTAAGGTTTTAAAAGGGCTTGATGCAGTTAGAAAACGCCCAGGTATGTATATTGGAGACACCTCCGATGGCTCAGGCTTGCATCATATGGTATTTGAGGTTTTGGATAATGCAATTGATGAGGCACTAGCTGGTCATTGTAATAATATTAAAGTAACTATTCATCAAGATAACTCAATATCGGTTGAAGATAATGGTCGTGGTATCCCGACCGATATTCATCAAGAAGAAGGTCGTTCGGCTGCTGAAGTTATTATGACAGTGCTTCATGCTGGTGGTAAATTTGACAGTAATTCATACAAAATATCTGGTGGACTACATGGGGTTGGGGTTTCAGTTGTAAATGCCCTGTCTGATTGGTTGAAGCTTACTATTTGGCGTGATAAAAAACATCATGAAATAGATTTTGCTCATGGAGATGCTGTTGCGCCACTTGCTTTGATTGGCGAAGCTAATGGTAAGCAAGGAACCCGAGTTCATTTTATGGCAAGTACCGAGACGTTCGGACTAATTGAATACCATTACGAAATTTTGGCTAAACGAATTCGTGAACTATCATTCCTAAATAATGGTGTGAAAATTACACTATTTGATCAAAGAGATGGTAAAGAAGAAGATTTTGCATTCTCTGGCGGAGTTGCTGGATTTGTTAGCTATGTAAATCGTAATAAGACAGTATTGCATCCAAATATTTTCCATTGTATTGGTGAAAAAGAGGGGATGGGAATTGAAGTTGCGATGCAATGGAATGACTCATATCAAGAAAGTGTACAGTGTTTCACTAATAATATTCCACAGCGTGATGGTGGCTCTCATTTATCAGCACTACGTACAGTTATGACAAGAACTCTTAATCAGTATATTGAAGAGCAAGAGCTTGCTAAAAAAGCTAAGGTAAGCACTAGTGGGGATGATATGCGTGAAGGCTTGTCTTGTATCGTATCGGTTAAACTACCTGACCCTAAATTCTCATCACAAACGAAAGACAAACTAGTATCCTCAGAAATTTCTCCAGTACTCCAAGATATCGTTGGTGAAGCTCTAAAGACTTATTTATTAGAAAACCCTAATGATGCTAAGATTATTTGTGGGAAGATTATAGATGCGGCGAGAGCTCGTGAAGCAGCACGTAAGGCGCGCGAACTTACGCGTAGAAAAGGTGTGCTTGATGGATTGGGTTTACCTGGTAAACTAGCTGATTGTCAAGAAAAAGATCCTAGATTGTGTGAACTATACCTAGTCGAGGGAGATTCTGCGGGTGGTTCGGCTAAACAAGGGCGAGATCGTAAATTCCAAGCGATTTTACCTCTTAAAGGTAAGATTCTAAATGTAGAGAGAGCTCGATTTGAAAAAATGCTGTCTTCACAAGAAGTAGCAACGTTGATTACTGCTATGGGGACAGGGATAGGTAAAGATGAGTATAATCCTGATAAACTAAGATATCATCGTATTATTATCATGACCGATGCTGACGTTGATGGTGCTCATATTCGGACACTTCTATTGACATTCTTTTATCGTCAGATGCCTGAGCTTGTTGACCGTGGTCATATCTATATCGCGCAACCGCCACTATATAAAGTTAAACAAGGTAAAAATGAGCGGTATGTAAAAGATGAAGACTCTATGAATAGCTTTTTATTAGAGCTTGCTCTCGCTGATGCTAAGTTTGTTGCTGATGGTGTTACTTTACTAGAAGGCGATGCTTTGGCGTTAAGTGCACAGACTTATCTTAAAGCACGTCAAGTAATTGACTCTCAAAGTAGATTTATTGATCGTACTGTACTTGAGACATTATTAACAATTGATAAAATTAGCCTAAAAACTGAAGAAGATACTGATTTGGCAATTGCATCTCTTAAAGCAGCTTTGGTTGGGCGTCATATTACGTTTGATAAACTATTTGATGATATTCGCGAAGAATATAAAATTAAAGTTGTGCGAATTGAACATGGTAATCACGTACCTTCTACTATTGATGGATATTTTACTGAAAGTAGTGATTACTCAAAGATTATCAAAGCGCGTGATGCGGTAAGTGCATTAAATTTAGCTAACTTAGTAGTGGTTCGTGGAGATAATACAAAAGCGGTTACTAAATTTGCTGAAGGGCTTGATTGGTTAATGCAAGAAATCAAAAAAAGTCTTAACATCCAACGCTATAAAGGTCTTGGAGAGATGAATGCAGCTCAGCTATGGGATACTACTATGGATCCTTCGGTTAGAAGTCTACTTAAAGTTACAGTTGACGATGCAATTTCGGCAGATAATATCTTTACTACCTTGATGGGGGATGATGTAGAGCCACGCCGTGACTTTATTGAGACGAATGCTCTTCGAGCAAGGAATCTTGACGTTTAAATACATAAGGGTTTATTGACTAAATGAAAAATATACTAATAACTGGTGCTTCATCTGGGATTGGATTTGGTTTAGTCAATAAATTTCTTGATAATGATTATTATGTATATACAGTAAGTCGAAGGACTGAAAGCCTTAGTGATCTTAAGATTTCAAAAGATCGACTTACCATCATCAAAGCGGATCTCACCAATTCATCAGACCAAGCAAAAATCATAAACGAACTATCTGGCATAGATAATCTTGAAATTATCAATAATGCAGCTATATTAATTCCCAAACCATTTGGAAATATGGGTATAGCAGAGCTAAGAGATCACTTTGAAATTAATTTCTTTGCACCTATTACCTTATTGCAGCTTTTATTAAAGCAAAACACAGTTACTAAAGTTATTAATATATCTTCAGGTGCTGCAGAATTTGCTCTTGATAGCTCATTTGGGTATTGCACGTCTAAAGCAGCTATTCATCATGCTATGAAATGTCTCAATCTAGAATGTCCAGAAACCAAGTTTATAAATGTTAGACCCGGAATGGTCGCAACACCTCTTCAAGATAGACTTAGAGAGCTAGGTGCTACAATCTTCCCTAAAGGAAACGTATTTTCAAAAGCTAAAGAAGAAAATAAGCTAATCTCAGTTGCAACAGTAGCTAATTTTATCTACTGGATACTAAATGTATCTACAGAATTTAGAAAGGCTTGGAGTATTTATGATGAAGAACATCATAAATACTGGAGGAAATCTGAGGCATTGGTTGGGTTATAAAGAATCAGTTATTCGAAAATTTCGAATAACTGCGCATGAATGTTAAACCTACAATAAAAAGGATGATTTTAGCTATAAATAGAGCGGAACAACATAAGGGTTAAGGCGTAGAAAGTATTAGAGGCGACCTTTAATATAGTGAATATAAATTCTAGGCATATATAATCTGAATATAAAGTTATATCATTTAACAGTTTAAAAAATTTCAAGATTGGTATACATTAATTACTGGCAAAAAAGATGAGAAGGTTGCCTCTTTCACTAATAATATTTAAATTGAATTGTTAGATACTGGCAAAAAAGATGAGAAGGTTGCCTCTTTCACTAATAATATTTAAATTGAATTGTTAGATATAGAAGAGTTAGATAATATTATTCATCAAACTTCTAGAATAAATCGTGTTGTTACACAGCATGAGAGTATTTCTGTTTACTATGAAGATGAAACTAAATCAACATTCACTTCTTTTCCAAAATTTAAAATTGATTCACAAACAAAAGCAACTGCATCAATAATATTAAGATAAAATTTATTGGATCAAGCGTGATAACTATATTATATGGAGTAATGTCGATATATATATAGTTAAATTTTTTAATCTTTAACTTTTCTCACTAAATTTAAAATAAATACTGTGGTGGATTATTAAAGTAATTTTTACTTAAAGACTTCGATGAAAAATATTCTTTGTTATGGCGACTCTAATACTTGAGGTTTTGTAGCTGGATCTTTTAATTTCAAAACTTTATATGTAGAACGTTATCCTCGTCAGGTAAGATGGACTGGGTTGCTACGAAAAGATATCTTTAATTTTAAATCGCTAAATTTTGTTCACATTGAGATTTTAGCTCATTAATAATATCAATTAAGCTATTTATCTTAAAAATCAACTATATTTCTGAACAAAAGTTAGGGGTTACTCAAAAACATATCCGATTTGACGTTTTGCTGCTTCAAATAATAACTCGCTATCACTAACAGAAATATCATCATTTTCATTACGCCATTTATCATATTTGCCGGCTGTGTTTTGTATAGCTTCAATACTAGGATGCCGTATTTTGCCACCTGTAGACATAGTTAGAACCTGCACTTTGCAAGTGGTTTCTAGATAATAATGGAACCAAAAGGCTTCAGTTATGCTTTTACCAACAGTTAATAAACCATGGTTTTTTAAGATCATACTGTTAAATCCTTTCATATCTTTGATTAATGGGGCTTGTTTATCATCATTAATAAATAAAGTTTCAAAGTCGTGATAACCAACTTTATTATAAAACATCATGCTAATTTGATCTAAACAATAAAGTTTTTCTTCTAAATTAGATATTGCTACTCCATAGTGAGAATGGGTGTGTAAAATGCAATTAACTTCAGGTTTGCTAGCATAAATAGCTCTATGTACAGTAGTACCATTTTTATTTATGTTAAACCCGCCGCTACTTTGCAAAATATTACCTTCAAAATCAACTTTAATTAAATTATCAGGAGTAATTTCTTTAAATGAAATTCCAAACGGAAGAATCAGGAGTGCATTTTCTCCAGGAATTCTAACCGATAAATGCGTTACAATAAGATCGCACCAGCCATAGTAATCAAATATTCGATATAGGTAGGCTAATTGCTTTCTTAAATTAGTTTCGGTACCTGCTTTACTTTCACGTATTTTAGCTTCAATACTTTTTTGAGTGATGTTATTAATTTGGTTATCTTTCTCTAAAATTAAGGAGTATTATTGAAAAAAATGCTATTAGCTGTTTTAAAAAAGATTTGCTCTTTGGTAGCATCCGATAAGTTAAAATTATTTAAGTATTCATACCAATAGTTATAATCATGGTTAAATGATACTGGGTAATTAGATCCATATATCAAATTGGTACTTGGAATGTTTTTGAAACAAAAATCTAAAACATTTTTAAATTCATGTTCCTGTCTAAACATATCAATACCAGAGACTTTGATATATACATTGTCGAGTTTTGCGAGTTCCATAACTGTATTTTGCCATTTTTTATAATCTTCATCACCTTCATTTTTCCAAGCTGGTAATGCTAAATGGTCAACAACACATATAACCCTCGACTCTTTAATTGAATCTAGAATATTATCTATTTGATATGGGTGCATTTGACAATCAAAAATTAACTTTGCGCTAGCTAGATAACTTAAGTTTGTAGCAATATTAGCATTTTGGGACAAATCAGCATCACATGGGCTATAATTAAATTTGGTGCTATGTGAAAGTATGTGGCGAATACCGCTTACGTTTTGGCAAACCTTTAGATTATCAATAGTTTTAGCAAATTCACTTTTAGGCAAAGTAATATCCGCAAATGCTATATGACTATATTTGAGGTTTGGAATAGTTTTCATAATTTGACTCAACCAATTAATCTCAGAAATTGTTGAAATTGCAGAGTCGTGAGCTTCAATATGCACTACACCATGAAGCTGAGCTTTAAATTGTTTGATTATCATATCTGGCAAATAGTTTTTAATTAAAGACGGCTCATTAACTCTAGAAACCCAAGTATTTATATTATTTGCTAAATCCCAAAAGTGGATGTGTGTGTCAATTACGCGCATTTATAACCTTTTTTATATTAATATTATTACGTTTTTATTTCACATCAAAAGCTTTTGATTTCATAACAACTTCATCATTTAGTTCAATCCCAATCCCTGGTAATTCAGGAGCTACCATAAAGCCACTTTGAGGTTGGTAGTCTTGAATACATAGCTCGCGATTCCATCTTTTGGTGGCATAAGTATGATGTTCATGAATATAGAAATTAGGTATTGCTGTTTCTAAGTGTAATGATACCGCAGTTGCAACTGGTCCACCACATACGTGAGCTTGAACTTGAATATCATATAGATCAGCGTAATCGCATACTTTTTTGGTTTCAGTAATTCCACCACACAAACCAATATCAGGCTGTAAAATGTCTATAGTTTGATTTTCAAAATATGGACGCATTCCATGCCTGAAATATAGTCTTTCCCCAGCAGCTAATGGAACGCTAACCTTTGCTGAAATTTTATCGTGTAGAGCAGAGTTTAGATAATTAACTGGTTCTTCCATAAAAGCACAATTAAATTCTTCAGCAATCTCACGCCCAACTTGAATAGCTGAAGTTGCTCCAAGTAAGCTATGGCATTCTAAAAATATATCAACACTATCACCAACTGTATCACGAATAGCTTTCATTCTTGCTTTTACTAGTTGCATAAAATTATGAGGAAATAACTTAGTTAGATCATACATAGTATTTGCATTTTTATCATAAAACATTGGGTTAACTTTTACCGCATCATAGCCTTCTTTTAGAGCTTTTTCTGCAGCACGGGCATATTCTATTGGTTCGATTAGTTTTCGAGCTTCAGTATCCCAGTCAAATTGTAGTTGACTAGCATATGTTCTAAGTTTTGGATTAACTTTACCACCCAGTAATTGATATAGCGGTACATTTAAAGCTTTAGCTTTTATATCCCAAAGTGCAGTATCTATTGCTGACATGGCTGCAAAAAATACAGCATTTCCACCAGCAGCCCAAAATCCCTCGCGGTACATTTTATTCCAAATAAGTTCTGTTTGGAATGGGTCAGATCCAAGAATTCGTGCTTTAGCTATTTCATTGATCATATTAGCAGCAGCACTATGCCCCCAATCATAAGCAAGTCCAGCTTCACCAACACCACTTATTCCTTCATCGGTATGGATACGTACAAATACGGGGTGCCACTGTGGTCTATCTTGACAAAATGTATCAAATATTTCAATTCTATTAATTTTCATAAATGCCCTCTAGGTTTAAGAAAAACATTTTAACATATTGAAGATAAGTTTGGTAAATTAACCATAAAAAATTATCTCAAAATTAAAACTACTATGTTAATATCATGTATGTTTTTAGGATTAAGTTATGCAAGTTGTAGTTGTTTCTGGTGGTTCTTCGGGGATAGGGCTTTCTTGTGTGAAGAAGTTTTTATCAGAAGAGTGCATTGTTTATAATCTAGATATAGTGAATAATGATATTACTAATTCAAATTATAAATATATAAAAACTGATGTTTGTAATTCAGAGGAAATTAGACAATCAATTAAACAAATTATTTCTGAAAGCAAACAGATTAATAATATAGTTGTATCAGCAGGTAAACATCTTTCGGCAACAATTGAAAATACTAGTGATGAAGATTTGATGCATATTTTACACTTAAATTTATTAGGGGCTTTTTGGTTTATTCAAGCCGTTATCCCACATATGAAAGAACAAAATGGTGGTGCTATAGTTACCATTGGTTCTGATCAATGTACTATTGCGAAAAATAGTTCTTCAGCTTATGGTATGACAAAAGCTGCTTTGGGAAGTCTAACCAAAAGTACCGCACTAGATTATGCTAGATATAATATTCGGGTGAATTGCATCGGCGCTGGAACAATAGATACGCCTTTATATAGAAATGCTATTAATAGATATTCAAAAAAATCTGGAATATCTCTTCCCGAAATAGAAAAAGAAGAAGCTATGATGCAACCAATAGGTAGAGTTGGTAATCCTGACGAAGTTGCTGAATTAGCATATTTCCTAACTAGAGAGGAAGCTTCATTCATGACAGGCGGTGTAATTCCTTTTGATGGTGGATATACTGCTTGTTAGTCACTCTCTAAAATAACTAAAGCGGTTGAAGTGTTTACTTCGTCGCTTAGTGATACATGAAATCCATTGATTTTACGCTTTTCTAAAAACTCGAATATTGTAGCATCAAAAACAAATTCTGGTTTTCCAGATGGAGTATTTAGTACTGAAATTCTTGGCATTAGTATAGGAGCTCGAAAACCCATTCCGCATGCTTTAGAAAATGCTTCTTTGGCTGCAAAACGTTTGGCAATGTACTCAACCTTATTTTTTCTTTTGATATATACTAGTTGTTCGCTTTTGGATAGCACTTTGTCAATAAAACGCTGCCCATATATATCTAATACACGTTTAATTCTAGAGTTTTCAACAATATCCTGACCGATGCCGTAAATCATATTTTTAGATTAAAAAAAGAATTGTTTTATATATGATCACTAGCATAATAACAATGGTTATAACATCTAGTGTAATCCACACACCAACCCGATTTAGTTGTTTGGAAAAAGACTGTGCAATAAATGTTATCCCGAAAACCCACATAAGATCACCAAGTATAGCCCCCAGAATAAAATTTAACCAATCGATTCCATGATAATGAGATGATGTTGCACCAATAATCACAATCATATCAATTAATACCAATGGGTTTAGAAATGTAAGGGCAAGAGCTCTTATAACGGCTTTTTTTCTAGATTCTTTTACGTTTTTTATAACTAATTTATCATGATGCCTAAATAACCCCTTAACTTTGGTCATTAAATACCAGCACATAAAGATTACACCAACTATATTGATAATAATTATAATCGTCTTAGAGTCAGACAGGCTTAATCCAATACCACCGGCTAGAAGAAGAGAAATATCTGCAAGAGCAGTTATTGATGATACTGTCAATGAGTGGTTTTTTTTAATGGCGTGGGTGATTATGTTTAGATTTTGTGGCCCTATTCCACAGATAATAGCAAGCACAAAAACCGCACCGCTTAAAATTGCCACCAAATTATGCATTATCTTCTTCTTCTAACATTGATTGTTTCATCGTGCTAACGGCTTTTGGTAATCCCCAAAAAACGCTTTGAGCTATAATTGCAAAACCTATATTTAGTTCATGCATTTGGGGCAGTCGTGCAATTGGTTTTACATTATGGTAAGTCAAACCATGCCCAGCATTTACAACTAAATCTAATGAATCAGCTAATTCACACATATCCTTAATTTTATAATATTCTTCATTAGTATGGTACATGTCTTTTGACTGCGCATACTTACCGGTATGAATTTCTATTGCATATGCATTAGCATCTGCTGCTGCGGTAATCTGGGTAGTATCAGGATCAACAAATAATGAGGCTCTAATCCCATTATCTTGTAATTTACTAACAATACTAGCAATGTAATCAAAATTTGCAGTTACGTTAAGTCCACCCTCAGTTGTTAATTCTTCGCGTTTTTCAGGTACTATACAAACATAATCAGGTCGAACTTCAAGTGCGAAATCAAGCATCTCTGGTGTTGCTGCGATTTCTAGATTAAGTTCGGTCTTTAGGGTCTGTCTAAGTAATATAACATCATTATCTTTAATATGGCGTCTATCTTCACGTAAATGTACCGTTATTAAATCTGCTCCATTGGTTTCTGCAATGAGACCAGCCTCAATTACACTTGGGAATAACTCTCCCCTTGCATTTCTTATCGTTGCGATGTGATCAATATTAACACCAAGTCGTATCATGATTTTAGCCAATTATAAAAAATATCTATCTGATTCTAGATGAGATACTGGGCAACTAAACATTAAAAGTAAAGGTATTGAACCAGTATTGGTTAATTTATGTAATGTATTTTCTGGTACTACAAAAGACTCATTAGCCGATACTTTGTATGAGTTTTCTTCACCATTTATTACATTTTTGAGATACATTTCACCAGAACCATTGATTATATGGTAATGCTCATCGCCATTTTTGTGATAGTGTGCATTCACACTTTTAGATGGATTAATCTCGGTAATAAATGTACAAAAATCTTTTTCCCCAGCAAGCTTGGCTATTCTAACTCCGACCTTATCGTCGGTTTTACATTTATTAATTTCATTTGCCCAGTTGACAATATTCATTGTATTCATCTCATAAATTTATTTGTAACAAACGTTGATTATACAATATTATCCATATTGAGATTATTTAATATTGACTAAATTTTACTATTTAAGTAGTAATGTGGATTATTTATTATGTTACAATTGATAGCAGCTTAATGTTTGGAGAATATCTAATGAAAGCTGTGAGGGCATGGATCCTCAACTCACATTTAAGCAGCAGCTCGTTTTTGTTGAGGATGACACTGGATAGAGAAGCTGTATATGTTTTCATTTAAGATTTTTTCTCATAGTTTTATATAGATTCATTCACTTGTGATTCTGACTGATAATTAAATATCAGTTTAGATGTATCAAAACCTTGGTCTTGAGCGATCAAAATCGCTTTTGCTAATACATCGTAGTTTAAAGATTTGGTACGTGATAATACCCATAAATATTCATGATTAGGACTACCCACAACCGATACCGTATCGTAGTCAGTGTATAATACCCAATAATCGCCATAAATAAACGGCAGCCACCTTAGCCATTTAGGTAAAAAAGTTACTTCTAGTTTTCCGATGGTTGTAGAACTTACAAAATTTGCATTACCATTTGCGATGTTTAATTTGTCATTTTCGATAGTACATTGGTTTGTCACAATAAGCTGTTCATTGTTATCGGGGTTTGTCGAATAATTAGCGATAATGGGAATTGAGCATTTCTTTTCAAAAGTATTTGGTAATCTAGCAATCTCGTACCAAGTACCTAGATATGCACTACTGTTAAAATCAGTAATTGCGCTAACTTCACTTGCGAAGCTTAGTTTTAGAGAGCATAGCAAAATAATAAATAAGAAACTAATTTTGTTCATGATATTGACCTTTTTATGATTTGTAAGATTATACTCTATTTCGGACCAAAATCGCTAAAAAAGAATGTTGGGGGGAGTTGCTCAGAGTTTGAATTGAAGTATAAAACGCAATAAAACCAAATGGGCATGTATTCTTAAGCAATTTCAAAATGTTTTTTAATATCCTCCAGAGATTTAAAAACTACAGTTACATCAGGTGGTAAGTTTTCTATATCTTTTGCATCATATCCTGACATAAGGTATAAATTTTTATACCCAAGATTGTATAACTTTTCAATTACCTCAACACCTTTTAGATTACTATTATAGTAATGATTGTCAACGATAACTTTGGTGTTTTTAGAATATGTTGCGATGTTGTTTAGTAATTCTTCAGGTTTTAGATACACCGCTACTGTCATATTTTTAAAGATAAAATTGACCATTGTATCAACAAACAGCTGGTCATCATCTAAAAATATTAAGTCTACTTTTTGTTTTGCATTAGTTTTTAATTTTTTGCTCTTGCTTATTTCCAAAAGTTTCTTTTTACTGTTAGAAAATATAATTGGTATTTCAGGTGCTAGTAGTTTAGGGAGCACCTTAGTATTTGTAAGAGCTGCCTGCTTTAATACTTTATAATTAGTATGATGGCTGGTAACCAATATAGATCGTTTAATATGAGTGTTTTCTATTACATTTAACCCATTGAACTGCTGGTTTATAAGCTCATAGTCGGTTAATAAAAGTACTCGTTTTTTATCTTTTGGTTTTAAAGAGTTTATAAAACTAATTGTATGCTCCCCAATCTCAAAATGTTTTATATCTAGTGAGTTTTCCGTTTGTAAAATAGCATCAAGACGACTATTCCATGCCCCATGGATTGATGGGTCATCATCTAAAATCACTATAATATCATCTTGTTGTATCTCTATTTTTTCTGCTATCCAATCAGGAGGTGAGACCCGGGGGAATTGTAAAGTTATTTTTGTTCCAGCACCTGTTTTAGATTTTATGTCAAGTGTTCCATTATTATTAGATAAAGTATCATGAATTTGTCGGAAACCTATTCCATAGCCATCTTTTTTGCCTGTAGTAATTGATATATTATTTAGGATTTTTTGTCTGGTTTCTTCTGACATGCCTTTTCCTGCATCTTTTACTATAATAGTAATGTAATCATCAATAATATCAAGCGATAATGATACACTAGCTACTTTTTTATCATAAGTAGCATCAACAGCATTGTTAATTATATTAGAAATCATACGCTTAAATGCACGAGATTCTACATTAACAAATGCAAAAGTGCTGGATTTGCTAAACTTATGTGCAAAACTGATTTTGTTATATTCATATTTTTTTTCTGTTAAAATTTCCAGTAATTCTGTTGAAACAAGTATTGTTTTTGAGTTTTCATTACTATAAACATCTGTATTAGGTTTAAAATAGTTCATCATATTATTAGTAATATCCGTTATCCTAGCTATTGCGTTTCTATATGAGTTCCGCTCACTTTCCGGAAGAATGCTAACGCATTCACCTGTCAACATTTGTAAGCTAGTAAGAGGTGATCTAATGTCATGATTAACTTGGGCAACAATTTCTCTAAATTTATTTTGCTCTGCAGCAATTGCCTTCTGTAATTTTAATGCTGTGAGTTGTATGTCATTTTTGCGTTTGAATTGTTCTTTTTCATAGCTATCTGTAATGTCTAAACAGGTACCCAAAATCCCTATAATGTATCCATCGTTTGTCAATGGCGCTTTTGTTGTTTTAGCGATAATAATTTTCCCATTCAAGGGGATTCTTTCTATTCTAGTTATTATTTCACCCGTGGAGATTATCTTTTGGTCATCTTTTTTATATTGATTTGTATATTTTCGCCACGGAAGCTCTTCATCTTTTTTGCCAATTAGTTGATTATAATCATTAAACCCCGCAATGTCTAAAAATAACTTATTACAGCCTAAAAGTTCACCATTTTTATTTTTCCAAAAAATGGGACACGGAACATGAAGAAGAATTTGATCTAATAACATATGCAAATTTGTTTTCAAAAAAATATTAGATTATAATTTGGTCGCCAACTTCAGCAGCAAAAAAGCGCTCATGATAATGTTTGGCTTGTTCACTTTCTTCTGGTGGTGACCATTTTGAATATAGTCTGTCAATAGTGGGTTGGTATTTACAGTTTCTGATTTCCAAATACGCCCCTTTGTCTGTAGTAATAAATGAATGATAACAAAACGGTGGGATTTCAATAATTTTGCTATTATTTTCATTCATTAATATTTTACTTGACAATATACCATCATCATCAAAAATAAGTGCAATTATTTCACCATGTACCCAGCACATTAATTCCCACTGATTTGGAGCCATGTGCATATGTGGACGCACATAAGAAGCTTTATCAAGGCAATTTACAAATTTTTGCGGTATTTCACTAAAAGCTTCATGGATTATAATTGGTTCACGCTTTCTTTTTAATGTCGAAGCATTGATTAATGCGGCATTGATGTCGACTTGATTAATTGTTTTGAGTCCGTTTAATGAATTAGCTTTTTTTAGGCCCTGAATGTTTATAGTTTCTTGAGACATAATAAATAGTCCTTTGTCTAAATGTTGAGTGTTACTTTATTACGTAATTAATAAATTGATATTTAATTCTTGGTCCAAAATTAAATCTCTGCAACAAGATTCGACCTTATTGCAAACAACTCTTTACCTAGAATATTAAAAACTATTAATCCAAATTTGTTATAATTTATTCGTAATAAATTTAATTTTTATGAGAATGATTAACAAGTTATTACTATACAGTAAAACGCCTAATTTAAACAAGACTAACTTTTTGGGTAAATATTTAGATAGCGCAAAACCCAATGTTTACAGCTATTTAGTAGTAGAAAAATAATGATTTAATTATATTGTAAATATGTTTGATAACCGTTTTTGATATAGGACAAAGCACAGGTTAGCTGAATTTGTTTTTTGGAAACGCTTGCAAATAAAAGGCATTCTCATTTAAAATAGCCATTCACAAATTTTTTAATCGCAATTAATATAAGGAATTACTGATGGATTATTTTAAATTTAATAAAGGTTTTGTATCTTTTATAGCAATGTCAGGTTTGACATTATCAGCTTGTAATGCTGGGAATGGTGGGAGTGACGCTAACTCTTCTGTTAGTAGTAGATCTGTTGTTGCCAAAGTTGCTAATACTGATGAAAGCGCACAAATAGCAACTAGTAAGTCAGCAACTCATGGGACGGTAACTTTAAAGAAAAATACTAATGTGGGACAATACACTGCATATTACCTAAATGTCTCATCTAATCAAAATAATAATACAGAAACTCTTAGGGGGGATTCGGTGTCAATAAAGATTCCTGATGGAGCAGTTGGTATACGTGCAAAACTTCAAACAGCAAGTTGGGGGACAGGAGTGGGTGACGTCCTTAATATTTCTATTGCTGATGATGAAAAAAGAAATTTATGTATTTATACAGCTGGGTTTTATATGTTTTCAGAAGGTGGTTGTTAATATCAAGTATGATTATGTATCTGGATATTAGAAATTAATATGTAATTAATTATTATTGCCCAATGGTAATTTTATACCGTTGGGCAATAATAAGGTTCTGTTGCAATTGAATTAAAAACCATATGTGCAACTTCATAGCGGCAGATATCAAAAGGACTCCATGAGTAAGGTGAAGGATCTATTGATGGTACTATTGCTAGTGGAGCATTAACAGCGTTTAATGTCGCAGTATATCTTGTATATAGTGTAGCGCAAGCGGCTATGGCATCAGGCTTGACAGGTGGTTTTGCAATACACATATTATGAATATTAACTCCTTGTTTGTTAGCTAAAGCAATCAAAGCCTCATCTACTACTAAAGCCATAGCATTACTAGCTAAGGCAAATGTCATTAGTAAAAATAAAGAGAGTCTTTTCATGTTTTTAATTCCTAAATAAATTTATTATTTGAAGTGTTTTAGGCTTATAAATTTAAATTGGCGATAGATTATATTTCAAGCGGATTAACTGATTTGTCTGATGCGTAAAGTAATATTTTATCAAATTAAAAGAGAAAAATGGAGATTTCTTAAGAATTTTATGTTAAAGTCGCTGGTGTGCTTTGGTTCACCATAAATATTTTAAAACACAATTTGTATTATTAAAAAGGATACAATCATGTTTCGCAATAATCAATATTCAAAAACAAATAAACATTCATTAAACTGCGTAGGCGTTAGTATTAAAAAATCGTTGATGTACAAATTAGATCAATATCTACAACCCTATTTGGTACATAATTTAACGTTATCAGAACTTCAAAAATACGAAGTTGGATTTTTAAATCTGCTTACTTGTTGGTTGGCAAAGAAGATAAGGTGAGAATGTTAAATCAAGATCCTAAAATAGCAGGTTTATGGAGCGGCGGTAAATTACTCAAGGATTATAATGGTTCTATTCCACAAATGATAAAAGCTTTGGGTGGTTCATGTTATGAGCCTGAGGATGTGGAGTTAACCAAACATGATTTGGAAGAAGCTCATAAACTTGGATTAAAAGTAGTTGTGTGGACATGGCCTGAGCATAGTGGCAAAGCATTCAATCCTGTCGTAGTACAAAAATTAATTGATTGGGGAGTTGATGGAATCATAACAGATGATCCAGCTCGCTTAAACTCTATGCTTGCAGCTCGCTATATGCACGTGCCCAAACAATACATTAAAGCAAAGTAGGCTACACTATTGATATGCCAACATAATATAAGTCAGATAAGGTTTTGTTTTTTTAGGATATATGCCTACCCCAGATGTAGCTATCACAAGGCAGTAAATTGACGAGATATTTATGATACAATCATACAATTGAGTTGTTACAATCAGAAGAAAAATATGAGAGGCTTATTTACTTATAAAAAGTAATAAACGGTAGACTAAAAATTGCAATTACAGCACCGCCTGTAGATGGGAAGGCAAATATCGCCTTGGTTAATTTTATATCTGAGATATTTGCTGTGAAAAAGAAAGATATTATTATTGCTAGTGGGCAGACAAGTCATATGAAAATGCTACATTTACCACTTCAAGCATTGGCAAAATTAGATACCATTTTAGATGTTTAATTTATATACATTTGGGAATAGTTTAAATTACAAGACAGGTAGTATTTGAGTCCCAGAGCCAAGCTTGTTATAATTGACTCTGGGAATATAAGTATTATTTAATTGTGAAAATTAGATAATTTAAATGTATCAGAGCAGGTTTTTGGTTTAGCATTTTTTGCTAAAGGTAACAGCTCTTTTATGGAGCTCTCATTATTGTCCTCTAAATTTGGTAGCTCAATATAAAGATCAGTTAATAGACCTCTATTGCAGATTAATTGTACTTTTTTACTACTACCAGCACCAAAGGCTTCATCAAAACGCTTATTAAAATCGACCGCAGTAATAGACTTTCCTATATTCGTAGCAATATAAGACCCAACATCGGTGTCATTTACTTGTTTGGTTAGATTGATTGCTAAAGAGTAGTAATCGTCTGGAGTCCGGCCTTGACAAGTACCATGTTTATACCATTCATGACGCTCAAGACATGAACCATATTGCATACTTGCCATATATTGTTTTAACATAAGCTCAGTTTGAGAAGTAAGTGCTACAGGCGCATAATCACAATGACTTGATTTTTTCTGAGTATTGTTACAAAATCCATAATTTGTACCGCAAGCATTTTTATTTGGCCACAAACCATGTAGACTTAATTGTTTACTATATGGTGAGTTTGCTGTTAAGTTTAAACATTCTGGTTTATTTTTACCAGAAGTTTCACAAAAACCTGCCTGCATACTCAGAGCAAGTACATAACTATTGGCATTGCCTGAAACTGAACAAGCATTTTGGTTAGAAACACCTGGAGTAACCACTTCTTCATCATTGCCTTGGTCAACTTCGGGATTACTAGTAATAACATCACCACAGACCGCTTCAACCCAACGTAATTTATTAACTTGAGCATTCGGAACTTCAACACGGTACCAAGTAGCTGGTAAAACATTAGCCTCTTTAATTTTATAGCTAACACCAATGATACTCTTAATTCCATCCGGATTACTACCTGTATTTTTAGAAATATATAAAGGACATTCCTTATTGGCCTTCAGTTCACCAGAGAAGCTAACTGCATTGGCGGATGATATAGTAACAAAAAACATAATTGCAATGTGACGAATATTTAGCATGATTTATCCTTTCAAATTAAAATCATAGTTAAAATATATAAGGTTACATTTTGTGCTCTGAACTTAGGAATATATGATAACATTAGTCATATAAAATAGTTATAAATATTATTTAATTGTATAAGTATTTCATACATTGTATTATCTGGTTTCAGGATATTTGTATATTTTGCTCTAAATGAGCGATAAGATAAGCAAAGCATTACTGAAATATAATCTTTACATTTCTACTGAAATGAAGTATAAAATATCTTGGTATTCCAATTCTGTAGCATTCTCAAGCTCGGAAGTTAATGATACTTATTTTAGATTGTCTTTTAATTCAAACTTCATAGCCTCCAAGCATGGTACTAATGCTCCACCACCATTAAATGAAGTGGCACTTTCAGGGTTTTCATTTGCAAACAAATTAGTTGCTGCAACAAAAGTAGCCTGGGTTTTAGCTCCAAAATATACATCAGCAAGATTTTTAACTATCGTAAAATCTTCAAATGTTGCCAAAGTATGTTCAGATATCAGCTGGTTAAGTTTAGCAACTTCTGCAGAGTCCCTCTCAACTTCAATTTGATCTACGGGATTTAGCCTTAGACCTTTATGTGTTTTAATTACTTGAGTTAATAGTTCACTATCAGTATCCATATCACCGGAGAGTGTGACTCCGTAATTAGCGGCTAGAATCTTATTTACTTTGCTCTTGTTTTTATATATATGTTGAATGGTAAAATTGTATTCGGCACTTCTGGCAATTAAATGTACGGTTTTCTCAATTAAATTTTGACGTTGCTCTAAGATGTGTTCATTATATTGCTGGTCAGTTTGCCATTTAGATATGTAAAATTGCATCACTCCAGAAATAATAACCGATATTATTATTGGAGATGCTATCAGAGTCGTTATTGATTTTTTGATCTCTGTAAGTTTTTTCTTCCACATAATATACTCTCTTAAGAATAATCGTGTATTATTTGAATTTATTTTTCATAGTTTGGATGAGCAATATTTGATTCATTATGGAGTTAATAAATATTATGATAGTTATAAAACTGCTAATGATATTTAAAATATTAATCATAGATACCATCCTTTCTTGGCAAATATGCCAAATGTTTAATGAAAGTATGATTATAATACCATAATGAATCATGCTATTGCATCCATCCTTAATTGGATTCTTTAAAGTACAATATATGCTTGTAATGTATCTCTTAGGATTGTAGAAATCTAGCAATAGAATTATTTAAATAAATGCAGGAAATTTTTTAGTTGATCTAACGCAGGATGATTCAAATCCCAGATGTCTTTTTTAATTGCTGTTTCACTTCCAAGAGAACAATATCTTTCAGCCTGGCTTCTGTGTTTATTGTCGCATGTGTCAAATCTGAGATAGTTATTAAGCCAAAATTTGGTGAATGCTTTATCAGTTATCTTTTGATCTTTTTGTTCTAAGCATTCTTTCCATGCCATTAAACAATCTGCATGGGGAGAATCTTTGTTTTTAATTTTCCTCAATATAGTTTCTAGTTCGCCTTTACCATCAATGTTTGTAATATGGGCTGCAAACTCCATGTCAGCTTCATCAGAACGAAACAATGTGTCCATTGTTTTTATTTCAATATCACCCCAAATAGCGTTTACCGCACTGTTAATAAATTCTAATCTTGCTTCGATACCAGATTCATCAGCGTCAATTACGATGCCTATTTTATTATATTGACTATTCTTAATTATGCCGTCTAATCTATATTTTAATTTGTCCATGCCTTCTAAGGATTCAAAATCAGAATTAATTGGAGGGGCAATTGTGGAATTGGATATATTTAAGTGTTCTATCAATTTTTCTATAAAAAACTTATCAGTATTGCTTTCTACAATTATTATATTATTCACCCCTATAGTTTCCTTTATGAGTCAGGTCATATTCTAATTGCTCATAACTTTTATATTTAACTTCTTTCGTTCCTTTTTTTTGATTGTGATAGAATTCTATATATATTCCAATATTTTCAGTATTGAGTGCATTAAAAGCATCAATACATTCTTTTGAGTGACTAGTTGCAAAGACTTGACAATTGACCTCTTTGGAAACTGTAAATATTATCTTCCAAAGTTCTTTTAAATATGTGTAATGTACGCCATTTTCTATTTCATCAATAAATAAATATCCATCTTTTGCACTAAAAAGTGATGTGACAATAGACACTAAATGCACAGTACCATCACCTAACTCTGTAAGCTCCAACCATCTGCCGTTAATTTTACATTGTGGAATTTCATTAATCACCTTAAAGCTTTCAATTTTTTCATCGAAACCCTGCAAAGCCTCAATAAGATATTTTTCTTGCTCCATTTTCTGTACTACAGAAAAGTTGCGTACAATTTCAATATTAGATTGACCAAAACCATCAATAAAAATGACATTGTGAACTTTATTAGGGGATGTATTTGCAAGTGGTTGAAGAAATTGAGGTAGTAAGATTGTTTGATTATTATAATTTATATTTGGCATTGGTGCCAGTAAATTAATAGATGGTACTAAAATAGGCTTATTATAAATTTTGAAAGCATAGTCTTTTTGCCCATCTTTTTCTTCAATTTTAAATGAAGTTTGATTTATATTTGAATCAATATCAATATCATTAAAATATTCAAGGTAAGACACAGGTTTATAATTTAAATTATTAGTTAGTATATTTATATTTTCCCTCATGAATTTAACACTATGTAATGTACACGCAAAAGAATTAACGTTAATTGCTGAAACATTAATAAAACATCCTTCCATAAAAGCTGTTTTACCAACATTGTTTTTTCCACCAATTAAATTTACTCTTGCAAGGTTTTCAACATGGAAGTCGTTGAAACCTTTATATTTTTTGCAATTAACATCTGTCAAAAAATGAGAACTCATTTACTTTTCTTTTTAAAAATTTATTTATAGTTTTGAAGTATATACCAGATAATAATTTTGTATTCTAGTTATAAATTATAACATAATATAAAATATGGCACTAATGAATTAATTTGATGTTATTGTAAATGTGTTTTTGTTTAGTAAGTTTATAGAATTTATTGAATTGGTTGCGGGGGCTGGATTTGAATTACCACATCGAGTACCGCAACTCCCTAATAACACTAATTATTTTTATATTTTCAAAAAATTTGGGGCAGGTTTGGGGCAAAGTGATTTTATTCACCATCAGAATTTATAACGCATCATCTCACACATTAACCCGAAACGTACGTTGTCAAGATTTATATTGATTATAAAATTCTTGAAACTTAGTCGCTATAAATTTTGATTTGAATAATCCATTTATGATTTTTGTACACAAACTATCACTCATAGACTCATGAGCAATAAATTCACCACTTTTTACTTTTTTAATTAGCATGCTTGCTTCTTCAATCCTAGCATAGCGGTAATGAATAAAACTTCGCCGTTTTATAAAAGGATGTTCACCAGTTTCAATAATACAGGCATCATCAAACACATGATTGTTGTAGACTGTAGACACGTTAACAAGCAAAACTTTCGCTTGTTTTTCAGAGCTAGGAGGATTTGTTAGAATTATAAATAAATGTTTGACGTCTCTTAAATTATCAGGCGAAGATGGTATTAATAAAGTTGCTTTTTTAAATGGAATGAACATCTGTTAGTGTCCAAACATAGAATCCAAGTACTCTTCTTCTTTGATTCTTTCTTGAATAAGCGCAATTTGTTCCTTATCTTTACCAACGGCAACCAATAAGTCCTCAGTAGTAATTGGTAATGCTGAACCATTCGGGTCTTTCCACTCTGGACAATGTTTATGGGTGTAATCACGGATTTGCCATTGATTCATATGCCCATATTTATCCCAAATATGCTCCATAACCTCTAAATCAGAAGAGCTTAATTCAGTAAATTTATCAATTGAAATATTTAATTTATTCTTTTTTAATCCAAGTTTATGATTGGCTTTATCAGTAATCCAACTACTCCAACCATTTGGACTAGATTTTTGCTCTCCATCCATTAACTCTTTAGTTCTGGATAGAACTGGTCCGTGTGGAAGAGAGTAAAATTTATCCCCAGAAATTGAACATTCAAAACGAGCAAAAGACTCCCTCTCTGATAAATATAGCAACTTCATCAGTTTCAAAAGAAACATCTCCCCGCCTTCTTTTTGAAGGAAGAAAGCTGCAATTTGGGTTACTTTAAACTCATTAAACATTTTATTTTCTACTTGACCTCAAAACAATTTTTACTGCCATAATTATACCATATTTAGGATCATTTATCATTTTGATGTGAATTATTGGATTAGATTTTGTATATAGAATACCTAGTTTGCATAAGCTAAAAAAGTCGCTGGGTTGAGCATTGTTAAGAGGCTTAGCGACTTATGGCAACACCATTATACCTTATCTACTAATCAATAAAGTGCAAAATTTGCAATATTCCGCAATTATTTACTGCTTTGCCAAATAGTTTTGAGTGAAGACATCATTGTCATAAATAATCTGGTTAGCATCAATAACGCTAATTTTCTGGTTGTTCATCACAATTTCTTGCAATTCATTTATTTGCTTATCTAGCATCGGGTAATTTTTCGTGGCATAATCAATCAACGCAAGTAAATTGAAGTTAGTATAGGTTAAATAATTCTCATCAGTTTTTCTGAGTAAATCTAGTTTTTTAACAATTAGGTTGCCAGTACCATCATCAGATACCACAAAGTATCTTTGTAACTTATCGTCATCGTGAATTAGGTATTTGAAGTTTTTATACTCATTTTGCATAGTATTGTAAATATCAAGGTAATATTTTTCTTGAGCTAATGCTTTTTGAGTTGAGGATAATGTTCCCTGATTCCATGTATTATTGTAACTAAATAAACCAGTTGCACCACCAGTTATACGACATAACTGATTACCACCATAGACCCCAATATCAAAGTTACCACCATTGGTATAAAAACTAATGTTTGATGGTATCATAAAGCCATAGGTGCAACCAATCCCAGCATTATAGTTAACAAATCCGTTTATCAATGCATCATATTGAGGTAGAGAATATCCGCCATCTGCTCTGGCATCACCCCACATTGCCTTTGATAAGGCATAGCAAGTTTTACCAAAGCGTTGGAAACTTACCGAATAAATTGCTATTTTACCAATTGAACCCGCCATAATTACCTACCCATTAAAACCAGTTGCTAATTCACCATTCATAAGACCTGGATTTTGCATAAACGTTACATTTGCAATATCTTGTAATGTTGCTGCTCGGTTATCACCGCCAACTCCCTCGATTCTTACCCGATCAGTACCTGTAAACACAATCCCGAATTGATTTTGTTGTCCACGAATTACCGCACCATTATTTTGTCCACCACTGGAGTAAAACCAAAACTGCCCACCCGCACCAGCTGCTTGAAACGGTAAACTATTTCCTGCGGCATTTACTACAGTTGCGCCATTAAGATTACTAGCTCCATTTGCGGTAAATGTACTTGTAACGGTTAGGGTTTGAGAAATTTGAGCAGCACCTGTCACAACAATACTAACAGGCGTTTTACCATCTTTATTTTGAAAGACAACGGTTGTATTGCCATTATTTTGCATATTGTTGAAGCTAAACCATGCACCAGTGGTTGTTCCTGTAATATTCAAGTTAGCAGCATTACCATCGGGCTTTTGTATATTTACATTACCTTGTCCATCATCTTGGATATCTGGATTATTTAAAAAGCTCATGTTTACTCCTTGCGATTATAGGAACACCCAGCATTTATTGACATTAATTGGGCTTAACTCCATGCTACTACCTGGTGTTATTAAATATTGGGTTTTGCCAAAGATGGTATAACCACCACTAGGTACTAGGTAAATAGTGGCATTTGAGCTATTGATTATTGAATACACTCCATTTGTAGTATTAGGCAGTGTTACTGTAGCACCCTGTGCAATTGCTAAAATCAATGTCTGCTGGTTATTCATGCCAATTTGTAGCGATGTAGCAGTTGCATTATTTACAATTAGCTGATTGCTTTTATTAATCGCTGGAATAATCAATTGCAAATCATTAGCTCGTGATATTGTGGTAATGCCAGCACCATTATCATTTGACGAATACAAAATCACATCTTGAGCAGTTGGAGTATCTACCACCAGTACAGAGCCACTAACGACTGTGGTGTATTGTGAAATGGTAGTTATGCTAATTCTAGCAACGATATACTGAGCATTATTGACCGTCAAATTGGCTACGGCTGGTGCATAAAAATAACCAGGTATTTCTAATTCGCCAGAAGTTTGATTAGCAACTCTATAGTATCCTTCAGTAACATTTGCTGCATTACCGCTAATACTAACAATACCACCACTTAAAATCACGGGCAATATTCCGTTAGTCAGAGCTAATACCTGAGCAGCTACACCATCACTAAATGCCGACATAGTATCAGCGGTGACTAATTCGCCGTTCTCCCAAGTTAAATAATAGTTTTGATTAAAAGCCATTTAGCATACTCCAGACTGTTGGGTCACCAGCTCGCTAACATAGGTAACTTGCTTGATAATAGAGCCGTAAGTGATAGTGAGTGTACAATCACCATTTTTATTAGGAATAAGTACATCACCAACCACCTTGAGATTATTATTGTTTTTGGTAATTTGGCAAGCCAAAGTAATATCAGCAGTGACATTATCAACAAATATACCAGTCACAGTTAACTTAGTTGGAGCATTAATTACTGTGCCATCTGGTGGTGCAATTAGCATATCCTTAATATAATTAGGTTGTATGGGGTTTATTAGCCCCACAACCGCATAAAAAGCACTCTGGCTATATTTCAAGCAATAAGAATAAATAATACGCTGGTCGCCCTTATACGTCATACCTATATCGTAATTTAGGTTAAACTCTTCTGGTGTTTTGTTATAGTCGATGGTATAACCAAAGTATGCTCTAGTTATTTTGCTGATAAAATTCTCTAATTCAATTCTAAATAGATCGTTTAGTTGGTGCTCTACATCAAATATATTGATTACCAAATTAGTATTAATCTTACTATCAGACAAGTAGGTATTAACGCCAAGTATAGATTTGTCTGTGCCCAAAATCCATGCTTTATCAAAGTTGACCTTGTCCTCTTGAATGAATACATAAATTGCCAAGTTAGTGCGGTAATAGATGTAACTAGTAATTGCACTCGCAATATCAAACGGATTCATGGATGCCAGTATTTGCAAATTACGCAACAACTGCAATACCTTATTAATCTGTCCTTGTTCAGTATTGATATATACCTCACTAAATAGCATATTTATCCAGTCGGTATAATCAGCAGTTTCCTCTGGGTAAATCTGATTAGCTTCAATCTGTAAATTTATATACAGGTTAGCAAAAATGTCAGCAACTGCCTGGTTATCCAAGTAAGTGAAACTTTCTACATCTGCAACTTGAGTATAAACGCCATCTGGTTCTTCACGCTTAATACAAGCATAGATATCGTCTTTATTGGGCAATATGGCTTCACCAATAATCACAAAGCTAGTTGTTGCTATATATTCCTGCGGAGATTGCTGTTCACCTTCTGGCGGTAAACTATAAAATGCCTGAATCCCAACATCACCAGCTTTATTGGCAAAGAACTGGTTGTTGTCTGTTTGAGTTACATTTTCATTACCGAAGTTAAAAGCAAAGCTACAATCTGCAGTAACGTCAGTTAAACTATAATCATCAGCAAAGAACCCAGCTCGCAAAGTAATTGTACTCTTGCTATAGATTGGTGTTTTATCAATAAATATCTGGAGTTTAGCCATTAGATACTGTCCAAAACATATACGTTGATTGCTATATACTCAATGTCATATACTAAAAATAGGTTATTATCTTGCTGTATAGTGGCATTGATGGGGATATTATTTTGTGTGCCTTTGTAATCCACTTTGCGGTCAATTAAAATCTGGGCATAAATCCCACCAGTAACACTTAAGCCAGTGTCTATTGATTGGACTACATCGCTAAGCAGCACATACCTACCATTACCAATCAAAGTGCCGTATAATGGACTAGAAATAAACGCTCGCCTAACTTCACGTCTGATTAAATCAGCAACTGTCAGATTGTTAAAATCAGGCAATATGGTAGCAAGTGTTAAATTTTGAATTAAGATCACACCAACGTTGATAGTATTGGCATTATCATAAACTTGTGTGTCAGTGGTGGATACCAAAGCATTATCATTAATTGGGCGTTGAGTCTCAATGTAATTTTGTGCAGTTTGCATATCTGGCTTAGTGGTGGTGCGGTTATAAATAATATCTGGTTTAGCTAAAATTACATCTGGGTCATTCGTACCTGATAATACAAACACCGATAAAATACCAGTTTGCAAAATATTAGCTACAATGTAAGCAGCAGTTATATTGGGTTGTGAGGTTGCCCAAGTAATGTAATCCTGCTTAGTTCCGCCAAGTTTTGGGTTTTGAATTGCTTGTAAAATTCTATACCTGACGTTTGGATCGCTCTCACTACCAGATCCATCATTCATACTTAATACGACTAATTTATCAATATTGCCAACTGGGTTAGTTAGTTTTAATTCTGTACCATTAGCTAATTGTTGACCTGAACCAGTATTAGCACTTTGGATTGGAATTTGCCCCAATGTTCCCACCTTAATGGTGGTAGTTTGCTGAATAAAATATTGGTTATTAGAAATACTTAACTGAGTATTAGCAGGCAATGTTACATCTTGTGCTTGGACTGTCGGCAAACTACAATAACCAGTTGCAGGAACTCCCGCACTACGTGGTTGTAAATTATATGATGCTAAAAACTTGTCCAGAGCGTTACCACTAGCGTACTGCGGAAAGATGTTTTGCCTGAAGGTGTAAATATCTTGGTCAATACCACTAGCAATAGCACCAATACTATTAGCTTTAACCCACCAATCAGTTGCTGCTGCATCTGGCACAGCAACAGGATTAAGTGCTTTTACAAAATTGACATATTGTTGGTAGTATTGCTGTTGTGTTTTCATCAAATAATCTCAAACTATATAACCGCATTTAATACAAAATGAATCTGCTCACCGCTTACGTCGGTGCAATTAATTTCAATAGAAATATTGCCCAATACTAAGCGAGGTATGTTTATTTCTTGAATGGTAATTTTTCTTTGCTCTACCATTGGTTTTAGAGCATTAGCTACAATCTGTGCCAACTGGGTTTTATTTACCGTACCACGTTGGTTACTCAAGCTATACAACAAGCTACCAATAGTTGGGTCTTTAGCATACATGTACTTTTTTTGTGGTATGGTTAGCCGTAAATAAATCTCAGTTACCACTTGGTTTTTATTCTCAATTTGCCCATTCAAATTAACATAATCTTTAGTCTCTGGATCAAGGTAAATACTGGTGTTGTAATACATTCTAATAATCCACTACTGCATCAATATCAAATTCACGAGAAAGTGCTGTACTAATTGGTTTAGCATTATCATTAAGCAAATACTCTTCATTACTAATTGAGGTTTTATCTTTATCTATGTTCGGATCAGGTGTAATTGGATTAGCAATTCCAGATATACCAGTGCCAGTTTGCACCCCAGTGTGGGTATGAGTATTCAAATATTCATCAATCGCATCCAAACGATTTAAAATATCGGTCAAATACTTACCTAACCATTCTCCACTGGATAACGTTGCAGAATACTCAGCATCATCAATCTTGTAAGCTCGAATAGCATCATTTTGTTGTACCAGTAGCCAGTTATCGCTAAATAATCCACCTTCGCCTGGTTTAGGCGTATAGGGTAAATTATCAAAGCCAACCAATACACCGAGAACTAATGGATTGCTACCAGTATCCCCAGTATTAAGCATTACTGCATTGACACCATCTTTGGGTACACTAAAATAGCCATATGGAAATACACAAGCCACGTTTTGCCGATTATTACCAATAACCGTGATGTTATTTACATCAGTGGTAACACTTGGATTGCCATCATTATTAAACTTGGCATTTTTAATAAAACCAGCTAATATAAGGGAACGGGTTTTTACCCAGTTGATTGCTTTTCTAAAGTCGCTCATAATTCCTACTCATTTGTACCAGCCCACAGTGTTGTGAAACTGTATGGCTTACATAATCCAAGACTTAACCGTGTACCGTTGTTGATGTCATAATTTAGTGCTATCTGGTAGCAATACAGTTTGTTAGTTTCTAATCCAAGATTGCCATTATCATCAACATTGACCGTATAGCCCAGCGGTATATCAGTTAACTCACCATTAGCTGCATTGTAGCAAGATAGGCGTGGCAAATCTATTTCTAGCTGTGTTTCTAGGAAAGCATCCTGCGCCAATAAGCGATTAGCATATAATCCTACGATTGGTTTGCTGTTCTTCACTCCTGATACATCGGTGGCTACAATATTGCTATTACTGCCTTGTGTAATATCAAATAATCGCAATAGTGTTGGGTCTTTGATAATGTTGTCGCTTAAATCGATGATGTCATGCTTGCTGATAGTAAAAATACCTGAGTTTAGTAATGCCTGCCCACGTGTAAATATTTTACCCGACAGATTGGACACATAATTAATGGTATCCTTTTCATTTTTGCCTACCAAATTAAACCCAACTGGGATAAGAGAGGCAAATGCACGATTACAAACTATGCCAGCATTTTTAGCAATGCTATAGCGTTCATACTTGATACTGTTATTATCTACCGTATCGTTAAACTTGCCAATGTCAAATTGATAAAAGCTACCAATGGCAGTCTCTGCAACTGATGGTATGGCGATCTTGATTGTGCCATCCAAATCCTGATAAATGAGTCGTTGATAAGCATATACGGTACGCAATAAACTATCAAAGCGGTTGTCGTTGGTTGAGGCAAAAAAATAAACAGCAGTTTTGCTGGTTAAACCGTCTTGCCCAGTTGGAATTAAGAAAGCTAATTGTTGTCCATCATAGTTATCATAACTACTAATTATTTGATGATTGAGTGCATAACTCATCAGGGATTGGTTTTGAAATGCTATCAATATCTTGCCCAGCTCCACCTGATTAGCTACAAAATCAGTAATTGGGAATTCACCACCACCGAGCATCAAGGTATCGTCAATATCATTAGCTACTAATTGGTAGGATAATTGCCCAAGTAGCGATAAGCAGTTCAGTGTAAGATTTAAGCCAATTTGGGTATCCTGACCAATATTTACCGTAGCAATATAACCCACAAACACTGTTTTGTAATTATTGTTAAATACTTCCTCAATTTTTACTAAGTTACCTTCAGCAATTGCCGAGTTAAACAACTTGGTTTTATTGTTACTGGCACTATAAGTTAAATCAATCACAGCACTATTTGCTAATGGCATAAACAGATTATTCATGATTAGTATTCGCTCTATGCCGTAGTTGCTCAATAATCCAGTAATATCTTTAGTATCATTACTGATGATGTTATTTTGATTAGTAATAATGTCAAAGATTGAAACCATATAGCTAACGTTATTCATGATTAAGCTCTCGGTAGCAACAAAACAGTATCAACTACTATTTTGTTGACTGAGGCAAATTTGCCAGGATTTGCAGCAATAATATTTTGTATAACATTCACATCATCAAAGTCGAGGTTATTGTTAAAACATAATTCTCGGATCGACATGGTATAAGGCACTGGGTAGCTGATATATTGGCTACTATTGTTGATGGATAGGTTTTTGGATAAATCCAGCAAATTGACATAGCTATTTTTGAGTGAGGTTATTAGGTTATTTGCCTGAATATTTAACCCATAGCCATTGATTTGATTGATTTCATTCTGCACATTAGCGTTATAGATTTGTAATAATGCGTTGATACTGGTATCATCCGAGCCTGTTGCATATGGAGTTAGTACCCCAAACTTTGAATAATCGACAGTTTGGTTTTCAAAGTAATAATTGGTATAGCTCTGGGGTTTAAAGTTGTTATACAGAATAGTTGCAGTATTACGCAATAATGGCACACTATAATTTTTAATTTGCGGTACAGTCTGATTGGCAAAATTAACCGCATTACTTGGGGTGGTACTGTTAAAGTATGTGCTTATCATGTTACCGTAGGCTTCAATTTGTGCAATAATAGCTAATATATCATTGATGCTACCAATAATCAGATTAAACATCTGGTTAACTTTGTTGATGGTAGATTGTGATTTTTGTGTAATTGCGGTTACTTCTTGCGCCACAAAGGTAAATTCAAATAATATTCCTTTCCAACGTTGTGAACTGTGAATTACCCGAAACTCATGCAAGAATACATTTTCTATTTTGCCACGCACTGGATGCTGAAGGACATTGCGATATTCTTTAGGGATGCTTTCAAAAGTTACATCGCCTTGTCGAGCTAAAAAGTAGTTGTACAAATTGCTATATGCGGTGTAATAGCTATCACCAATAATCAAGCCAATACCATTAAACCGCTCAACCTCAAAGCCTAAATCCTCAATAATATTGGAGTTGGTGTTAACCAGTGGATGCACTACCAATTTACGTCTTACATTATCTCGTATTTCTTGCAAATATTCTTTTGTACCTATTGGTAGATTGCTGTTTAGTGGGAATGAGTTAGCATCACTGCCAATAATTGCAGTTGCAGTATTGATAATATCCAAAGTGTTAGTGATACTACCGCTACCAAATGGTTTAGCAATATAAAAATTAACGCCATTATATTGAGCATTTTGTAAATCCCAACCGTTAAATAATTGCAGACCTTGTTCGGTTAAACCTAGCAAATTGTAGAGTGATGCATTAGTTGCCATAACTACTACCTCCAGCAATATTCTTTTGTTGTAGGGCTTGGGTATTCTTATTTAAGGCTTTAATTTGCTGTTCTAAGTTTTTATTTAACCGTTCCAAGTTTTGATAATCTGTCATATTGCCAGATTTTTCATCTACCTCCATTTGTTGCAGATTAGATAAGTATTCCTTTGCTAATAAATGAGTTAAACCTTCACTAACATATTGTTTGCCTTTATCAAGGATACTGCTACCAAAGTCTTTTACTCTATCTACCACTGAATTTTTAAATGAGTTATGTGGATTAATTTCACCATACAGGTCTTGGTCAGGATTTTTAACACCCAGACTCTTATAGTTTTTTTGCTGTACAGTTTCAGGATTACTTAGTTTATTGAATATATCGGTGTATGGGGTAGATGTACCTTGATTAGCTGCGTTAGCATTGATTATGCCATTACCTAAGCCTAAACTTTGGGATACCATATTTACCAATAAATTACCTGCATTAGGCGTTAATCTATTACTCTCAGCTCGTGATTGCAGGCGGTTAAATTTAGCAATTGCATTCGGATCGCTTTGCATTACTCCTTCAACATCAATGCCTGCAACTTTACCCAATGTACGTAACCTGAATTGATTAATATAGGAACTTTGAAAATAACCGTTTTGTGCTCCTGCATAGGTAGTACCATACAAACTTTGATTAAATGCTTTATTAATCGCATCAGGTGCGGATAATCCGCCTTTTTGCATAAGCTGTACTGCTACTGCCAATTGGGATACAATATCACCACCAGTTTTCTGTGCATGGGAGTCAACATTTAACAATGTGGCACTCATATCTTTGATTGATGCATTAATCTGGGTAAGTAGGCTACCAACTTGAGCAGGGTTAGCATTATAACGATCGGATATTTTAGCAACGCCAGCTAAATCGGATTGTGATAAATTACCGCCAAACTGGTTCATATTGCCCATTTGTAGGTACTGGGGCAATAAAAACATATTCTCGCTGGGTTTATTAAAGGTATTGCCGTACATCGAAGCTAACTGATGCGATAGGCTATTACCTCGCATTAGATTGGTATAGTTTTGGCTAACTTCATATTGAAGCTGATCTTGGGCATTATCCTGCCCACCAAAATAGCTATAACCTAAGCTCCCAATTTGTGAGCCTGCAGTAGCTCCAATACCTACACCGATTGCTGTACCAACACCAGGTATAATTGAACCAATAGCACCACCCAATAATGCACCAATACCACTAGCAATACTTCTATCTTGCTCAAACTGTAGTCCCCGTCTTTGACTGGCATAGGTTAAAGGGTTCATTAGATTATTACCAGAGTCTAGCGCATTGGTTGCAGCATAACTTCTAAATGCCTCAGTAGCATAATAAAGAGGTAATCCACCTGCTACGGTTTTGGCAATGGTAGCTATAGTATTGCTGTTATTACCACTACCATTATTTTTATTGCTAGAGTTGTTATCTTTGGTATTTTCATTGGAGTTTTTGAGCTGTTTATTAAATTCAAGTAGTGATTTGTTGATTTCTTTAAATTGTTTGGTTATGGAAGCATTATCGGCAGTTGCATCTTTGAGTACCTTATTAAAATCCTTAACGCTTTTAGGATCGAATATCGGGTCAATTTTAGATGCAGCTTGTTTTAAATTAGTGAAATTGACTTTATTTTGTGCACTTAAACTTTTAACCAATTCTACTGCTTGGGATATTTTAGCTGAGAAGCTACTGAGTATATTTTCTGATGGGGTGGCTGTACCATTGAGTGGTGAGCTATTGCCACTACCTCCAGCACCTGAATTAGTAGTACCACCACTATTGCTATTGTCCTCAAATACAACTTTGATAATATTTTCAGCCACGATTACCCCTTAGCTTTTCAAATATGGCAAGTTGCTTAACCTCATTATCAGCTTGTTTTTGATTAAGATAACTACGCCATAGCAAGTAATAGCTTATTTGTCCCGAAGTAATATGAGGTGTTTGATGTATATATGTGCTATCCTCTGCAATTGCAGTACCGATAAGCTGCTCACTAATTCGGGCTTTTTTACGCATTCCTCCAATAAAAACTCAAACTCATCGTCAGTCATTTCATCAACACATGGGTTTAGCTGTTTATCCATTGCGGTATATTTGGCAAATAATGAACTTAAACTTGCTGATGTCATTGATTTTAAGCATTTTAGCGTCATAAATACCGTACCATCAGTTGGGTTTAGTGGAGATGAACTCAGTGCTTTTTCTAAAATAAACACCATGTTATAACGATCAATTAAGTGCGTATGAATACGGCAATATTCGGGTAATTTGTAAAAATCAGCCAATGATTTTAAGAAACACTCCTGTTGTTCATCCTCAGAGATTAGGCGCATCGGAAATTCTTTACCATCATGTTCAATAATGAACTTGGAATGCACGCCACTGCGCATCTGCTTCAATAAGTCATACTGAGCCTCAATCTCACTAAACTTTTGCTCAGGTAATTTGTCATCATCACGGGGGTCGTGAGCTACCTTCATGGCTTTAATAATTGAATCAGCTTTGTTAGTATCTTTATCATCTGGTGTATGTATTTTTTGCATAATTCTTTACTTTCCTAAATTGGTTTATAGGCTAATTAATTAACCTCTTGATAAGTTTGTGCTTTAAAATTAGCCGTAGTTGTACCGACTTGTCCGACACCTGCAAAACCAGCAGAGCCTCCATCATAAGCAATGTTATTCAGGATATAGGTTTTACCAGCATATTTACCGTTATAAGCATTGGAGCTTGCAACTACCACAAGAGCAAAATTATTACTCTCATAATCCAGTGCCGAAAAATTGGGTATCGTGTTGCCTTGATTAGGTATAAATATCTCAACTGCTGCGCTAACGGTTGTATTACCACGAGTAAAACCTGGTGTTGAATGGTCAGTTGTCATACCAGGCACATCGCTTAAATTCTCATTAACATTGACTGTTACGCTTTTTATATTACCCTGATCGGTAAATGGCACACCATTTAGGGTTATAAAACCACGTTCTGCATAAAATCCTGCCATATTGCTTGCTCCTTATAGTATCTAAGCTGTAGTAGTTACTTGCGATAAATAGCTAACTACGTTTACGGTTACCTCAATTGCGTTAAATTCTGGGGTCACGCAAACTGGAGTAATCACATTGTATTTTGCTGGGTCTTGGGCATCATCAGTAGTTTGGAATTCACCAACTAGTTTTGCCATGTTATAAAACATGCCTTGTGTTTCAAAATTTAGGGCTAATGGTTGTAATGCATTGATGATATTGTCTTTTAACTGGGTTGACTTACGCTTATTGGTAAATGATGGCTGACTCAATGCCTGAAATACTGCCTTCTTCCATAAGCCGATTATTTGCCAATCAGTAACTGGGAAATACTCAGTATCTGGTGCTTCTGTACCAGGTAAGTACAATAAGCCTGTAACTGCACGCACAATATAGGCTTGTAATTTAGAGTTAACCCCAATAGGTGTCCAGCCTAGATTAATTGCAACTGTGATGGAGCTTAAATCGTTTAATACTGTAGTTAAATCTGCTACAACTGGTAATTTGAGTAATACGTTATTTAGTGGATTAAAGGGTACATCATTGCAGGCAATAATTCCCGCATACTGACTTGCTACAATCGCACTATTTAGTGGATAATCGCCAAGTTTTCTGATGTATGGATAATATGCTCCTGTTATATATTCAGCACCAAATGTGGATGGATCAAATACTGGTAAAGTGCTTGCTTGTTGTTTTGGTATTGAGATATTAGATACTACAGCCATTGCAAAAAATGAACCATTATTAACCGAAGTTGGTGCATTAGCTTTAGCCAAATAATTAAATAGTGGTACAAACTTAGATGTCGGGCTACTAATATCCGATTGAGTCTTAACTTCATATGGGCTAACTGGATATTGTTTGGCTGTAGTTAATAGGCTAAATATATCCTGAGTACTATCCAAAGCAATAGTAACCCCATCACCAACTGCAAATGTTCCTGTGATATTGGTTAACTCTATGCCGATACCGCTAGAGGTAATACCAGGCAATACTTGTACCAACGTACCACTATTAGACGAGTCTTTACTGACTAACGTGTTGCCAAGTGCTGTTAACGGAGCTACTCCAAAATTAGCAGGCGTGGTGGCAAAATAAATACCAGTGTTGCCGTTAGGTAGCGTTTGTACCGCACTTAATACAGCATTGCTGCCATCGCTATTTAGATATTGGATTGGCGTACTATTAGGGTTAAATCCAGTATCCATCGGATTTAAAAAGCAAATACTAATTGTTGGTGTAATAGTATTAATGGTTTGTGGGAAGTTAGTATTGATACTATTGACAGCACTGTATACCATCATGCAGATTTCATCGGTTCTGGCTGGATCAGGTACATTGGCATCTGTATCAATGTAACTCACTGCAATTTGGGCGGCAGTAGTGAATGTTCCTTGTACATTAGTTAGCACTAATTGATATGGATTAAGGTTAACGCTTTGCGTGATAGCCGTTGCAGTATTAGCACCATTAATCTGGATGATGTTTATTTCTTTACTACTGCCCACTAGCAAATCAAAGCCAATTGGTGCAACATCCCATTGTAGGGTTACGGTAGATGCACCATCTTGTAGAGATTGTTTCTTGAATTTGGTTTTAGCTGATAATTCGCCACTTGATAATGAACTCACACTTGGTGGCGTAATTACCTGAGTTGGTGCTGGGAATAATAGGCTATTAGATAAACCATAGTTTGCTGTAAATCCTAATGCCTGCATATAGCTAATTGCAGTGTCACCACTACTAAAACTCGGCAAATCATATGACCTATATGCTGTTAATAATGGGTAACCTGATTTAGGTTGTAACTCTGCATAACTGGGCACTGCGCCACTAACTACGCCACTTCTATGCCCAATTAATAAGATATTGGCATCGGTACTAGGAATACCGATTGCGCCCTGTAAATTGATAGTGATTTTTTTATTTGGTACTTTGTTGATTATTGGCATGAGAAACTTGCTCCTTTAACCTAAATAAAATCATTTAAATGGATATTACTTAGTCCAGAATTAGGCTCGCTTAGTTTCCTGTATTTCTAGTGGTACAAAAATGTTAAAATTATGCCAAATAAATAGAAAGATTCATAATGCCAGAAATACCTTTTCAAAAAACCCAATTTGAATTAATTGATAAATATATTGATGTTTGCCGAAAAATGTTTAGTAGAATATTTATTGCATCTAATAATAGCGGGAATGATGTTACATTTGAAAATTTATTAAAAAAATATACAACCATTAAATATGAAAATTATGATTTGGTTATTGATTGTTTCTATATTTTAGAGGATACTCAAGAAGCTAAGTACAACTTTAGAAAATATGGTGTCGGTGGTGCAACAAAGGATTCAAGTGTAGGTGAACGTTATTTGAGATTTTACGGATTAATGAATGCATGTTTTTTACAAAAAGAAGTTTTAGACTGCTTTAACAAAAAACTTAATTTAGAATTAAATGATAATTTTTATAATGCCTCAATTTTAGAATATAGAAATACTTTTGCAGCACACTCGCCAAATAAAAAACAAGAAAATATTAAAAGGTCTTTTATTCAGTGTAGATTTTCTTTAGAAATTGGTGAAGCTGCTGGGTATTCCTCAAATAATCAAAGTGAAGATACAGTCTTTAAACGAGAGGCAATAGCTAATTTATTAAACGAATGGGATGAAATATTATTAACGCAAATTCATTCAATTATCAACAAATTAATAAATATTCCCATAGACTGCGGTGATGAAGAAATCAATAAATTGGGAATTGAATTTGAATATTTAAACAAACAATATAAAGATCCTAATATCATAATTATTGGTGATATTGGGCAGGATAAAATTGTAGTTAAATTAGTATAAATCAACTATAGTTGTGGAATATCCAAATCATAGACCTTAACAATATCAGCCACATTGCATGGATCGGATACATCAAGCCCGTTGTCATTTAGATAATCAAAATAACTGGCAATATCAACTTTGTAATTCATAGTTACAAAAAACATCAAGCTATCTTTATCATGTGGGTACAATGGTTCATAATTAGCTGATAACCGTGTACCTAGCTCTTTAAGTGCTGGCACAGTTTCCATAATACTCATTAACCACTGTGGGTTACGAGTTAGCAAAAACAAGCTCTCACCAATTACGATACCTGCTTCAGTTTGCCGAGCACGAATAAGTTTTACTGGCAAATTAAATTCTAGTCGAAGATTACCAAGCAAATACGCTAAATCGCCAGTGGTTTCAAAGCCAAGTGAGTAAACGTTGAGGGATGGTAATACTCGTTCTTCGGTATCATCACGCCGATAAGAAAATACATTGCTACCAAATAACTGCCCAAACTTACCCGATAGTGGGCTATTGAAATAATTTACTACTGACTGCACTAATAATTGCGATGGTAAATTGCAATATAGACTGTAGGTAGCTTTATCAATACGGTCACTCATATTTCTGCCTTATAGTTTTAGCAATCACGTTTGCTAAGGTGTTGGTTATCTGGTTTAGTTCAGTTTGGGTTACATCAACTATATTACGCCCATGCGAAGCTACCACATTGGTTTTATTTTGCAAATCATCATCTAGCTCAATATCAAAATCAATGCGTTCATTGCTCTTTGTGGTTTTATAGCTGCCTGTATTGGTAAAAGCCCTGAATAAATCACCATTGCGGATATTGATACTCTCAGGTGATCTGAATAAGTCCTTTTCTCGTTTTTTACGAGCTATGGTCTGCGGTAATAATGGTGACCATGCATGTGAATTATCATCGAACATGGTGCGCTTTTGATTAGTAATTTGGCTGATAATCTCGTCTTTGCTATCATTGACTGCATCAATAACAGCCTGTTTAATAGCTTGTTTGGTATTATTTTCTGACATAGAAATACCAAAAAGAACGACCAGGATTATTTAATCGAGTTCTTGCGTAACTTAGCGCACTTGGTACATTACCCCCGCCAAGAGGTACATTTTTACCGCCAGGCAATACGTTGTTATAGTTAATACCATTATTAGCTAATGCCAAGCCTGCTGCTGGTGGAAATAAAAATACTCCATTGGGTTTTTGTTGAAATAAAGTGCTTTTTAATGCCGAATATTCAACTTCATACTTGTCCTCATAGTTATCACCCCGCACATTGGTATTGCTACCAAAGGTCTGACGTAGAGTCTGTAAACAGGCACGATTAATTAAGCACTTTTTAAGTAATGCAATAGTATCCGCAGGTAATTGCAACCAGTTAGCACCATCGGTAGTTTGTAATGGTATCTTGAAGTATGGTGAAAAATCACGCTCTAATGCACTCTCACCAAAAGCAATCAGCTCACCGAATTGGTCATCAGGTAACCCCTGATTGATATCAGCAGCAAATGTAACTTTACCTTCAAGATACGGCTTTACATCATCAATAGTTAGATAACGTGGTTGCAAATAATTTGCTGGCATCGCTTAGCCTTTATACATAACTTGCCCGTGTAATATACTCAGGCAATAAGAAATCACCACCTTTGCGCTCACACATTTTAGTTGGACTTCTGCGATACTTTTCAGTTGTCCATTTCTTGGCTAATTCTGGTTCAACCTCCACAACCTCATTAGCATTGTGAATTATTGGATCAGTTGTTAATCCCTTACTAGGTATTGCGCTGGTTAGATTAAGTCGCACTCGCACCTTTTCGTTTGTTTGTATTTGCTCTTTGGTTATTTGATTCTCGGTCATTTAATTGCTCCTCTTGAAATGATGAAGGTGATGAGTCACTGTTTACAGCTAAAACATCAATGATTAACATATTGTTTGGATTGGCTATGCGTGGTAAGCCGTTAAATCCAGCGATAATATTTACAAATGGATTACCCACACCGCCACGACTACCTGGTACTGAACAATCCTCCAATAAGGTATAAACACCAGGTTGTGCATTTAATAATCCGCCTTTTTGTGCCGCTGGAATAAATACAAACTCACCCAAGCTACCACCATGCGATGCAGAGTCAAAGCCAATTAATATACGTCCATCAGGAATAGTATATCTGCTAACTCCATCATCATCAATATACATGTCATCTTCAATAACTGCTTGCAAATTGCCAGATGGGTACATATGCTGTAACCACATATCCATAGTGGCACGTTTAAATATGGCAGCATTGCCAAAGATGTTCCTTGCCCATTCGTTGTTATTGATATTGTTCAAGAAGCCATCGGCAGTAGTCGGATTCATGATTAATTTACCACCACGCATATAGGCACTTCTGAACTTATAAAATGGTGGATAACGATCTAAAATATAAGACAAATCCTGAAATGGCATTGCATTTTGGTTAATCGTGTTATTTGGATTTAGCCAGTTGCCTGATATTGGGCGGACAATATTTTCTGCAGGTATTCCGTAGTTAGCCTGAAAGTCAAACTGTCCATCAGACTCATATTCAATCTGTCCTAACGTTGCTGCTTGAGCAGTAAGCAATTTCTTGCGTGAATATAATTGAGTTAATAGTTTTAGCTCATTGTAGATTAGATAAGTATCCAAACCGTTCTCTGAAATATCCTGAGAGCTTAAATTACGTAGGAACATATCTAATTCACCAAATGACATACCGCCTGCATAACCAGCAGCACTAAATGTAGTGGACTTAATATTGAGTCGTTTAACTTGTGGTATTGGTTGACCTAATGCTCTTGGCGGTAATAGCCCTGTATTACCTTCAAGAATTGAGTTTACAATATATGGCATATTACTAAAACGTTCAGGGAAATAATCATCTAAACTAAAGGTTGAATCCTCAGTTGAACCATAATCACGGCGGATATTATCAATCACAACACCATACTGTCCGACACTAATAGTGCTATCTGTTGAAAATTGAACTTTTTTAGTTAGATTACCTGATTTTTTAATTTCGGCTCTGCCAAACTCCAGTAATTGCTCAACGTCAATAACTCCAACTTGAGAGCGGACTTTTTCGGCAATCTTCTGGGCTTTGATAAGTAAATTTTGATCTATAGTCATTTTGTGCTCCATAAAACTATCATATTAAGTACCAATTGCATATAAGCCAACACGACCAAAAGCAATCTTGCCTCCAATTTGCGCAATTGCTGGTGCAATATTATCTGTACCATCTTGCTTATTAAAGTACACTTGGTCTTGATAAAATGTAGCACCACCTAATACCGCTTGCACTAATGCCTGACCTTGTGTACCCAACTTTTGTGCATCTGGAGTGAGGTATTGGTCAGTTAATACAATCAAGGCTACATTTTGTCCATCTGTACCACTCGGATCGTAATTGACACATTGACCTTGATATTGCCCAGCAGTATATTGGGCTAAAATACAGCCAGGCTGGTAGCCATCAGTATTGGTGCTGGGTGCTAACTCTACATCAATAAAATAGGCTAATGATGGGTCAGTTGCCCATAAATTAGTATAGGTTTGCTGCAACTGGGTTTTATTTTGTGGTGCTGGTATCATTGATGCCTCCTTATGGTAGCTTATGTAAAATATCAGTTAGTTTTGAGATTTGCGACAATACGCTCATTTTTAGTTCTTCTTTTTTGGTTTTTTCATCTTCAAGATGCTTTTCATCAGTTGGCTTGCTTTCTGGTTTATTATCACTTAAAGCAGTTTGTTGGATTTCCTCAGTAGCAATTGCCTCATCAGTAAACTTTTTAAGATAATCAATAGCATCATTGTTTTTGCCATTTTTAAGCATATCGCATAAAATTGCTGCATGCTCTTTGGTGAAATGCTGGCGATCATGTCCTGCATCTGGCTCAGATAACTTGGTTTCTGGTTTTACTTCAGTAGTATTAGCTTCGGATTCCTTATTCTTTGATAATTTAAGGCTTTCCTGCACAGCGTTGGATATTTCCTCAGCAGTTTGCACTAATACGGTTTTATCTTTGGACATCACTAATTCCTCCATCCTAAATGCTTGTTTATTTTTGTTATACACCCGCAAATCAACTGCATTGGGTAATAATTTAATTGTGCTAAGTAAAATATTGCGGTCATTATCCGAACTCATATTAACTAAATTGGTTACCAATAAATCACGGTCACGTGGGTAAATCTTACCGAACTGTACCAAGCCCAGAACGGTGCGTTCCAAACTTCGTTTATTTCTAACTGCAGATAATTTGGTATCAATGTCGGTGATCTCATTGTTGATAGCAGATAGTTTCTTGCTCAGTTCACCAATAGTAGTGGCTAACATGGTTTTATCTGGTTTAATACCATTTTGTGACATCTTGATAATTTGCGCACCATCAATAGCACCATATACTGTGAAGCTAATTTCCTCCAGCTTATTGCTATCAGGATAAAATGCCATACTGATTTGGTTTAAAATGCCACCTTTGACCTTATCCACATACTCTTTGGTACTGATAAATAATTTACCCCAGATTTCGCCATAGGTGTCGGTTATTTCTTTAAATTCAAGCCGACCAAGAACTCTACCTACAACGAAGCTGTTATGTAGCGTATGTTCGGTAGTAACTGGAGCAAGCGTTACTTCATCAAGAGATAATTCTGGTGTTTTTTTACGCAGGAGTTTTTCGAGGAATATGCGACCGATTGGCTCTTTTTTATTAGCCTGAATTTTGCTATACTCAGCCTCTACCTCCAAATTGTAGGTATTAACTAAGCCTTGCAGTTGCGCTTTGCTGAGATTAACTTCTGTGCCATTGGCATCGGTAAAAGTACCAACTTTGCATAACAATGCTGTAACAATTAAAGCATCGTCCTGCTCTTGGTAGGTTTGCACCTCACCAGTATTACTAAATACGTATTTATTGGGTTTATTGTTTTGCATTGATAATTGCTCCATATAGGAAGCAATTTTACTGATGATGGCAGAGTTGTGCTGTTTCTAATGGTGATTCTGGATAAGTGAAGATTATCATGTGATAAGTTTGTTTAATATGATTGTGAGTGACTCAGTATATGGTAAAATAACTCCTAGCATAGACTATTAATGCAAGTTCCATTTTACGGACTAACAACTATATGAAATATAAAACAAATTTTATAACTAGCGTTATTTTAAGGCTTGACTTTAATGCTATAACAAACTTTGATAATGAATTACTAAACAAATTCAATGAAGATTTGAGACATATATTTTCTAAATTTGAAGTAAAAGAATTGAATCAATTTACCTCAAAAATTAAGGATGGATTAGTAGAAAACGATCTAAAAAAAGAACCTCTAGGAATATTTAGTAGCGATAATAACAGTTTTCAGGTGACATTTGCACCAAACTTTATTCTCATTAATACGACTCGTTATGAAACATTTGAGGCTTATGTGGTGTTTACAAGAACTATTTTAGATGTTTTTAATAAAGTAAGTAGTGTGGATTTTTTGAATAGGATTGGATTGAGGTTTATTAATCAACTGAATATCCCTAAAAATGATCCACTAAGTTGGACTTCATATGTAAATAGTGCATTATCAACACCAGTTAGTAGATTTTTTGAAGAGGAAGATAAACGTAGCATTGCACGTTCTATTGGACAAACTATTTTTAATTATGATAGCTATTTGATGAATTTTATTTATGGGATTTTAAATCCAGATTTTCCAGCTAGAGTGTCAAAAAATGAGTTTATATTGGATTATGACTGTTATGCGGTTAATGTACTGAACGAAAAGTTATTTGAGACTCATATTAATAAATTCCATACTTCAATTGAAAAATTATTTGAAAAATCAATAACCGATAAGGTACGAAAAATAATGGGAGTTGAGCATGAATCCTAAAGTAAAAAATTATCTAGTTGTAGGAAATGAAAGGTATAATAAAACTAAGTTGCCTATAGTTGAGCAATTTCAAGTGTTGGATTCTGATAATATTATTAGTAACTCAGATTTTAATAGGTCTACATTTAATCTAAATAGTTTTGAAAAATTAGAAAACGGAATTCATGAATTTGAAGAGTCTTTCAGACATAATTATTATCTAGAGACACCTCGACATGTTGGTAAGTAAGATAGAGCGATTATACCTTGTTAAACCAAAAGAATTTTGGTATGATAATTATTCAATTTCTCATTTAAGCTCTGAAAATATCAAAAAAGAAATTCCTAATATTAATGGCATATACAAAACAAATGATAATAATTATTTTCAAGTGTTTAACAAAGAAATAATTCCACTAAAATTTAGAAACAATGAATCTTCTTTAACTTTATCAACCCTTGCAGATGGCATTGAATTGTATTATGATAAAATCAATACTTTATTTGATGGGTATAAACAAAAAGTGAGAATTTCTCAGGGAGATGTTCTAGTCAACTTTAGTATTAAAAGTCCTTATGGTGATGGTGAAATAACATTTCCATATGTAGTTGTTTTGTCTCAAGAATGTGATTTAGAAAGTATGAACTATGAAATAACTAAATTATATTCCATTCAACAAGATAGCCAACCAACTAGAGTAAAACAATTTATTCCAAATATACTATTAGCTCCAGCGTTTAATTCCGCTAAGGTTTTTGATAATACATATCTTGAGGAAATATATAAAATAACCTCTATGACTGATTGGTCTAGTGATACTGCAAAAAAAAGACTTCGCCAAAATAAAGAAGATCGATATCACTTTTTAAGTAAATATAGCGAAATACCTGAATTGGTCGTGGATTTTAAATGTTATTTTTCTGTGCCAATACTTGAACTATTTAATAATCAGTATAAAGATAAATACCTAGCAACTGTAAATGAGTTATTTAGAGAAAGTTTATCTCAAAGATTTGCTAACTATTTATGTAGGATTGGTTTACCAGTTATAAAAAATGATAAACCATAATTGTTCATTAGCGTAACATTTTGACATAAATCATTTACAAATTATCCTACTTCGAATAATTGAGTACACTGTATTAGCGAACACTAAATTTGGTTCTTCTACTTTATTTCTGAGCAAACTTAAATCGATATGTGCCAATACATAAAACTGCTCATTAATCGTTAAATTTGCCAATATTCTTGGGACATAATTGTTGAATTGTCCATCGGTTAGCAGATCAGTAACTTTTAGAATTTCACACTTACCCTTAATAGCTCCATCAATTAAGCCTAATTTGGCTTCATCTGGCACACATTTGGCTATGCCAGCAATCGCATCAGCAAAACCATCAGCTTTAAATTGGACTAAAATATCATCAATGAGATTTGCAAATTTATTGATGACCGCTTTTTTATCAAAATTAGTGTTTTTTAGTAGGATGTAATCTAAATTTGACATGGTGTACCTCCATTATCTTTGGTGGCACTACTTATCAAGGAGTGATGAATAACATCATAAAAATTTAGGGCTAATGAGGATGCAACGTCTTCAACGTTATTATTCACAGATGATAAATCTGTGTGAGCTAAAATGCAGAACTGCTCATTAATTGAAAATTGGGCTAATAGTTCTTTTGCATAAGTATCAAAATCGGTGGTTGTACCGTCTTTTCTTGTTAATCTACACAGGCTAATTAAGTTCTCAATTAATTCAATTTGAGTATAATTAGGTATATTTTTAACAACAGTAGTTACAGCAGCATCTATTTTTAGAGCTTGCAGTTGTTTTAATACTTCGTCAACTACTGATAGATAACGCCTAATTATTGATTGGTTGTCGAGGATGTTCGACTGTAGTAAAATAGTGGATGCATGAAGCATAGCTAATTCCTTTGCGAAATAAAGGTTATTTAGTGAACGAATAATTAAGGAGTACCAATCCTTGATTATTCCCTGTTTCATGCTCTTGTAGCATGAGTTGCTGGGATTATAGCGTACACTTCGCTATGAAGTAAAGTCACCTAAAATTTAACCAGAGCATTTCCCGAATTTTCGCAAAAAATCATATTTCTACTGTGCTAATATCGCTGCAATAATAACTTTTTTATTGTGGCACTTTAATGAGCAACGTTTACAATTTTTTAACTTGGCGGAACAAGGATGGTGGATTATATGCCTATCCTGCATGTTCGCAATGGATTTATACTATTTACTTTAATAAAGAGACTAAACAATTTGAACTTAGCTTAATCAATGGTAAAAATAATGATGATAAGACTATCTCTGTATATGCAACTATGGAAGAAGCACTCAGAGTAGCTCAGAAACATTTTAACGATAACTATAGCGATTAAACTAACTCCAGTTAGCATAAGGAGTGGCGGTATCTTGCTTGGTATCCCGCATATTGGTATTTTTACCATTGGTGCTGTTATCATTGGTATTTGGGGATTTATTTACTACATCCTGAGGTACTGGTTTGCTGGTATAAGTAAAATCCAGTATTTCACGCATACGGTTTAAGTCATCCATTAATTGAGTACTACAGATACCAGAGTTTCTGGCAGTTTCAAATAATTTGGCATATTTGAGCTTATCATCTAAAGTTAGAGTTCGCTCTTTAAATGCACCAAAGTTATCATATTCTGACGGTTTAAAGTTTTTATCAATAATGTCAGCTACTAATTGATTGATAAGGCAACTGGTTACTTCATCAATAGTACCACCAAGCACTTTACTGTGTAGGCTATCATGCATATAACCCATAGCATATGAGCCACCACCACTATCAAACATACTTGGTGGAATACCCAAACCTTTGTAGATTTCTTGGTCGTAAAATTGCAATATTTGGATAAATACCTGTAGTTCACCAGTAACGTCAACTGCCTGCACATCAAATGAAGTGCCTTTCATACCAGGCAATACAAATGTGCCTGTACCTTCTCGTTGCTCGGCTACTTTTAGCCCAACATCATAATTGGTGGTAATGTTGCCATTATCATCTTGGATTTGCTGTTGTCCATCGGTATAAATTACCATTTGCGGGAATGCACGAAACTGCAATGCCATTGCCATAAACTGCTGAATACCATATTTAAGCAGGTAAATATTATAGATTCGGCGTAGTAAACTCCTACCGTATGGGTTATTAAAATTATCAATACTGCGATTTACAAAGTGGATGCACTTGTCTCGTGGTATTTCAATTAAACCAAACAACTGAATATAGGGTTGGCGTGCAGGATAATCTAAATCACCAAGTGCTGCTAATGGGTCAATACCGATTAGCTCGTTATTGTAATTCAACCCAGCACCATTGAAGTTACCGATAAATGAGCCTTCTTGCAGGTTCATATTTTGATAACCTGGTGTGTATGAGTTAATGATGTATTGGAATACGCCATTGCGGTTTTTAACGTTGCCTTGTTCATCTACCGCAAATATTGTGGTTATTGGTGGCATCGGTGTAACATGACTAATTAAATACTTGCCAGTTGTTTTGAGTTTCTCTTCATCAACTACTTTCTCGCCAATGAAATAACCAGCCCACATTGAGGTTAGCATTTCCTTAATCAAGCCCTGCAAACCACCTTTGAGGTGTTTTAGGTTATAGCGTACTAGCTTTTGTATTTTCTCATTCTCGTGGTAATAATCACCAATACTGCGGGTAACTAATGCACTATTAATCTCCAATCCATTAGCAATAATTGGATCGGTATATGCCATGCGTTGAAAGGTGCTAATACTAACTGATGATGGATTAGTTACAAAGTCACCCACAACGTTATACATATATGGTATTGCCGTAGCTAGTGCTTCTTTTTGTTTGCTATCCAATTCTGGCATCATATCAAAGATAATGTTTTGGAAGTTCTGCAATGTTTGGTTGATGCTATTTAATGAGCTTGGCATGCGTGGCTTATTGGCAAATTTGCGAATATCACTAACACGCAGGTACGGCTTTTGTGGTGTGGTTTGTGGTGCAGATTGCACATTTTTAGCCGATGTGCGTGGCTTTTTATGCTGATTATTATTTTTTGCTACCATAATCGTCTCCGACTAAAACCACTTGAGGTTACAGTAGCATTTATTTTGCTCATTCTTGGCTTGCCGAAGAGTTTATTAGCCAAATTAGGTATTGCCAGCTTATTTAAGCTCTCAAGGCTAGGTATGCGAATAATAGTGTGCTTCACATAACCTAAAAACATGGTGGTACTATCCACCAGATCATCCACGCCATCTTTTTGCCCAGTGAATTGGCATAGTTGCTCGATATAAAAATCAATTCTTGGTTGTAATTGCTTAGTTGGCACGAATACTCGGTTATTTACAAATTCATCCAGTACATACTGCGCCCGCTGTAATTTGCTTTTATTTTCTGGGTCAATGCCATAAACTCTAGGGAAGTATTGGTTTAGTTCATCTACTAGTGCTGCACCATTAGCTTTTAGTTCTACCAATATGCCAGCATAATTGGGGTAAATCTTAATTAGGTCTACCACCTTATTTTTTAGCTCAATAAAATTGTATTTAGCATTGTAAAAATCCAGTAAATAATAGCGATGATTATTAGTTCCCCATACAGTAATGCCGCAATCATCACCATGCTTGGCAGTTTTAGTAAAATTGGTATCAATTGAAATATACACTTGCTGTATTTCAGGCAATTGTTCGTATTGGTGGAAATAATCACGCTGGAATATTAAGCCCTTCTCATCCAGCGGCTCTTGTTGGCATAGCGCACGCCAAGCACGAATGTCTGTCTTAAATTCAGCGTATAAGTGTTTTTTGTTAACATCTAGATATTCGCCAATCTTACGCTTGTCATACTCATAATTAGCGTGATGAGCTTCTTTTAATGCAGGGAAAGTTAAAATATCCCATTGAATATAGTCTGGATTGTCTCTATTGAGTAAACTTTCTTTTTTAATTCTACCGATTAAATCATCACTATGCCAACGGGTAGCAAATACGATTTTTATAGTATTAACTTGCTGACGAGTACGAGCAGTTGTTGCATACCAATTCCAAACCTGGTCTCTAATTTTAGGGCTAAATGCTTCTGAATCATCTTTGAAATAATCATCAATAATAAGTAGATGTGCTGGTTTACCAGTTAGCATGGTTCTGCGTCCAGCAGCTTTAAAACCACCACGATTAGAATTAACGTTACTAAATCCCAGAGCTGTGGCTTCTTTCTTTTTCTTGATCTTACTATCTAACTCTTCCTCAACATTCCATTTGATTTTACTCTCAGGAAATACCTGTGAATAAATATCCGACATAATCATGGGCAAGATTTCGTTTTGTACTACGTCCTTGGCACGCTCTTCATTATAGGTGGCATAAACCAATCGCTTCTCAGGAAAGCGACCAAAAATATAACTGGTCAGTAATACTCCTGCCACAACTGTTTTTCCGTGTTGTTGTGGCATCTCAATAATCAAATTACCACGCCCAACATCAATTAACTGCTGTATTTTATTCATAATGATGTCGTGATACCATTGCCAATCAAATTCAGGTATCATGAATTTGCAAAAGTTAGCAAAGTTATTTATTTTTTGTAATAGTAGCCAGCTATTAGCTAACTCAATTTCACTATTGGTTGCAGTACCATGCTTGATTTTATCCAGAATTAGCTTTATTTGGTGCATGGCTAATATTGATGCTAATTAAGGGTTACGGTTACATTTTGCGCACCAGTACTACCTGATAAACTAGCTCGCAAATAAATACCATTAATTGATAAACTACCAACTAAGCCATTTTGGGTAAAGGTTATTGCCTTACCATCTGTACCTAATGATGGACTCCAAGTTGTACCATCCAGTGACCACTCAATTGCAACTGTACCACTGCCAAAGTTTGCCCCTTGTACAGCTAAGTTATGCAGCCTTTGATTTTGAATTGGAACAGCCTTACCAGTAGTATCAGCATTGACTTGGTACAGTAATGGAGTACCTAATATTGGAGTTAACGATACTGGTTGTGTATTTAAATTACTCATTCTCTCGTAACCTCATAATTGTTAAATAAAAATTGGTATTTGGTGTATACCCAGTAATAAATAGTTTTGGTGGATTTGTTAAATTTGCGTGCCATTTGCTCAATGGTTAGGCGGTTATTATCGTGTTTATCAATGAAGTAATATTTGGTTTTAACTTTGGGTAATTTTTGATAACCATCATCCATCATGCATGAACCAATAATACTGTTAGCATTTTGTAAATGTCGCTCTATACAATCTTTGGTACGTAAATCCTCACATTTAGAGACTAATTGCAATATAACGGTTTTATAGGCTGTAGGTAGCCTATATATCCGTCTTGCTAATTGAGTGTCTCTATCTGGAGCATTCATTTTACTTATTAATTTCCTCTAATTTAGTTAACTTAGCCTGAAGCTCTTTGGCTAAATCAGTATCAGTTGTGCGGAGTTTTTCGTTTTTTTGTTCTTTGTAGTCATCGTATAGGCTCTCACGTATCTTGTTTTCGGTTACATTTTTAAAGCTGGTTATCATCAACTTGGCACATTCTATTTGCGACTTTTCGCCTGAACGCATACCTTCCAGTAGCTGGCATTCCCAGTAATACATTTGCTTGGTTAAGGCAATTTTAGCGGCATCTTTAAAGTCTGGATATTCCATTGCCCACTGCACAATCTTGTCTGGGCTAATGTTATAAGCTCCAGCAAATGTCTCTAGAGAATGCCCACTTTCGCAATGCTCAATTAATAGCCCACAGTAATCAGGATTAAACTGGGTATTAACTGCATTAATATTTTTTGCTTTTTTATTCGCTAATCTGGGGTTTTCTATATTTCTCATCATAACGCAATTATAGTTAAATGCTTCTCTTACTTCAGTTTCTAACGGTAGTTCTGGCTTTGGATTTACATTAAGTCAAGTAAACTAGCCATAGTTCTATCCACAATAATTACTGGCTTGCACCGACAATTAATCTCAGTACCAGGATGTCCCGTTTTCTCTGGTGGGTTATCCCAATCAAATACCTTTTGATTATTGGCTTCATGGGTTGGGCGTACCCGATCATCTTCCATTGTTTGCCATTTATACTGATTTAAACCTAATGCCTTACATTTGACTATGGTTAAGCCTTGAGTAATCTTGATAACCTGGTCGCTGGATATAATTTCAATACGGTCATTGATTTTATTAACTGCTTCACTAATGATTTGATTTTCTACCTGTTTAGGTGTGTTAAATAATTCCTGCATCAGTAGTGATAGCATAATGCCGTAGATAAAATCATCTCGTAGATTTTTAGTCACGGTGTAATTCATAAACTGCAATTGTTCGGTGTAGCTCTGATACGGCTGGCTATTGTCAACATGGGATACTTTTTTATCTGTGGAAGTGTTGATTTGATGGTCAAATTCCGCCTTATGGTAGCTATTTACTGCGTCAAATAGGCGTTTAGTCATTTTTTTAAGTTTATCGTTTGAATAATAATCAACCAATGCATTTTGTAATTTAATTGGATTAGTATGCTGGTTGTCACCAATTTTGGTGTCAAATAAAAATATGCCACTGCTAAAAAAGGTTAGTAACTCATCCCGATATTTGTTCTCAATATCTCGGTTGCTCTCAACTGGTTGCAATTCCAATGTTTCTGTTGCCATTACATTTACTCCTTATCCAATAGTTGTTTTTGTAGTTGTTCAAAAGTTAGATGGTCATTTTTAAATTGGCAGTTCATAATTGCCATGATTTTTACTGATTTATTTTGCAAAGTCTCAATGCGATAGCCTTCAGATTCCAATGTCTGGTATAGCTCCATTGCCAAAACAGTAGTGACGCTTTTTACATTAGTGAACTTCTTTAGTTTTTCTTGAGCAGACTTAAGCGAGATACGCTTACCATCAATGTGTGCAAGGCAATTATCCACAAATGCTTTAACTACATTACGGTAACTGCTAATGCTGTTTTCCTCCAGCTTATTCCATAACTCTGGTGGTATTTGAAAGCTACCATCAGTAGCTAAATATTTGTAATAATAATCGGCACAGTTAGCTAAAAATTTGTCAAACTCTTTATGTAGTTGAGATTTCCAGTCACCTCTGTCATTATTGCTATTATTTTTGTACCAAAAGTTAAACCGTTGTTTGCATAGCTCAGTATCCAACCTCAAATACAGCATTCGGCTGGTTTCATGTAATTTGCTGATGCTCACAAACGGTGACACATTGCTCACGGCAATAACTTTGTTAAATATCTTGATGGTTTTAGCTTGCTTAAATTTACCTTGTACATGAACATAATCATTACCCGTGATTTGCAATATTTCTGGGCGGGATAATAATGCTCGCTCTTTGGTATCGGATACAATAGATAAACGAGCCTGATCTAAACCATCAAAGCCATATTTATCAAAGTTGAATCTACCCGCAATGGTTCTAACTAAATGCTCACCGTAGCGTTTTAGTTCATCAGCAATAACATTAACTACGGTTGACTTACCGCTTAGTCCTGCACCTTGTAACCAGAGTATTTGCCGACCAAAATTATCCGCTTTAAATATGCTATAGACAAACGCCATAAATAGTTCACGCTCAACTTCAAGATTAAACTGGAGTAAAAAGTTATCCCATGCGGGGGTTTGGTTATTTTTGTTTAGCTCTCGGATTTGCTCCAGTGGTATATAGCTAAAGCAGTATTCATTGGTAGAATTGCTTATGGATACAATATTGGGTACGTTGATATGGAAGCTCTTGCTCCTGATTAAATCTTGCAAATATTTTTTAGCAATTTTCTCAGGCATATGGGCAATGTTTTGATTATTGGCAACATAGAGCATATAGTTGTATAGCTTTTGTAAGTGGCGTTCTTCAATAGTGGAGGTCAGGTATTTAAGCTCGTTGGTGTTTGGGTTGGTTTTTACATAAACATCCAAGCCATGTTCTTTAGCTACCACAGCAAACTCATAACCCGCTAATTTATCCCGACCAGTTGCAATTAAATGCTTGTTATATTCGGCTACATCACCATAAAAATAGTCAGTAATATGTTGATTTAGTAATTCTAGCTCACGTGCGGTTAAGTAAGTTTGTAATGCTTCATAGGCGTTTTTACCATCAAGCAGGATATTCTTACCGTTATATACCAGCATATTGCCAATCTGGTAAATGCTTTGAATTAGGCTATATATTGATGACATTTTTATCTCCAGTACCAGTATGCCCAATATCTGGACTACCGTACTGCCATTTATGTGATTGGTAACGATTAGTTGCTTCCGCCAAGCTACGGATAAGTTGCAAATTATCTAAACTAAAACAGCGTAAACTACCAAATAAAGCCAAGTCTAAGCCTCGCAATACCGCTTTGTGCTGTAGTATTTCTTTTAAATCCCTCAGTAGGTTATTAGCCAGATCACCATCAAGGTTTAGCACATAATCCAGTGTTAATAAATCGGTAATGTACGCAAAGAATCTGTATTTATTGCGCAGTTTGGTATAGTTCTTATAGCTAATACCTAGTTCTTTATAAATGGTTTGGTGCTTCATGATTACTAACTTTAAAATCACGACGCAGTGCGTCGCAAATTGGTTCTAGTGCATTAAATTCATTATTAGCAATAACCTGACTTGCAAACATGCAGTTACTTAATCGCTTAATTGAACCCGCATGGAACTTGGCATCCAGTTCGGTAGCAATAAAGTTTCTATCATTTAAAATACACGCATGAGCAACTACGCCACTACCAGAAAAAGTATCTAGCACAATGCTATTTGGGTGAGAATATAGGCAAATTAGGCGTTCAATTAGCCCGAAAGGTTTCTCAGATGGATGCGTCCACTTAATATTGGGTTTGTTATAACGCAATATGCTCTTTGGATATTTTTTATCATTGAGTTTTTTATATTCAAAACCATTGTGTTTGCCGTATAAAGTTAAGCCACGATTTTTCTTAATATCAGTTTTTGAAACAAGCACTTCATGGTTATAAACATTACGCTCCAAATTGCTTTTATTGCTCCCACGTACAAAGTTTTTACTAAAATACAATACAAATTCATGGTTTAATAATGGTCGGGAGTTTGAATCTAATGCACCTGTTACCTTATTAACTTTATCCCAGATAAGCTCATACCTAAAATATTGCCAGCCAATATTGACCATCCTGTAGGTAAATTTGCCACTACTAAAAATCAATATTGGTGCAGTTGGTTTAGCAACACGAATAATCTCAGCAAACCACTTGTTCAAATCAAGGGTTTTAGCTGCCAAAACATCATACTCCAATTTGGTAGTTAGATATGGTGGGTCAGTTAATACCAAGTCAATACTATTGTCTGGTATTTGAGCCAAAACATCAAAACAATTGGCATGATGAATCTTATTGATTAAATGTTGCATTTAATAGGTAACCTACACTACAAATTTACTGACTAAAACTGTGGCTGCACCACCAACTTTTGATGAACCATAGTCAACATGTAATCCCTTAACTTGCTTGTCATCATGGTAAACAACTCCAATCAGACTATCTAAAATACACTTGAGCCCATTATCAAGGTCAATAATCTGGTTATAAGCACCGCCATCTTTTTTCTGTTTTGGGTGGATAGTAATGTTTAGCACCACATCATCCAAAATTGGCTTAATGCGCAAATTTGCCAACCTAACTGTTTGTTTAAATAATCGACCTTCTTTAGATAAAGTAGTAATATGCTGAAGGTTACGGTAATAGCGATTTGTGCTAATTGGGTATGGCATCGTAATGCTATGGGTATAATTGGTGTTATTCATTTGCGATAACTCTCCCATGTAAAATAAAGCACAACTCCACCATTCTCACGTAGGCGATCAATAATGCGTTCACCCAGCACATTTTTAAGATCAGGCATGGGTAAATTAGTTTGTATAATAGTGGAACGAACTTGCTCATAACGCTTATTGATAACCTTAAACAGGTTTTTTTGCTCTTCGCTATTAAGCGTGTAGGTAACTTCATCTAAAATTAGCAAATCGGGTACGGTATAGTTATCAATTGCAGTAGCTTTATTCCAGCCAGCTTCATTGATTTTGTCGATCATTTCGCCAACAGTTGTGAATAATGCGGTATGACCACCATTAATAGCGGTTTTAGCGGTAGCAACTGATAAATGCGTCTTACCATTGCCTGAGTTACCCGCTAAAATGACATTGCGCCCAAGTTTTAGATTGTTGGCAATATTATTTGCAAACTCTAGCATGGAGTTTTTTACTGTAGATTTCTCAGCAGTATCAGCAATGTAATTGTCGAAGCTATCATCACTAAAGCGTGGTGGAATAGCCGATTGTTTAAATAATCTGGCAATTTGGCGTTGTTTATAAGCGATCTGTTCCTGAAGTTGCTCTTGCCGACGTTTTTGTCGCTGTTCTTCTTCATTACAGATAGGGCATCCAGTCCAATATTCCCCACCATCACTACGCATAAACATACGACTAGTATACTCTTGCTTATGTTTATCACAGGTTCGTTGTTCTTCTGCAATAATGCCAAAGGTAAATTTTATTGACATGGTGAACTCCTCAATATTTGGTTTATGGTTTAGCGTAATTAAAATGTATCAACTTGTTGTCCAGGCTTTTCATTGGTGAAATCATGAACATAATTAAACTGCTTTTTAGGCGGTGAACCTGAAGGTACATAACGCCCAGCATTATTGGGCGGAAATAATCCCCTGTACTCCATTGCAATACTGTGGTTAATTGCTTCAATGAGTAGATCAGATGCTTTTAGTTCCAGCATCTTATTGCGTAATGCGGTTAAACGGGACTTGGTCTTGTAGGTCTTTTTAGCTTCTTTGCGATAAACAAACCAAGCCTCAATCGCTTTTGCCTGTAAATCATCAAAATCAGTATAATCAAACACAAGATCACTATTTTTTGTAACCACACCAGAATTATTACAAGATGCTGATTTTATTTCTGGTTCTGGTAGTATTTCTAATTCACCAGTTTTATTGTTAGTGGCATTTATATTTTTTGCTATAGTCTCTGAGTTAGTTTTTGTAGTAATCTCTGTATATAATGGTTGCGAGACACTCTCAAGAGGTGTTGTGTATTTCTCGATACCTGTTGAGGTATCCTCATGACCTTTAGAGTTATACTCAATACCTAGTGTGGATTCCTCAATAGCTAATGAGGATGAGAAATTTGCTTGCTCATGTTTAATTTTACTTAGCTGTTCTAAATGGCTAAATAGGCTGTCCTCATTGATTTTGTAAAATGGTACATTAGCTAATTTGCCAACTTTACCTAACTTAAAATCAATTATTTGCAGCTCAATCGCTTTCTCTTTAGCTTTTCTTAATTCCCATTCGCTTAAACCAAGCTCTTCCATAAAATCTTGATTAAATTTATAATTCCAATCACCACTTTTATTACTCCACCAGTAGTAGACTTGAGATAAAAATAAGCCACCGCTCGCACTTTTCATTAGCTCGGCAAAACATTTGTGATATGCAATAGGATGTTTTAGTAATAATTTGATGAATGGTTTATTCAAGGTTACACCTCCGTATGCATATTAAAATTTATAAATAAAGAGTCTTTTGCAAACTGAGCAAGTGTACGAGAGTTTAATTTATCATCATTTATTCTCTCATAATGGTATAATAGAGCCTGAGGAACAGATGGCTATGTCGCTTGCAAAAACTTAGCCACCTGTTAGCTAGAACTAATATGCATATTCCATTTTCACTGCAATGCCTGTAGGCTTTACTTTTAAAATGGAAATTATTAAAAAGTTCTAGCGATATTATATCACTATCTCTCAAAATGAGAGAGTAAATTTATTTCGATATGAGGTATAAAGTGAGTGATAGAGTTAACGCAATTCGAGTTAATAACTTCTTGCGGTTGGTTGAAGAACATTTTGAGGGCTCGGTAAATGCTTTTGCAAAAAAGTATAGTATTAGTCCAACTCCATACTACATGATTTTAAATGGCACTAGACAATTTGGTTCTAAAGTAGCAAAGACAGTTGAACAATTATTTAAACTCCAGCCAGGTCAGCTTGATGTTGAAGATGGGGCAAATGAATATGAAACAGTAGCGCAAATCCCAGTATATGCTAATCGCTTATCAGCAGGTAACGGCAATACAATATTTGAGCAGGATATCGTTCGTCATCATGCTGTAGATCGCAATGATATTAAAATATTTGGATGGAAAGAGGAAAACCTTTGTATTTTCGAAGTACAGGGTGATAGCATGACTCCTGAATTACACGATGGACAAAAAGTTATTGTAGATACCGCACAAATTGAAATACTTGATAACCGTATTTATGCTATTTCAGTACATAATGATATATTCATAAAAAAAATGTTTAAAGAGCTAGGATCAGGCAAATTAATAGCACGTTCAGAAAACACAGCCTATCCAGAAAAACATTTTAACGGTGATGATGAGTTGAGGGTTATAGGTAGAGTTGTTTATTTATTAGGTAAGCTATTATAGCGATACATACATCTGTATCAGTACTAATAATTATTGCACGTGAGACTACCAAATTGGCAGTTTGAGTGAAAATAGATAATGTATGGTAAGGATAATGGTTTATAAGGCAATGAAAATTTTAGCTCCACTGAAATAAATTTTCTGGAGGGTGTAGCCTCAAAATTCGGGATACCCCTGTATTTTTGGCATAATTATAGTAATATCTGCCCCAAATTTGCCCCAAACCAGTACATACACAAATAAAAACCAATATTATCAATAAGTTATTCACTATTGAGTGGTGTTAATATACCCGCACCCGATGGTTAAGGTAGGAGTGGTTAGCAATAATTAAACGGCATAACCCTCACAAAACGCTACCATAAACTAATATTTTGCACTGTATATTTTTATACAAAGAGGATTAAAATGGCAACTATGAATTTAGGTTTTGAACAGTCTTTATGGGACATGGCAGATAAACTCAGAGGTAATATTGAATCATCAGAGTATAAGCACGTAGTATTAGGTTTAATATTCTTAAAATATATATCAGATGGATTTGAGGAGAAGTATAACCAGCTTATTAATGATGGCAATGCCGAAGAAGAAATAGCAGATGCATATATTGCAGATAATGTATTTTTCGTTCCAACTGATGCTCGATGGGAAGTTATCAAAAATCACGCCAAGCAACCAAATATTGGACAGGTTATTGATAATGCAATGATTGTGCTAGAAAAAAACAACCCTAGTCTGAAGGGGGTATTACCTAAAAATTATGCTCGTCCTGAGATAGATAAGACCAAATTAGGTGAATTAGTTGATTTGTTTTCTTTCAAACTTGGTGATAAAGAATCACGGGCAAAAGATGTTTTAGGACGTGTATATGAGTATTTTCTTAGCAATTTTGGTTCATCAGAGGGTGAGTTTTATACTCCACCATCAATAGTTAAATTATTGGTACAGATGATTGAACCATACGAAGGTCGGGTGTATGATCCATGTTGCGGTAGCGGTGGCATGTTTGTACAAAGTCAAAAATTTGTGGAAGAGCATCAAGGTAGAAAAGATGCCATTCATATTTACGGGCAAGAATATACCGCAACAACTTGGCGTTTGTGCAAAATGAATTTAGCAATTCGAGGAATTGATGGTAATTTAGGTGAACGAGATGCCGATACTTTTAGTGGTGATTTACATAAGAATTTAAGAGCTGATTATATTTTAGCTAACCCACCATTTAACATCAAAGATTGGGGGGGTGAGCGATTGAAAGATGACGCACGTTGGAAATACGGCGTACCATCTGCGAATAACGCAAACTATGCCTGGATTTCACACATGGTCTCTAAATTATCCCCAAATGGGATTGCTGGATTTGTTTTATCTAATGGCTCAATGTCAAGCAATACTAAAGAGGACTTGGAAATCCGCAAAAATATTATTGAAGCTGGATTGGTAGATTGTATTGTAACTATGCCTACCAATCTTTTTTATACAGTGACTATCCCAGTTTGCTTATGGTTTGTGACTAAAAACAAGAAGTCTAAAAATGGGCATGACAGAAAGAATGAGATATTATTCATTGATGCTCGTAAGCTAGGAATGATGGTAACACGCAAACATCGTGAATTATCAGATGATGAGATTAAGTTGGTTGCAGATACTTACCATAAATGGAAGTACGATCAGGCTTATGAAGATGTTCAAGGGTTTTGTAAAGTTAGTATGCTAGATGAAGTGAGGCAGCATGAGTATATCTTGACTCCAGGACGTTATGTTGGTTCGGAAGAGGCTTATGTAGAAAGCGAGCCATTTGACGATAAGATGCAAAGATTAACCTCTGAACTTGCTGAAATGTTTGCTAAATCTAATCACTTACAGGATGAGGTAAGGGATAAGTTAGGAAATATTGGGTTTGATTTCTAGGAGTGCTGCATGTTGAAACAATTGCCAACTGATTGGATGGTTAAAAAGCTAGGGGATGTGGTAGATATAATCTCTGGATATGCTTTTAAAACTACTGATTTCAAGAATGTTGGGGTTCCTGTAATAAAAATTAAAAATATTGTTTCTCCATATGTAACATTAGAAGATGTTCAGTATGTAGATTATGAACTATTTGAAAGTAAAAGTAAATATCAGTTATTTTTTAATGATATATTAATATCTCTTACAGGTTCTAACGTTAATCAATTTGCGTCTGCCGTTGGTAAAGTAGGTAGAGTTAAATTGAAATGCCCCCAGCTTTTATTAAATCAACGTGTGGGCAAATTTATAATTACTGATAAAAATTCCATTGATTATAATTTTTTATACTACCATATAATCCAGAGTGAGATTAGATATTATTTAGCCAAAAATGCTGGTGGAGCAGCAAATCAAGCAAATATTAGTCCTAGCGATGTTAAAAATTTAGTGATAAATTTACCCCCACTAGAAAAACAGAAAAAAATTGCTGATATATTATCCTGTCTTGATGACAAAATAGAGGTAAACCAACAGATCAGTAAAAAATTAGATGAAATAACCCAAATTATATTTAAGCAATGGATAATAGATTTTAATTTCCCAGATGAAAATGGCACTCCATATAAAGACTCTGGTGGCGCTATGATTGATAGCGAGTTTGGCGAAATCCCCAAAGGTTGGCAGATAAAAAATTTAGATGAAGTTGCTACATTTACAAATGGGCTTGCTATGCAAAAATATCGACCAAAAGATAATGAATTGTCATTACCTGTGATAAAAATTAAGGAGTTACGGCAAGGATACGTTGATGATAGTAGTGATCGATGTAGCTATAACATAGCTAATACGTATAAATTGGCAAATGGAGACGTTGTATTTTCATGGTCTGGAACACTTTTGGTGGACATATGGTGTGGTGGCATGGGTGGATTAAATCAACATCTGTTTAAAATAACTTCCGATAGCTATCCAAAGTGGTTTTATTATTATTGGACTAAGCATCATTTAGAGTATTTTATTGGAGTGGCTCAAGATAAAGCGACTACTATGGGTCATATCCAACGCAAACATCTTTCAAGTGCTAAAGTTTTGATTCCAGATGCAATACAACTAAAAAAATTAAATGCAATTATCTCGCCCATTGTGGACTATTTTGTCAATACCTGCGTGGAAAGTAAAAAACTTGAGAATATTCGAGACTCATTATTACCAAAGCTCATGTCAGGTGAAATTGACGTGACACACGGAGTTTAAATTTATGATTGAAGTATACAATAATTTATATGTTGGTAGTCAATTTGACTACGATAGCAGTGTTCGATTTCAAAGTGGTTGGGCAATTGTTCACGCATGTAAAGAACCTTATCACAGGGAAGCGTTAGGTTATAAAACTAACGGAGCTCCGAAAGATCATCCCGAATATCTGATAGCAAAAAGAGGTAGTCGATTGATATTAAACCTAGTTGATGTAGACAAGGTAGATTACATTGCACATAGTATTATTGATGAAGCTCTAACATTTATTGATACCAATTTGAGTGATGATTTAAAAGTGTTGGTACACTGTAATCAAGGTATGTCTCGTTCTGCTGGAATAGCAATGTTATTTTTAGCAATCAATGGGGAATTTGTGAATAAAAGCTTTGATGAGGCATTAGCAGCATTTAAGATAATTTACCCAGATTGCAACTTGTCTCGTGGAATGTTTGACTATGTTAAAATCAACTGGACTAAATATAATCGGGATATACAACAATGAGTAATAGTTTTATTGAAGCAGATTTGGAACAAGCTGCATTATCATGGCTGGAAGAGCTTGGATATAATATTTTACCTGCAAATGATATTTCCCCTAATGGCGCATACCCAGAGCGTAAAAACTTTAATGATGTATTACTCAGTGATAGATTGCAGCTTGCTTTAGAGCGAATAAATCCAAAATTACCACCTGATGCAATCATTGATGCGCTACATCAAATATCTATACCACAAAGCCCTTCACTAATTAAAAACAATCAAGCATTCCATAAAATGCTGACTGACGGTATTGATGTTAGTATCAGGCAGGATAATGGTTTATTTAAAACTGAAAAAGTTAAAATCTTTGATTTTCAAAATCCGCAAAATAATGATTGGGCGGTAACGTCTCAATTTACGGTGATTGAAAACAATGTGGAAAAACGCCCAGACTTAGTTGTGATTATTAATGGGATGCCATTGGTTGTTATTGAGCTTAAGAGTTCGTCAGACGAAAATGTGGGTATTAGTGAAGCATTTAACCAAATACAAACATATAAAAATAAAATCGCATCCTTGTTTACCTATAATTCATTCATAATCATAAGTGATGGGATTAATGCTAGGATAGGAACACTTACCTCAGATGAAGACCGCTTTATGATGTGGCGTACTATTGATGGTAATGATATAGCACCGCTGTCAATTCCGCAATTAGAGGTAATGATTCGTGGCAGTTTAAATCACGCTACATTTTTGAATTTGATTAAAAACTTTACTTTATTTCAAACTGACGGCAATAATGTTTATAAAATTTTAGCTGGTTATCATCAATATCATGCTGTCAATAAAGCATTACGTAGTACCATAGATGCAACATCTTTATCGGGGAACAAGAAAGCTGGGGTGGTGTGGCACACGCAAGGTTCTGGCAAAAGTTTGTCAATGGTATTCTATGCGGGTTTATTAGTATCAGCAAAAGAACTTAGAAATCCGACGGTGGTGATAATTACTGATAGAAACGATCTAGACGATCAGCTATTTGCTACATTTTCTAATTCAAAAGACTTATTACGTCAAACTCCAGTGCAAGCTAAAGATAGATTAGATTTGCGGAAGTTATTAAATCGTGAAGCTGGCGGAGTAATTTTTACCACAATTCATAAATTTACTCCAGAGGCAAATGGTGATACCCAAATGTCAATTTTAACTAGCAGGTCAAATGTGGTAGTTATTGCTGATGAAGCACACCGTAGTCAATATGGCTTTGCTGCAAAAGTACAAAATGATAACCAGGCAGTTGATGTCAAATACGGATATGCAAAATATATGAGAGACAGTTTGCCAAATGCCTCATATATTGGCTTCACTGGTACACCAATTGAACTAACTGATAAAAATACTCGTGCGGTGTTTGGTGATTATATTGATATTTATGACATGACCAGGTCAGTAGAAGACGGTACGACGGTCAAAATCTATTATGAGAGCCGTATTGCTAAATTAGATTTGCCAGATGCCGTTGCCGATTTAATAGACCAAGAGTACGACGAAATAACAGAGTTTCAGGAAGATAATCAAAAAGAGCAACTAAAATCTAAATGGTCACGCTTAGAAGCTATTGTGGGTTCAGATAGCCGTATTAAATTGGTAGCACAGGATATTGTGGATCATTTTGAAAAGCGTCAAGCAGCGCAAGAAACTAGTATCGGTAAAGCAATGATAGTTGCCATGTCACGAAGAATTGCAATTGGTCTATATGAGGCAATTATAGAGCTTAGACCACAATGGCACAGTGATGATTTAAACAAAGGTGTGATTAAAGTTGTTATGACTGGTTCATCATCTGATAATTCAGCATGGCAACCATTTATAGGTACTAAAAAAACGAGAGACGCTTTAGCCAAACGCATGAAAGATAATGATGACTCACTAAAAATAGTTATTGTTCGTGATATGTGGTTAACTGGATTCGATGTGCCTAGTATGAATACCATGTATATCGATAAACCAATGAGTGGACATAATCTGATGCAGGCAATTGCACGGGTAAATAGGGTTTTTAAAGATAAGCAAGGCGGTTTAGTTGTTGATTATATAGGTATCGCAGAGCATTTACGCAATGCACTTGGAGCGTATACCAAGCAGGATAGAGAAATAACTGGGGTTGATACTGGTTTAGCGGCTCAAATTATGCTTGAAAAAATAGACTTAATTCGTGAATTGCTACATGGACATGATTATTCAAAATTCTTTGGCATTAATGGGCTAACTGCTACTCCACAAGATAGAATGTATGCCATTGTGGCAACGATAGATTTTATTATCGGGTTACGTGAGGAGCGTAAGAAAGATTACTTAAAATTAGTATCCGAATTATCAAAGGCTTATTCATTATGCGCAACCGTTCCTGAGGCTGAGAAACTTAGTATGGAGGTAGGGTTTTATAAAGGAGTCAAAGCAGGTATTATAAAATTGATTCCAGAAGAGAACAAGAAAAAAACTGCTGCCCAGTTGGATACTCAAATTAATCAGTTGATATCTAAGTCAATTACATCGGATGAGGTTATTGATATTTTGGGTGCAGTAGGTCTTAATAAACCAAATATTGCGATTCTTTCAGATGAATTTTTAGAAGAAATACGAGGGATGAAGCAGCAAAATGTGGCTGTTGAGTTGCTAAATAAGCTGTTGACTGGCAAGGTAAAAAGTTTTGCTAAAAATAATCTAGTTCAGTCAAAAAAATTCTCTGAGAAATTATATGCCTCATTGAAAAAATATCAAAATCGGGCTATTGAAACCACTCAAGTAATTATGGAGCTTATTGAGCTTGCCAAGCAAATCAATGATGCGCACAAGCGTGGTCATGATATGGGATTAACTGATGATGAGCTTGCTTTTTATGATGCTTTAGCTGAAAGTGAATCAGCTCGTGAAGTAATGCAAGATGAAATATTACAATTGATTGCCAAAGACTTAACTAAAACAATTAAAGCTAATATGAGCGTTGATTGGCATGTGCGAGAAAGCGTACAAGCAAACATGCGTATGGAAATTCGTCGTTTGCTTAGAAAATACGGTTATCCACCTGATAAAAGCGATGCTGCTATTGTGAGCGTTATGGAGCAAGCAAAAGAAATGTGCAGTAATCAGGCTAACTAAATCTTGTTCAGTATCTGACTAAGCACAATAATAAAAATACTGTATGTTAATATTGTTTACCGGTAAATATCAGATAGTCGATAAATTGTCATTGATTACAGTTTTCATATTCTTGTATATTGGATTTAGATAAGTTAGTAGTTGTGTTAGTGTAATTTGAATACTCTGTGCGATACCGTATATAATCTTCTTCTGTTAATGGCTTAATATCTGATATCAGAGCGAATAAATATTGGTTACATCTGTTATTCTCTAGCCTTACAATGCCAATCACTTTTGAATAATCAGGGTACTCATATAAAGCCATACTAGCTCTAGTAAGCAATAATGGATTTATATCAGATATCTTGTAATGATTTAAATCTAGGTTTATGTTAAAAAATAAATATATTACATCGCTTAACTGTGCTGATACTAAACAGCGACAAAGCAATTTAGGTTGTTGGCTTATAATTTCACTAAAGTATGATGCTAATACTCGACGAAGAAACCTATTCGGTTTTGCCAGTTGTGTTAACATTAATTGATTATGAGGGTGGCTTAAATCATTGTCATTAATAAATCTATCGATTAATTCATCCCATATTATAGAAATTTTATCAGCTCGTTTTTTATGTTGATATCGGGTATCTTGCTTCCATTGTTCCCATATATTGTCATCTACAATAATCTGGTCAAAGTTATTTAGATTTACATTAGTGTTATTTTTAAAATTAATATAAGTTACTAATAAATTGCCCTCATTCCCATTTACTACTATATTTTTAAATGATGACTCTTTAAATTTAAAGTAGTCAATAAAATCAGTTACAGTATCTAGCTCGTGCACTAATATATTAAGGTCTTCTTCAGGAACGGTGTGGATCAATAAGCCATCAGCTCTCTCTAATAAAGGAGAGCAAAATTCCTTATCTCCGATAAATACTGAACATAAAAATATTTTTTTGAACTTATTCTTATCAATAACTCCATAATTTGGTAGTTCAATAATAGCGTCGCGTTCAAATATTTCTTTATATGCACCAATGAGTTGCTTTTTACTTTTATCTTTATGCTTTTCTTTTATTTTAAATGGCGTACCAGTCTTTATAGGTTTATTAACATCATCATAATATATATCAGTTAATTTTACATTTTTTATTGACCAAATTAGCATTATATCGTCGAAAATTATCAATAAATCACATAATTCTTTACCATTATTTAATTTTGGGTTTTGATAGCACCATTGCTTTAAAAAAGCTACTTTAGCAAGGTCATACGCTAGGTTTTCTCCATATTTACCTTTAGTATCAACTTCATTACCACAAATATGCTGCATCGTTTTCCTATTGACAAGATAGTATTATTTTTAAAAATCATTCATTCCATCTGGGGCGTCGTAGTAGGTGAAGTCACCAACCTGTATATTTGGATTAGTTATAAAATTTTTAAGAAACCCTAAACGATAAACGTTTTGTATGGGATATTTTTGATTTCAATCAACCAATTTAAATTAAATCTCTCAAAAAGAATAAAATATACTTGCATATTATCTCTCATTATGAGATAATGCCGTCATGAACTACTCAACTCTAACATAAGCTGCTCTATACCTATAAACAACGTAATTTTAGCACAAATTAGGGTTCTAATTACATTATTGTAAAAATAAAGGCGAGAGAATGAATGAAGTTATATTAGAAAAAAATGTGCACAAACATGCGATTACTCATAATGCCATACTTACAACTGTTTGCCCATGTAGTAAGTCAATTAGCAATTGTGATTGTATTACATGCACAAAGTGTGGTGCATTATTTAAACCATTCAATAATCAAACTATTTGCAAAAAATGCCAGTTATATATATTGGAGGTACTATGATTAACTACTACGATAACCCAGCAATATCTCAAAGTAAACTGAAAGATTTAAAACGCTCACCTAAACACTTTTGGACAAAACATTTAGCATTAGATCGTGTACCTGATGCTGAAACTGAGGCTATGCGTTTTGGTAAAGCAGTGCATACCTGCTTATTTGAGCACCAATTATTCATTAGTGACTACGTGGTTGAGCCAAATGTTGATAAACGCACTAAAGATGGCAAGTTGGCATTTGCTGAATTTGTAGCTAATAGTGCTGGTAAGACCATTATTTCTACCGATGACATGGTGGCAGTTAAACGTATTCGTGATGCAGTATTGAATAAGAAAACCTCTCGAATATTACTTAATAATGGCTTGCCTGAGCATGAATTGTACTGGATTGATGCAGATACTGGTATCAGCTGTAAAGGAAAACTTGACTACTTGATTGAACCTTGCGATCAGTTTCCTAGTGGGCTAATTATTGATTTAAAAACTACTGTTAACGCCGAGCCTAACGACTTTGCTAAATCTATATACACTTTTGGCTACTACAATCAACTGGCATTTTACTGTAATGCGGTTAAAACTATATACCAAACCCCAGATTATCCAGCATTCATATTTATACCTGTTGAAAAGGTAGCACCATTTGAATGTAGCTTTTTAGCTGGAGATGAAGTAATGCTTGATATTGGCTTAAAAGAAAATCGCAGATTATTAAATTTGTACAACTACTGTATGAGTTCAGGCAAATGGCATGGCTATGAAGACAAGGTACAAACCATCGGTTTACCCAATTGGGCAATGAATAAATTTAACTTTGAGGAGCAATCATTATGACACAACAACCAACGCAAAACCCACTGCAACTACTTGATATCCAGTTCGCTGAGCGTAAAGCTGAGTTTCAGGCGGTATTACCCAGTAATTGTAGCTTTGAGCGATTTGCCCGAATTGTAAAAACTGCTGCAATTCAAACCCCAGAATTATTGGCTGCTGATCGGGCTAGTTTATTCATGAGCTGCTTTAAAACTGCGCAGGATGGATTATTACCTGATGGACGGGAAGCGGCACTGGTTATCTACAATACCAAGCAAAAAGATGGTTCATATAAAAAGTTCGTGCAGTATATGCCAATGGTGGGTGGTGTACTTAAAAAAGTACGTAATAGCGGTGAACTTGCCAGCATTTCGGCACATGTGGTTTATGATAAAGACGAGTTTGATTATTGCTTGGGTGATTATGAGCATATTACCCATAAACCAACTGTCGGGGAACGTGGCAAACCAATATGTGCTTATGCGATAGTTAAAACCAAAGATAATGCCATTTACCGTGAAGTTATGAGTGTTACCGATATTGAGAGAATTCGTAGCATTAGCAAATCCAAAGATGGTCAGGCATGGAAGGAACATTGGGCAGAAATGGCTAAAAAGACTGTTATTCGCCGAATATCCAAGCGTCTACCAATGAGTACCGATTTGGAGCAAGTCATACATCGTGATGATGAGATGTTTGAGTTTGATAATAAACCCAAACCAGTTAATACTGCTGTTGATACCATAAATAAGCAAGTTATTGATATTAGCGATGCAGTTGAGGTGGAATCTGCTGATATTGAACATGCTGATGAACCTAAAACTGAAAATACTACAGATGAAGTCAATAATGATGTGGTGGTATCACCTGAAATAGCAAAAAAAGCCGACAAGTTTTATAAAGGAATGAGCCATGCTAAAGCAAATTAAGCAATTCTTTAAAAAATACAATGACATGGCTCATGCAGTAGATTATTTAGCCAATCACATAAGCTACCACCTTATGAATAACCACAAAATAAGTAGTAATGGGGACACTTTTACTATGTTTGGACGGGAACAATTGCATTTTTTGGTGGTATCAAGGGTTAGCTTAAGCAATAAACAAGTGGATCGGGTAGTAAGTTTAGCCATAAAAAATGTGGTTGCAGGCACTAAGGCTAATTTTATGGTTACTCGCAATGCTATTTACATGGCTTTATTATGAAAGTGTACGGTAACATCCAATCACAGCCTGCGATACTAGTATCTGTGTATTGGATTTTCTACAGGAAAGGTTGGTTATTATGTTAGCACAACGTGAGCAAATCAAAGAGTTTTTACTCATGCACAAAAAGATTAGTACATGGGAAGCGATACAGAAGTTTCGCATTACTAGGCTTGGGGCGCATATTTATGAGTTACGCAGGCGTGGCATGAACATTGCTGCAGAACGCAAACGTAACCCTAAAACTGGCACATGGTTTGTCGAATATTACATTGTGGGGTAAATTGTTATGGACTATATTGGAACTTTTGAAGTTATGAAAATCCTCAATATTAAAACCAGAAATACAATTTACCGCTGGATGTCCTTAGGTAAATTCCTAACTCCATATGTGGATAAACATGGTTATTTCTTATGGAGCAAGGGTGAGGTTGAGGCTTGGAAACAAAAACAACTGCAAAAAGGCATTATTTTATGAGGTGTAATATGGAACTTAAAGCAATACCAGCGATTAAATGGGTAAAACTCAAACAATTTAGTCAGTTAACTGGCATAACAGAAATGGCTGTTCGCAAAAAACGCCATGAAGGCAAATGGGGCGAACAAATTGTTAAAACTGCCAAAGATGGCATGTTATATGTAAATATTGAGGAATATCAAAAATGGATCGAACTATCATAACACCGCAGGGTGTTGAAGTAAGGGGTGAAACTCTAAGAATAGTATTTATGTACAAAGGTACTAGATGTAGAGAAACACTAAAACTTGCGCCAACAAAAGCTAATATCAAGTATTGTACTAATTTACGTGCTGAAATATTAAATAAAATTGCCCGTAATGATTTTAATTACAACGAGTACTTCCCTGAATCCAAATTAGCCAAACGGCTTGGAATAATTCAGGAGATTAAGGTTTATTATTGCCAAGAACTTTTAGAGCAACAATTGGCTAATTATGCTAGGATGGTAGAAAATGGTTATATGTCACCATCAACATTTGACGGTTATCGCAAAGTAATTAAAGGGCAACTGATTCCTAATTTTGGTAAGTACAATATTAATGACATTACTGCTCCCATAATTAGAGAGTGGATATCTAATTTAGAAGCCACACCTAAAACAATTCGGAATTATTTAACCCCATTACGTAATTTATTTGCTGATGCAATTAATGACGGATTATTAAAAGATAATCCAATTGAACAGATTGCATTAAGCAAATTAATTCAAGTGGCATCAGTAAAATCAGATTTTAACGCTGAGCCATTTAATGAAATAGAAAAACAAACTATTATTGATGCTGCACACGGGCAAATTAAAAATCTTGTACAGTTTGGTTTCTGGTCAGGGCTTAGGATTAGCGAATTAATTGCGCTTAAATGGGCTGACATTGATTTTAAAAATGGATTTGCCAATATTTGCCGAGCTAAGGTTTGCAACGTTGAAAAAGGCACTAAAACTAAATCTGGCACTAGGCAAATAATACTGTTGCCAAAGGCATTTGAAGCACTTACTTGTCAACTCAATTACACTAAAGATAGTGACTATGTATTCCATAATCCCAATACTGCCATTGCATGGTCTAGTAGTAAAAAGGTTGCAGAACATTGGCGGTATTTACTTGCCACTACAAAAGTGAAATATCGGAACTGTTATCAGATGCGCCATACTTTCGCCTCAACATTATTATCTAATGGCGAGAATGCTTGGTGGGTAGCAACTCAGATGGGACACGTTGATGTTGAGATGATATTTAAAAAATATGGTAGATGGATACCTAAAACCGAAGACAAAGGTTATAATTTTGTGGGAAAATACTAGCATGATAAATCGCATACGGCTTCATAATGCAGCTTCTACTATCTTAAATTTTGGGGCAAATTTGGGGCAAAGCGGACGGAATTTTACGCATTTTGGCGCATATTTAGGGGTATTTTAGGTAAGCCAAAACAAATACTAAACTAGGCTGTAAGCCTTGATTTTATTGAGCTTTTGGTGATTTTTTCTTGAATATAAAATGGTTGCGGGGGCTGGATTTGAACCAACGACCTTCGGGTTATGAGCCCGACGAGCTACCAAGCTGCTCCACCCCGCGACTGATAAGGTAATGATTATGTCACAACAGGACGTGCGTTGTCAAATATAATTGGCGGAAGCTGTGAGATTCGAACTCACGGAGGGCTCGCACCCTCGACAGTTTTCAAGACTGTTGCATTCAACCGCTCTGCCAAGCTTCCATTACCAAAGACCGTAATTCTATCGTAAAATCAGAAAAATTGCAATAAAATTTTTAAATATTATAGATAATCATAACAGCGAGACACTCACTCTATGTTAAAATTACGGACACTGAAGTTTTTTAGGAATGAAATTAATGAATTTACATGAGTACCAAGCCAAAGAATTATTGGCGAAATATGGTTTACGCGTTCAAACTGGTATACTTGCAACAAATGAAGCTGAAGCAGGTGCTGCATTTGATAAACTAGGTGGCAAATTTGCTGTAGTTAAAGCACAAGTTCATGCCGGTGGTAGAGGTAAAGCTGGTGGTGTTAAAGTAGTAAAATCCAAAGATGAAGCTATGGCTGTAACTAAAAGCCTTATCGGTACACGCTTAGTTACTTATCAAACTGATGCCCATGGGCAACCAGTTAATTCTGTATACGTAAGTGAAGACTTATATCCTATGCAACGTGAATTGTATCTTGGTGCTGTTGTAGATCGTTCTAGTCGCCGTATTACTTTTATGGCGTCAACTGAAGGTGGAGTTGAGATTGAAAAAGTAGCTGAGGAAACACCTGAGAAGATTTTTAAAGTAGTTGTTGATCCACTAGTAGGGTTGCAACCATTCCAAGCCCGTGAAGTTGGGTTCAAACTTGGTTTAACACCTGATCAAATTGGCCAATTTACTAAATTAATGTTAGGTAGCTACAAAGCATTTGTTGAAAATGATTTTGCACTATTTGAAATCAATCCACTAGCTATTCGTGAAAACGGAGATCTAGTATGCGTGGATGCGAAAGTTGCTCTTGACTCAAATGCTCTGTATCGCCATCCTGATTTATTAGCAATACGTGACAAATCACAAGAAAATGAACGTGAATTAAAAGCGTCAGAATTTGAATTAAACTATGTTGCTCTTGAAGGTAATATTGGCTGTATGGTTAATGGTGCTGGTCTTGCTATGGCAACTATGGATATCATCAAGCTCTACGGTGGACAACCTGCTAACTTCCTTGATGTTGGTGGTGGTGCTACTAAAGCTCGTGTAATTGAAGCGTTTAAGCTTATCCTAGCGGATGAAAGCGTAAAAGCCGTTTTAATTAACATATTTGGTGGAATTGTTCGTTGCGATATGATTGCTGAAGCTATTATTGCTGCGGTAAAAGAAGTTCATGTATCAGTGCCAGTAGTTGTGCGTCTAGAAGGTAATAATGCTGAAGTAGGGGCTAAACTTCTTAGCGAATCTGGACTTGATCTTATACCTGCGGATGGCCTAGCTGATGCAGCGAAAAAAGTAGTTGGTACATTAAAAGAAATAGTTAGTTAATTTAGATTATATAAAATTTTATAAATAGTTATTGGAGCTAAAAAATAATGAGTGTTTTAGTAAATAAAGATACACGAGTGTTGGTTCAAGGTTTTACCGGAAAAAATGGTACGTTTCATTCAGAACAAGCATTAACTTATGGTACAAAAGTTGTAGGTGGAGTTACTCCTGGTAAAGGTGGCACGGTTCATCTTGAATTGCCAGTATTTAATACTATGAGAGAAGCTGTTGATGAGACTAATGCTGATGCATCAGTAATCTATGTTCCAGCTCCTTTTGTGCTTGACTCTATAGTTGAAGCGGTTGATGCTGGGGTAAAATTAATTGTATGTATTACCGAAGGTGTGCCAACTCTTGATATGCTTCAAGTAAAACGTTATGTTGAAAGCTCAGGTAGTCGTCTAATTGGACCAAACTGTCCAGGGATTATCACGCCTGGTGAATGTAAGATTGGTATTATGCCAGGACATATTCATCTAAAAGGTAAAATCGGTATTGTGTCTCGTTCAGGGACTCTTACTTATGAAGCAGTTGCTCAAACTACTAAACTTGGTCTTGGTCAATCTACTTGTATCGGTATTGGTGGCGATCCAATTCCTGGAACATCTCATATTGATGCTCTTGAATTATTCCAAAATGACCCACAAACTGAAGCAATTATTATGATCGGTGAGATTGGTGGAAGTGCTGAAGAAGAAGCAGCAGAATATGTGAAATCTAATGTAACTAAGCCAGTTGTAGGATATATCGCTGGAGTTACCGCGCCTAAAGGTAAACGCATGGGACATGCGGGAGCTATTATTTCTGGTGGTAAAGGAACTGCTGAAGAGAAATTTGCAGCATTTGAAAAAGCTGGAATTGCTTATACTAGATCACCGGCGGAGTTAGGAAGTACGATGTATGATCTGCTTAAGAAAAAGAAGATGATATAGTGTTGTCTACACTTTAGGCATTTAGGGCATGGATCCCAGCCTGCTGCTTTGATGACGAGAAAGGTGCTGGGATGATGTTTTACGTCATCCTCGACATACGTATTCTGCTTCCTAAATGTGAATCGAGGATCTATGCTCTTGCACTAATTTGATGAAAAATAGAAGGGGTTTACGATATGCAGGAAGATAATTTATTTATAGAAGCTCATAGTAAACTTAAAACTGTGCGCGATTTCTTGCGCTTCGGGATTAGTCTATTTAATAAACATAATCTTTTTTATGGGCATGGTACTACCAATGTCTATGATGAAGTGGTCTATTTAATCCTAGCAACTCTTAATCTCCCACTTGATGTATTAGAGCCATATCTTGATGCTATTATTCTTGATAGCGAAGCGACGCTTATCCTTGATAGGTTTAAAAAAAGAGCTATTGATGCGATACCTGCTTCATATTTGACCAATGAGGCTATTATCCAAGGGTATTCGTTTTATGTAGATGAGCGTGTTATTATTCCACGTTCTTTTATCCCCGAGATTTTATTAAATGATGGGCTCACTCCATTTATAGAGCATGTTGAATTAGTGCATGATGTATTAGATCTATGTACTGGTAATGGATCTATCGCAGTTATTGCTGCAGATTATTTTTATGATAGTGAAGTAATTGCAGTAGATATTGATAATGATGCCCTAGATGTGGCAGCTATTAATATTGAACGCTATGATATGGCAGATAGAGTAACACTACTACAGTCAGACCTTTGGAATAATCTAGAAAACAAAAAATTTGATTTGATTTTAACCAACCCTCCCTATGTAGATAAACTAAGAATGGATACGCTAAGTCCTGAGTATTTACATGAACCAGAACATGCGTTATTTGGTGGTGATGGCGGGCTAGATCTAGTTATTAAAATCTTACAAAATGCATGTCAATACCTAAATCCAAATGGTGTTTTGGTGGTAGAGATGGGAGATAATAAAGAAGAATTAGAATATATATATCCTAATCTTCCTTTTACATGGCTTACAACTGCTAATGGCGATGGGTTTGTATTTGCCATAACTTATGAAGATCTAATAACAAATATCTAGTATGCTAAAACATTCGCTATCTGTAGTCTTACATGAACCCGATATTCCTCAAAATACTGGTAATATAATCAGACTTTGTGCTAATACTGGATGTGAACTTCATCTAATCAAACCTCTTGGGTTCCCTCTTGAAGATAAAAAATTACGCCGTGCCGGGCTTGATTATCATGAGTATGCCAATATCACAGTACATGATAATTGGGAGAGCTTTAGTAGCTATATTAAACCAAGACGTATAATTGCTATTGAAACCGTTGGAACTACTAATTATGATAAAGTGAATTATCATACAGATGATGTACTATTGTTTGGCTCTGAAACACGTGGATTACCTAAAGAAGTTCTAGAAAATGTAAATCTAGTAGCAAGAATACCAATGCAAAAAACGCAGCGTAGCCTTAATTTATCTAATTCAGTGTCTCTTTGTGTCTATGAAGCGTGGCGGCAATTAGATTTTGTTGGAGGTGTATAAATGTTAAAGATAGTACTATTTTTGTTATTGACTCTAACTATAAACTTGGTAAGTGCTACGGATACTACAAAGAAATCAGCATCATTCCCCAAAGTAGCACATAAAAATTATAAGTCTCATAAAGCACATAAAAAGCATAAGAAAACTACTAAGAAACATCAAAACTATATGTATGGAATAGCGACATATTATGGCGGTAGAGACGGCTTTGATGGTGGAAAGATGGCCAATGGTAAAATATTTAATTCAAATAATATTAATGTTGCAGCTCATCCAACATTACCTCTTGGTACTAAATTAAAAGTAAAAGATTTATCTTCGAATCGGATTATCTATGTTGAAGTAACTGATCGAATGCCAAAAAGAGGTCGGGTGATTGATTTAAGTAATTCTGCTGCAAAGCTTCTAGGTATGCATAGACGTGGTACTGCCAAAGTACAGTTAACTATTGTAAGTAATCAAGAGTTTGAGGAGAAGAAGAATACCATTGAAGTAAATGATGGGGATGATGGACACCCCCATTAATCATCTATTGCTCTTCATAAGCTTCAACTATTTTTTGCACTAAAGGGTGTCTCACTACATCCATCTTGGTAAAATGATGGAAGTGAATTCCTCTGATGTTTCTTAAAATGTGTTCAACAGCTATAAGGCCGCTTTTTTGACTGCGATCCAAATCAATTTGCGTTATATCCCCTGTTATTATTGCCTTAGAACCAAACCCTATCCGAGTTAGAAACATTTTCATCTGTTCTGGAGTGGTGTTTTGAGCTTCATCAAGAATAACTACTGCATTATTTAGAGTTCTACCACGCATAAATGCTAAGGGTGCTATTTCAATAAGGTTTTTTTCAAATAAACGTGAAACCTTATCAAAGCCTAATAAATCATATAAGGCATCGTATAATGGGCGTAGATATGGATCAACTTTTTGAGCTAAATCTCCGGGTAGAAATCCAAGCTTTTCCCCTGCCTCTACTGCTGGACGTACTAATACTATTCGGCGCACGAGTTCTTTTTCAAATAACTCTGTTGCACAAGCAACTGCAAGATAGGTTTTACCAGTACCAGCAGGTCCAATTCCAAAGATAATATCATTATTAAAGATTGCTTCAATATAAGTATTTTGGTTTGCAGTACGACCAGTAACATCTCCACGACGTGAGTGGATAATTGTTGAATTATCGCGAACCCCTTGGTTATTTCCAGATGCTAACCCTAATTGAACGTCTTCGATACTTAATGAACCATGCTTTGATAATTCAAAGAATGCTTTTAGACTCTCAATTGCAGAATCAGCGTTTTCACCACGTACGGTAAAACTCTCTCCAACGCGGTTTATTGTAACGTCAAAATGATTAGCTATTTGGCGAATATGCTCGTCCATGGGACCGCATAAAGTTATTAATGCACTACTGTTCTCTACATCAAAAGAAATTTTTTGCATGATATTAGCTCCTCATTAATTGGTGATTACTATGTTCCCACGAAGACTATTGGGCATACAATCAACGATTTCAATGTCAATTATCTGTCCAATTAAACGTTCATTACCAGAAAAATTTACTACTTTGTAGTTTTCAGTTCTACCACTTAGTTCATTAGGATCCCGCTTTGATTTGCCCTCCACTAAAACTTTTTGGATTGTGCCTACCATTTGTTGACTAATTTGTTTAGCTTGAGACTCAATTTTCTTTTGAAGTTTTTGTAAACGCTCAAGCTTTGTTGCTGTGGGTGTATCATCTTGTAGTTCTGCTGCTGGAGTTCCTGGGCGTTTGGAGTACACAAAGCTAAAGCTGGTATCATAGCCAACATCTTCTATTAGCTGCATCGTCTTCTCGAAATCGGCTTCACTCTCGCCTGGAAATCCAATAATAAAATCAGACGAAAACGAAATCCCTGGACGCAGAGCTTTAATTTTACGAATAATAGATTTGTATTCAAGACTTGTATATCCACGTTTCATTGCTGCTAATACACGATCAGACCCACTTTGTGCAGGTAAATGTAAGTGTGAAACTAGTTTTGGTAAGGTACTATAACAGTCAATAACTCTTTGTGTCATTTCTTTTGGGTGCGAAGTGGTGTAACGAATACGTAAAACTTCAGGTATCGCGTTTACAAATTCAAGTAATAGTGCAAAATCAGCTATCTCACCATCAGCCATTATCCCACGGTAGGCATTGACATTTTGTCCTAAAAGATGAATTTCTTTAACTCCTTGGGTAGTCAAAGTATTTATTTCATTAAGAATATCCTCAAATGGGCGCGATACTTCTTCACCGCGAGTATAAGGAACTACACAAAACGAACAGTATTTGGAACAGCCTTCCATTATTGATACATATGCAGCGACACCTTCTACACGAGCTTTTGGCATATTGTCAAATTTCTCAATTTCTGGGAAAGTGATATCAACTTGTGATTTACCAGTTTGGCGTTTGCTTTTGATTAATTCAGGAATTCTATGAAGAGTTTGAGGGCCAAATACTATATCTACATAAGGTGCACGTTTAACTATTGTTTTGCCTTCTTGAGAGGCTACACAACCACCAACCCCAATAATTACATCTGGATTTTGTTCTTTTATATGGCGAACTCTACCTAAATCAGAAAATACTTTTTCTTGAGCCTTCTCACGAACCGAACACGTATTAAATAAAATGACTGAAGCCTCTTCAGGGTTGGTGGTTTTTTCGTAACCTTCAAACTGATTTAGTATATCAGCCATTTTGTCTGAATCATATTCATTCATTTGACAACCAAAGGTTTTGATAAATAATTTTTTTGACATAAGATCCTTAATTAGTGATAATAAGTTTTAATACAAGTTATTTTAGCATATGCACCAAAAAATAGTGAGTTAAAAAACTGAAAAATTATGCCAGGTTGTTTGATTTAAAAATTTTTAGTATAAAATACTCATAAAATGTACAACCATATGGTATAATCTCGCCCATATGAATTACAAAAGTTTGCAGCTAATTATAGGGCATAAAGTTATTCTATGGGAAGTTGTATTAACACTCATATTTACTTTGTTAGTCGCTGTTATTAGCAAGAATTTCAATAGTATATTATCAGCATTTTTAGGTGGGGTTTTAGTTTTTATACCTACCTTAGTATATTCCTTTTTTGCCTTTAAAAAAGGTGTGGTTGCATATCCAGGCGTTGTGTTAAAGCGACATCAAAAGGCTATGGTTTTTAGGTTTTTGGCAAATTTTATTTTATTTGCATTAGTTATTATTTTTTATCGGCAATGTAATTTCTTGCTGCTATTGATTGGCTACTTAGTTACTATTGCTGGGTACTGGGTTAGTCTAATAAATAATTAGTTTATTTACAGGTATATAAATGGCTTCATCTACTGAATATATAATTCATCACTTAGCACATGACAATATTGCGCTTTCTGATGCTCCAGCTGGAGGCTTTTGGTCTCTTCATCTAGATACTTTTTGTGTTTCTCTAGTTCTTGGTTTTATATTTGTATTTGCTTTTAGTGTTGTTGCAAGGCGTGCTAAGGTAGAAAACCCAGGTAAATTTCAGTTGTTTGTTGAGCTGATTCTTGATATGGTAAGTGCTCAAGTCAGAGATATTTATCATGGCGGCAAGAGTAAAGTAATCGTTCCACTGTCTTTGACAATCTTCTGTTGGATATTTTTGATGAATCTAATGGATATGCTGCCAGTTGATCTAATTAATTTCCTCAATCATCATCTTGCAGATCCAGAGCAAAAATGGCGTATAGTGCCTTCAGCAGACGTTAATGCAACATTCGCAATGTCAATTTCAGTGTTTTTCTTAATTATTGGTTATGGGATTAAAGCAAAAGGTGTACGCGGGTGGCTCGTTGAATTAGTTAGTGCTCCATTTGGCATTAAACTGGCTCCGTTTAATTTATTATTACAGCTAATTGAATTGTTGGCAAAGCCTCTTTCCCTAGCTTTAAGGTTATTTGGTAATATGTATGCAGGTGAAGTAGTTTTCATTCTAATTGCATTATTACCATGGTGGGTACAGTGGGTATTAGGTGGTCCGTGGGTAATTTTCCATATCCTAATAATTACTTTACAGGCTTTTTTATTTATGGTTCTAACCATAGTATATTTAAGTTTGGCAACAGAAGCGCACTAGTATTATTTTAGAAAATTTCAATTTTTGGGGCAATTTATTGTTCTTAAGGTAGATTTGTTCTTATATAATTCGCGGTGAGTATTTTTATTTTTCTTGGAGTTTTTAGTTATGGAAGCTTTAATTTCTAACGTATCTGGATTATCAGCAATTGCCGTGGCAATTATGATTGGTTTAGCTGCTTTTGGAACGGCAATTGGGTTTGGTTTATTAGGTGGTAAATTTCTTGAGTCTGCTGCACGTCAGCCAGAATTAGTATCTATGCTACAAGTTAAATTGTTCATTGTAGCTGGTCTACTTGATGCAATTTCGATGATTGGTGTTGGTATTGCATTGTTATTTGTTTTCAATAATCCATTGTTAAGTACTGCTTTAACTTTAGTAAAAACAGCTGCATAACTAATGTCGATGTTTAACTAAAAGCTATAGGAGAATAACATGGATATTAATGCAACGTTACTCGGTCAGGCAATAACATTTGCAATTTTAGTCCTGTTTACTATGAAGTTTGTTTGGCCGCCACTAAATAATATGCTGGAAGAAAGAGCCAGTAAAATAGCTAGTGGGTTGGCTGCGGCAGAAAAAGGTAAGCAAGAGTTGCTTGATGCTGAGTTTCGTGTCGCTGAAGAACTGCGTCATGTGCAGGTTCGGGCAGTAGAAATAATGGGTAATGCTGAAAAGCGTGCTGATCAGATTGTTGAAGAAGCAAAAGATCGTTCACGTGTTGAGGCTGAGAAGATTTTGAATGATGCAAAATCACAAATTGAGCAAGAGTTCGTAAGAGCACGTGAGCAATTACGTTCTCAAGTGGCTATTTTAGCCGTTGAGGGTGCTAAACAAATTCTTAAAGCTGAAGTTGATGAGAGTAAACATCAAAAAATATTGGCAACTATAATGGCGGAGCTGTAATTTATAATGTCTAATAATTTGGCACACCCATATGCAAATGCGCTATTTGAACTAGCAAAGTCAGAAAATACTATTGATAGTTGGTTATATAACCTTAATATTTTATCTGAAGTTGCCTCAAGTGAGCAATTTACAAACTTGATTAGTAACCCAGAGTTTGACAAGAATAAAATCTTGGAAATATTACAGGGGTTTTTGGATAAGCCAACTAATCAAGTGGAGCGTTTCTTGGAGACTCTTCAAGACAACGATAGATTGTCATCTTTGTCAGATATTTATACTTTATTTGAGCAAAAAGTAGAAGATGATCGCAATATGGCAAAGGCTGTTATTCAATCGGCATATGTAATTAGCGATGCTGATAGAGTTAAAATAGAACAGTCATTGTCCAAAAGATTTGGTAAAACGATTGCTGCTAGTGTAGAGCTTAAACAGGATCTTATTGGCGGTATAAAAATATTAATCAATGATAGTGTCATTGATTATTCAATAAAAGGTAGTCTGTTAAATCTGACTACTAAACTTATAAGTTAGGAGTGATTCATGCACTTAAATCCTTCCGAAATTAGTGATATTATAAAATCGAAAATTCAATCTGCTGAGTCTGGTAGTGATTACCGTACTAAAGGGGTTGTAGTTTCTGTTACTGATGGGATTGTACGTATTTATGGGCTATCAGATGTTATGCAGGGTGAGATGATTCTATTTCCTGGTAATGTATATGGTATGGCGATGAATTTAGAGCGCGATAGCGTTGGTGCGGTTATCCTTGGGGACTATGAACACATTACCGAAGGTGATGAAGTTTCATGTACCGGGCGTATTTTAGAAGTTCCTGTAGGTCCTGAACTAATGGGTCGTGTAGTTGATGCTCTTGGTCGTCCAATAGATGGTAAGGGACCAATTAATGCTAAACATAGCTCTCCTATTGAAAAAGTAGCACCTGGGGTTATTTCACGTAAATCAGTATCACAACCTTTAGAAACTGGTATTAAAGCTATTGATGCGATGGTTCCGGTTGGTCGTGGTCAACGTGAGTTAATCATTGGGGACAGACAAACAGGTAAAACTGCTGTTGCTATTGATGCAATTATCAATCAAAAGGATAGTGGTGTAGCTTGTATTTATGTAGCTATTGGTCAAAAAGCTTCATCAATTGCTAACGTGGTTAGTAAGCTTGAAGAGCATGGTGCATTAGCTCATACTATAGTTGTAGCTGCTTCAGCTGCAGAAGCTGCTGCATTACAATTCATAGCTCCATACTCTGGGTGTGCGATGGGTGAATATTTCCGTGATCGTGGTGAAGATGCTCTAATTGTATATGATGACTTATCAAAACAAGCTGTTGCTTATCGTCAAATTTCCCTATTACTACGTCGCCCTCCTGGTCGTGAAGCGTTTCCTGGGGATGTGTTTTATCTTCACTCTCGTCTACTTGAGCGTGCTGCACGTGTAAATGAAGAGTATGTAGAACGTATAACTAATGGTGAAGTTAAAGGTAAAACTGGTTCATTAACAGCATTACCAATTATTGAAACTCAAGCAGGTGACGTATCTGCATTTGTGCCAACCAATGTGATTTCGATTACTGATGGGCAAATTTTCTTAGAAACTGACCTATTTAATTCAGGTATTCGTCCAGCTATTAACCCAGGGATATCAGTATCTCGTGTCGGTGGTGCTGCACAAACTAAAGTAATTAAAAAACTTGGTGGTGGTATTCGTTTGGCTCTAGCACAATATCGTGAATTAGCAGCTTTTGCGCAGTTTGCATCTGATTTGGATGAAGTAACGCGTAAGCAACTAAGTCATGGTCAAGTAGTAACAGAACTAATGAAACAAAAACAATATAGCCCACTTAGTAAAGCTGAGATGTCTTTGACATTATATGCTGCTAATAATGGTTACTACGGCGATATTCCAGTACCTAAGGCTTTGGCTTTTGAGTCTGGCTTTGCTGCTTATGTGAAGGCTAACTTCCCACAGGTTCTTGATGCAATCAATAGTAGTGGTGAATTATCAGCAGATAATGAAGAAGTAATTAAAAAAGCTCTTAAAGAGTTTAAGGCTATTTTCTTAGTAAACTAGTAGTTTTATAATATAAGGGTATGGAATGTCAGCAGCCAAAGAGATTAGGAGTAAGATAAAAAGCGTGCAAAACACGCAAAAAATTACTCGGGCAATGCAGATGGTATCAACCTCAAAGATGAGGAAAACTCAAGAGCGAATGAGGCAGGCTCGTCCTTATGCTGAAAATATAAGGCGAGTTATTGCTCATTTAGCTAGTGTAAACGCATACGCAAAGAAAGCTACTCCTTTTTTACGTAACCCAAATACGCGTAAGAATGTAGGAGTGATTCTGATAACATCAGATAAGGGATTATGTGGAGGCCTTAATTCTAATGCGATTAAACTTTTTTATGAAAATATCAAAAATTTTAATGCAGAAGATGTAGTTGTTGAAGTATGTGCGCTAGGTCAAAAGGGATATAATGCAGCTAATCGTATTAATGCTAATATCGCTGGTTTTGCCGTTGGGTTGGGTGATACCCCTAAAATGGAAAATATATTGGCACCAGTTGCGATACTTTTGAATAAATTTCATAGAGGTGAGCTAGATGCAATCCATATAGTTTATTCAAGCTTTGTAAATACTATGAAGCAGCAACCAATTATTGAACAATTATTACCATTGAATGAGAATGCTTTTAAACAGGAGCATAAACTTCCTTGGGATTATGAGTATGAGCCGTCAGCCGTCGAGGTGCTTGATCAATTGATTAGGCGTTATGTGGAGTCTGTGGTTTATCAATGTTTGGCTGATAATATGGCCTCAGAACAAGCTGCGCGTATGATTGCGATGAAGGCAGCAACTGATAATGCTGGAGAGGCGATAAAATCTCTAAAACTTGTATATAATAAATCTCGGCAAGCCGCGATTACTAAAGAGTTGGCAGAAATTGTAGCTGGTAGTGCAGCAGTTTAATTTATTAATTTGTTTGTAGGAATACAAAAATGGCGCAAGGAAAAATAATTCAAATTATTGGTGCCGTTGTGGATGTGGAGTTTCCCCGTGATGCGGTACCTCATATTTATGATGCTCTTAAATTGGTTCAAGGTGGTGCTTTAGTACTAGAAGTGCAGCAACAACTTGGCGACGGAGTGGTAAGAAGTATTGCCATGGGTAGCTCTGATGGGCTACAACGTGGACTTCAGGTAGTTAATACTGGAAAACCAATTTGTGTTCCAGTAGGTACTGGTACTCTTGGTCGTATTATGGATGTACTAGGTAATCCAATTGATGAAGCAGGTCCCATTGATAGTGATAATTTACGCTCTATCCATCAAAATGCACCTAAGTTTGATGAGATTTCACAAACTACTGAGCTATTAGAAACAGGTATCAAGGTGATTGATTTACTTTGTCCTTTTGCTAAGGGTGGTAAAGTTGGTCTGTTTGGTGGAGCTGGGGTTGGTAAAACTGTAAATATGATGGAATTAATCCGTAATATCGCAATTGAACATAGCGGTTTCTCAGTTTTTACTGGTGTGGGTGAGCGTACTCGTGAAGGTAATGACTTCTACCATGAGATGAAAGACTCTAACGTACTAGATAAAGTATCTCTTGTATATGGTCAAATGAATGAACCACCAGGAAATCGTTTACGCGTAGCTTTAACTGGACTAACTATTGCTGAGCAATTCCGTGATGAAGGCCGTGATGTGCTACTATTTGTAGATAATATTTATCGTTATACATTAGCTGGAACAGAAGTATCTGCACTACTTGGTCGGATGCCATCAGCGGTAGGTTATCAACCTACGTTAGCTGAAGAAATGGGACGTTTTCAAGAGCGTGTAGCTTCTACTAAAAACGGCTCAATTACTTCAATTCAAGCTGTATATGTACCTGCGGATGATGTGACTGATCCATCTCCAGCAACGACTTTTGCCCATTTGGATGCAACTGTTGTACTTAGTCGTGATATTGCATCTCTTGGTATATACCCAGCGGTTGATCCATTAGACTCTTCTTCACGTCAACTAGACCCATTAGTAGTTGGTGAAGAGCATTATAATGTGGCTCGTGGCGTGCAAGAGACATTGCAAAAGTACAAGGAATTACGTGATATTATCGCGATTTTAGGTATGGATGAATTGTCTGAAGAAGATAAACTAACGGTAGTACGTGCGCGTAAAATTCAAAGATTTTTATCACAACCATTCTTTGTGGCTGAAGTGTTTACTGGTTCACCAGGAAAATATGTTTCATTAAAAGATACTATTCGTGGATTTAAAGCAATCTTAGAAGGTGAATATGATCATTTACCAGAACAAGCGTTCTATATGGTTGGTTCTATCGAAGAAGCAGCTGAAAATGCTAAGAAGGCTGGTTAATTCCTAGGAGATAGTTATGACGCATACCAACCATGTAATGAAAGTTGATATAGTTGATTCTGAGGCACAAATCTTCTCTGGAGAGGCTGAGTTTTTGGTCGCTCCAGCGAGCGAGGGTGAAATCGGAGTTTATCCGCATCATATTGCTTTGATTAGCAAGCTAAAGTCTGGGGTTTTACGTTTACAATTGCCAAATGAACAGTTTCAATTAGTATTTGCTATTTCGGGTGGTTTTATGGAAGTTAAGGCTAACCATGTAACTATTTTAGCAGATATTTTGCAAAGAACGGAAGCTCTTGATGAAGCTAAAGTAATTGAACAGAAAAACATAGCAAAATCAAGGCTTAGAAATACTGAGCATAATGATAAGCGTGAACTTGCAAAAGCACATGCTGCATTAGAAATTGCAATTGCGCAATTAAAAGCGGTGGAATATATTAAAAAACATAGAGTATAGGCTAATAAATAATTATAACATTTTTATTTTATATGTTATAATAACGACATTCGCTTCGCTTTATATAAGCATTTACAATAAGTTTATTTTTAAAAAGGGTTAATTATGAAAAAATTACTAGCTGTATTAGTTGCCGGAGTTGTTTTGGTAGCTTGTTCTAATAACGAAAAGGCTGCTGCTTCTACTGAAACTACAGCATCTGCTCCTGTTGCTATGGAAGCTAGTGCTCCTGTTGCTATGGAAGCTAGTGCTCCTGTTGTAGAAGCCGCTGCTCCTGAAGCTTCAGCTGCACAATAAGCTTTTAAAGTTTTACGAAGAGCCAAGCTTTAATGCTTGGCTTTTTTAATAATTGTATGCGTTATATAAAAAATGAATAGAAATATAGTTTTAATCGGAATTACTGGAGTTGGAAAAACTACTATTGGTAAAGCTTTGGCTGAGAGTTTGCAGATAGAGTTTATCGATCTAGACAAAAATATAGAGCAACACTGCGGAGTTGATATTTCTACAATATTTGCTATTGAGGGCGAAATCGGTTTTCGGGAACGTGAAACAAATGAACTTAGGCGCACCTTAGATATAAATAATACTTTTGTTTTGTCTGTTGGTGGGGGCTGTGTTTTAAGTAAAGAAAATCGGCGCTTGATTGCTTCAGGTGCTAATGTAGTGGTTCAATTGTACGCAGATCTTGAAATTTTGGTTGAACGCTTGTCAAAATCTGCAGGAAAGCGTCCTTTATTAAAAGATGGCGATATTAGTAGCAAAATATCACAACTATATCAATCACGTAAAGAGCTCTACGACCAAATAACAGATTTTAAAGTTAATACTAGCAATATGAAAGCTATACAGGTAGTTGAGGAAATAGTAACGCATTTAAATCTAAAATGAAAGCATTATATGACTGATAAATTCTCTTTTAGACAATCATATACCATAGGCATCCGTGATATAAATTATGGTAAACATATGGATCACTTAGCGTTAATTTCTAGTAGAAATAGTCACAAAAAACATGATAAACATATATCAAAAGCCTCAAAATAAAGCCACGACAAACGCATATTAAATTACCTAAATATCCCCCAAGCCTACCCTATAAATATACTACCTCATTTTTATGGGGTAGTGTTTGGTTTTTTATTGTGATATAGTAACCCCCGTAGCTTGATTAGGTATTGGCATGGTATAATATAGTTGTGTTTATTT
>CANFGS010000005.1 GCA_947446595.1 Neisseriaceae bacterium | reverse complement strand
GCTCCGATAATTGAATGTCTTGCTTTATTGATGTTGCAATATATCTTAAATTAATTGGTTGACCTGTAATTCTATACATAAAAAATCTCCTAAAATAATTAATAGTTATTTTATCAAGATTTTCCAGTATCTATTCTAGCTTTTACAAGATTATTCGTGGTTCAAGCATCAAAAGAAACTGAGCTTTTAAAAGTTTTAGATTTATTACACTTAAGTGGGTGGCATCAGTTACTAATTAAGAGGTGATTTACAGATACTTTTATTATCAGGAAATGTATTTTCACATAATTCTACAGTTGAAAATTTTACACTCTCAAGTAGATTGCAACCATCGAATACCTGCTTACCAATAGTTATTACACTAGGCATTATAGTTTTGTGTAACTACACGCTCTTGCTCTGTAGTACTACCAACTTCATTATATTTAATCGTAATATTAGAGAAAGCATTACCTTTATCACTAATACTAAATTTAACAGCACAACTTGCCCCAGCAGATAATGACATCCCAGCAACACATGAATCACCACCTTGTGTTGGTGATATTGCTAATTTTGCATCATTGGAAGTAATGCCTTGTAACACTGCTATCTTGGAGCCTGCATTGTAGATAAAGATCTCACCTGTTTTATTCTTTGAGACATCTATTATACTTGGGAAACCTGCCACCACATTTGCTGAAGATGCTACTGGAGCTACCGATACATCTACTTCATTCCTAAAACTCTTGTCATTATGACTAGAGCTAATCCCGTAATTTGTAAAGTGATTTTGTTTAGTGTCTAAAGGTGCGGTAACCTGTTAATGCCATAGACATTCCTAGTTCATCAGCCGCAGCAAATATTTCATTGTCTTTAATTGAACCACCAGGTTGCACAAGAGCTACAACACCTCCTGTTGCAAGTATATCTAAATTATCTCTAAAAGGGAAAAACGCATCTGAAGAACCAACACTACCACTAACTTCAAAACCAAATTCTTTGGCTTTATTCATAGCGATTTTACTAGAATCAATCCTTGACATTTGCCCCGCCCCAATGCCTATCGTCTGACCATTTTTTACTAAAACAATAGCATTTGATTTTACAAATCTCGCAACACTCCACGCAAATTGTAGATCTAATAACATTTCTTTATTTGGAATCTTCTTAGTTACTACTTTTAGATCATTAATATCAAGAGATTTATGCTCTGGAGTTTGCACCAACAATCCTCCACCAATTCTCTTATAGTCTAATCTATTGGTATTATTATCAAGTTTAATCTGAAGTACTCGCACATTAGCTTTTTTATTAAATACTTCCAAAGCTTCAGCTGTATAGCTTGGTGCTATTAATACTTCAACAAACTGCTTACTAATAGCATTTGCCACATCCAAATCTACAGTTACGTTAAATGCAATAATCCCACCAAAGCTACTAGTTGGATCACAAGAAAAAGCCCTAGTATATGAAGATAGTGCATCCTTACCCAAAGCAACTCCACAAGGATTTGCATGTTTTACTATTACACAAGTAGGTAAGCTAAACTGCTTCACACATTCCCATGCAGTGTCCGAATCAGCTAAGTTATTATAAGATAACTCCTTACCTTGTAATTGAGTAAAACTGGATAGTAACCCATCAATCTTGCCACTATCTTTATAAAAAGCCGCTGTTTGGTGCGAGTTTTCACCATAACGTAAGGTTTGAACTAACTTGGCGGGAATAGTTAATTCTTCTGGATAAGTAACTTCTTCAGAAACTTGACGTGCTAGGTAATTACTAATTAAACTATCATAGTACGCGGTATGGCTAAATGCCTTCCCAGATAATTTAAGCCTAGTAATACTATCAACATTGCCATTGATATTTATTTGATTAAGAATTTCAGCATAATCACTTGGGTTTGTAATAATAATTACATCACGGTGATTTTTACTACTAGCCCTTATCATTGCAGGGCCACCAATATCAATATTTTCAATTGCATCTTCAAAAGTACAATTATCTTTATCAATTGTTGCTTCAAATGGATATAAATTTACGCATACTAAATCAATTGGAGTTATATTATGCGTTTTTAATTGTTCCAGATGATTTTTATCATCGCGTCTAGCTAATATTCCACCATGGATTTTAGGATGTAGAGTTTTAACCCTACCATCTAAAATTTCTGGAAACTCAGTGATTGAAGCTACCTCTATTGCAGGAATATTATTTTGAATTAGGAATTTGTAGGTACCACCAGTCGATAATATTTCGATATTTAGTTTATGTAAGCCACTTGCGAATTCTAATAATCCATTTTTGTCTGATACGCTAATTAATGCACGTTTAATATTGTTCATTATGTTCCTTAAAAAATTAGAGCAAGTGCATGGATCCCAGCCTTCGCTGCGATGACGACTTATTTATAACAAAGTCTATACACAAGGCATTATTATCGCATATTTACATCTACCATTTCATGGTAATATTGCACCTGTAGTTTATTAAATAGGTAATTAAAATGGACGGTATTGTAGTTCTTATTTCGGGGCGTGGGAGCAATTTAGCTGCTATTTGTAAAAATGGGCTAGCTTCCCAAATAAAATGCGTTATTAGTAATAAAGCTGCTGCTCTTGGACTCAACATTGCCAAAGAATATAATATCCCAACTGAAGTTATCGATCATAAACTCTATAACGACCGAACCGAATTTGACCAAGCTCTTGCTAAAATAATAGACAAACACAATCCAAAACTTGTTGTTTTAGCAGGATTTATGCGTATTTTAAGCCCCTACTTTGTAAAACACTATCTGAATCGCTTAATAAATATTCACCCATCTTTATTACCATCATTTGTAGGAATAAATGCTCAGGAACAAGCAATATCAGAAAAAGTAAAAGTAAGTGGAGCTACAGTTCACTTTGTCACAGAACAACTAGATCATGGCCCTATAATAGCTCAAGGGGTAGTCAAAATTTTACCCAATGATACTCCTGATATTTTGTCACAACGTATTCTTGAAATTGAACATACTATCTACCCTTTTGCTATATCAAAAATTCTTAAGAATCATACTAAAATAATTGATCAAAAATATGTAGAAGTTATATATGATGAAAATGATAATAGCATCTTAGGCAAATACCAATCTCAAATTTATTATTAACAGACCTAAATTTCGGAAATCATAATGGCAAAACTATTTCTTATTCCAACAACACTAGCTAATCCAATTAATGGACACGTGCTAACTAATGAACAATTAACTCTAATTAACCATCTAAATATATTTATTGTCGAAACCGCCAAAATCGGACGCCAACACCTAAAACAATTAAATCTAAGTAATTCATTACAAAGTCTAACCATTATGGAATTAAATAAGCATCAGCAAGAATTAGTAGAATTAATTAATCCGTTACTAAACGGTAATGATGTTGGAATTTTATCCGATTGCGGCCTACCAGCAGTTGCAGACCCTGGGAATCAGATAGTTCGACTCGCTCATGAAAATAATATCGAGGTAGTCCCATTAATTGGACCTAGCTCGTTATTATTAGCTCTAATGAGTAGTGGTGTAAATGGCCAATCATTCGCCTTTAATGGCTATTTACCAATAGATAAGCTTGAACGCAAACAAAAACTTGATTACCTAGTATCTCAGGTTAATAAAATCTCTCAAAGCCAGATAATTATCGAAGCTCCCTTTAGAAACCAACAATTACTAGAAATCATAGTACATGGATTACCCAATAACTTCATTTTGAGTTTAGCGATAAACCTAATGAATAGCGAACAAAAAGTAATCAGCCATACTATCAAGAAGTGGAAGGATTTATCTAAATTGCCTGATATTAATAAGCAAGAGGTTGTCTTCGTATTTGGAGTTTAGGTCATGGATCCCAGACTCTATATGAACGGCATCAAGTTTGAGTCTGGGATGACACGGGGCATATACAAAACAGCAGGCTGGAATCCATGCTCTTGCGCTACTTCAGGACTTCGTTTAAAATAGCTTTTTCTAATTCTTCTGTAGAAAAAAATGAATAATCCTTTGGAATTGTCATATAGATAGACTCTTGCACCGTATGATCAAAATGTAGCTTTAGAATTCCATAAAAATGATCATGAGCAATTATTATTAAATTCTCATATTTATTGGTATCTTTGGCATGTTTTAATAGTAAAGCAATTTCTTTAGCAAAATCATACTTTGTTACTTCTCTAGGATCAGTTTTTGGCTGATATGTAGAACCTTCACCAAATGCATAAGTTTTATACCTCCCTGGACTATGATCTTCTAGATCATGAACTTTTAGGCGACTTGCTTCGTGAGTTAATTCTCGAATAAAGATTAAATTGGGTTTGTGTAAATTATTATCACAAGCAAACACTTTAAATTTACTAGCATTGGCAACAACTATCCAATATTTATTTTCATATAAATTCATGGTTTTCTTTCTTTAAGACTATTATACATATTACTCTTTATACCCTTACAAGAGCAACTAAAGATTAAAGGTAAAATTTATGTATAAAATCTACCCCATGAATTTATAAGCGATCATCAATATATGGTGCTGGGAATTACATTTGATCATAGAAAGTTGTGTATTTATCTCCATCATGATAAGCGTATAATGTCTGTGCTTGTAAGGTTGAACCAGTTGCTACATTACCAAATTTATCTAAAGCAATTAACCCTACATAGTAACCTCTTTCATTACTCTCAGCAATAGCCTTATTAACCGCAACATTTAGATCCATGTCATCTTCCACTCGCGTATTAGTTTTAGCAGCAACTGCCAGATTAATAATCTGTTCACCTATACCAGTACATGCTATCCCCATACTACTAGTTGCATAATTACCCGCAACTGTAGCACTATCACCCACACGTCCCGGAACTTCAAACCCAACACCACCAGTTGAAGTAACTGCACAAATAACACCCTTACCATCTAATGCGATTACACCAATAGTACCTGTCAAGCCTTTTTTAAATTCCAAATATTCTTTATAGCGTTTAGGCGTGATAGGATTATGGTATGGAATGTTTAATTTTTCTCGAGCGAATTTGGTAGCCATTTCACCACCCATAATACTATGCTGTTCTGACATCAACCGATGAGCAACTCTTGATGGATACTGCACATCTTGGATATTTACCACTCCAGCAAATTTATTATTTAAGCTATCAATAATTGAAGCTGACATCCTTACTTGTCCATCTTGCTGTAACCTAGAACCAGTACCTGCATTAAATATAGGGTTATCTTCTAATAAATTTGCTGCGAATAGTGCCGCTTCTATAGCATCATCACATTTTAGTAAATTTTCATGAGATTTTTGAATAATTGGTAATAAGTGTTCATGATAAGTAGCAAAAGTAGTATTTGCATCTTCGTGGGCCCCACAACCACCATGAATTATTATACGTGCTTTGGTCATATTTATACTCCTAAACTAATTAACTACTAATCTTGATGTGGGTATGCAATATGGTTTAGTGCATCATAACGCGCCCCTGATACCAAAGTATGCATCCGTATACCAACCAAACTAATTGGTTCATCCGTTGATGCCTTATGAACTGAAGAATAATCAAGGTGTGACATATCTACAATTGTTAACATCCCACTACCAACTACCTCAATTATATTATCTGGCCCCAAAAATGCTCCAGTATCTTCATCAATACCTATACCAGTTATAAAAGGATTGTACGATAAAGCCGTTAGTAACCGCCCCAAGCGATCTCTTTGTGAGAAATGCTGATCAACCAAAATTTTATTAGTTAAGCCCAAACCTGGGGCTAATACTACCATACTTCCTCGTGGCATCAAGCCTGGTTGCCCACCAGCTATCATATGTTCTGGGATAAATGCTGCACCAGCAGAAGTACCAGCAACGTGAGTACCAGCTTGATTCTTACGTCTAATTAATTGTGCAACCGGTGTTCCACCTAAAGTAGTTGATAATAATAACTGATTGCCACCGGTCATAAAAATACCTGTTGCTTCTTGAATCTTCTCTAAATAATCAGCTTTTGAAGTATCAGCTCGTTTTTGAATTTCTAAACTATAAGCTGATTTCACACCAAGAGTCTTAAATAAATTTACATAATTCTCTCCGGTATCGGATAACTCCGATGCCGTTGGAATAATTACTATATGAGCATTCTTCCCACCTGATAGCTGAACAAATTTTTCTAAAACCTTAGGATTTGCTAATTTACTTTCGCGTCCCCCAATTGGGATTATATATCCTCTTTTCGTTTTTGTATCTACTGTCATATTTACCTCGTTTCAATTGTATTAAATTAATTCTGTACGGTTGTTTAACTCTTCAAGAATCTTAGCTGTACTTGAATGACATAAAAATACACATACATCTCCTAGCTTAAGAGCCTTAAATGTATATGCTAGAGCTTCTTCCTCAGAGCCAATCATAATTAATTGGTCTTTTTTCATACCCTTTTTTAGTAATGTAGTTTCTATCTTTTGAGTTAATTCGCCAAGCTTTGCACCACGCAAATACTGTGGTAGCTCTTTTATTAGTACTACATCAACATTATAATCGATTGCTTTTTGACAAATACCATCTGTTAGTTCAACACGATCACCCGTATTTCCAAGTAACATATATAATTTTGAATTATCACCTAAATACGTGCGCCCCATATCCAAAATCGCACCAATTGCAGATGGATTATGTGCAAAATCAAGAATTATAGTGCCACCGCTATATCTAAAAACATTAGTCCGTCCCCGATTATTTTGTGCTGTATTCTCATAGGTTTTTAAGCCTTTAGCAATTTCTTCCCAAGTAAAACCCAATACATATGATAAACAAATTGCATTCATCGCATTTTCAATATTATGTAATGCCTTACCATTAACCGTAATTGGAGTATCAGCAAAAGTTGCAATCATAAATTCATGTTCAAGAGTTTTCCAATAAAAAGCATTATCCTTAATAAAGCATATATGCTCTGTATCTTTTATATATGGACTTATTTCTGACAATGTGCGCTTGGTAATAAAAATTTTTCTACCCTGTACTTTATCTACAATCTTTCCTATTTCTTTATCATCTAAGTTAATTATAGAATAACCACTATTTTCTACTGCTTTATACACCAAACTTTTGGTCTCAGCCATAGACGATAAATTTTCGATACCATCTTGCCCCATATGATCTTCAGATATATTAACAACCGTTGATCCTTTTACATAATTAGCAATTATTCCACGCCTAACCAAGCCACCACGAGCAACCTCTAATACTGCAATCTCAACATCAGGATTAGTCATAACTTCCAAACTACCGGCAGGCCCTGACAAGTCACCCTCTTCTACAACCTTATCCCCTATCATTACCCAATCTGTAGAACAGTATCCAACCGTCTTACCAATAAGACTTGCAATATAAGCTGTCATTCGAACAGTAGTTGTTTTGCCATTAGTGCCAGTTACTAGTACTGATGGAACTTCTTTAATATCATCCCAAGGAATATCTTTTAAAGAAATATTATTTATATTTGCTCTAAACCCGTATTTACCAGAACCTATACAAATATTAGATTTATTCAAAAAAACGTTTAGGGAGCGCTTAGATGCTTCTTTGCATATTTCACGATATTTTAAATTGAGTTCTTGTCTAATTTCAGGTTCAATAGTATCAAGTATTTTCTGTAATGGATCAAATTCACCATTTATATATTTATTATAAACCGAAGCCCAAACTTGACATAAAATACTCATTCCACAATTCAATAAATCTGGCGGGAATGATACAGCATATTTAAAACCTTGACTATATATGCGAATACCAGTTTTATATTCTAGTAAGTTTAAGGCGTACATTACTCTTTTTAGTTCAATTTCCCAGAGTTTTATAATCTCTGGAATATATTCTATATCTTTACCAAACAAAATAATATCTAAAACCGCACCAGTATCATTAAAATAGATACTTGGCCCCATCAACCTAGTATCAGAAATATCCGGTTTCTTAGTAGCTGCTACTTGCTTGAAATTAATTACCTGATCCCAGCTACGTTTTATTTTATCAGCTAATAATACTACTAAATCACCATCTACTGCATTTTGAAGAGCATAGTCTATACCTGCAACCTCATCAAGTATAACTATAATATTCTCGTCTTTGATTCCATTATCAATCAAACTTTGTTTTAGTAATTTAGCTACATCACCACTATTACGTCCGCGTAATTCATCATCTTGTTTAATAATATAATTATCAAAATATTTAGCGGCTATGACCCCAAACTCCATAATATCTTCATCACGTCTATCTCCCGGAGCAGATAAAAACAATGTGCGCTTACCTTTAACTTCCATTTTTTGTGCTAATTCACCAATTACTTTAAGTGCTGCAGGATTGTGAGCGTAATCCATCAATACCTTAAATGAGTATTCATCATAAATATTTAAGCGTCCTGGAACCTGAGAAAAATCAGTTTTGAAAGTTAAAAGTCCATTTTTAATATTTTCCAAACTCATGCCCATGCTATAACAAATAGCAACTGCAAACATTGCATTTTGTACATTGTGCATTGCTAGACCATTGATTGTTGCTGGAATTAAACTTGCATATAATACCTGCTTTTCCTGATTTTTATCATGTATAACAATCATAGCTCCATTTAGGTGCTTTTCTAAAACTACCGCACCACCACCTAATCTTATATGTTCTTTAACTAATTGATTATCTTGTTCCATCGTAACATACAAAATATTGCTAGCTGTTATAAATGGAGGCATTTTTTGACATTCTATATCATCAGCATTAAGTACAGCAGTATCTCGTGCCGACTCAACCACCATGCGCTTAATTTTTGCCAAATCTTCAAGAGAATTAATGCCAGCTAAACCAAGATGATCCGCAGTTACATTAAGACAAGCACCAACATTACAATATTTATAACCTATACCACTTCTAAGTAAGCCGCCTCTTGCAGTTTCAAGTACTGCCACCTCAACCAAAGGATTATTTAAGACCATTTTTGCTGATCTAGGGCCTGTTGTATCACCTTCAAAAGTCATACTACCATCGATATAAATCCCATCTGTAGTAGTTAACCCAACAGTCTTACCTGATAATTTCCATATATGAGCTACCATTCTTGAAGTGGTAGTCTTACCATTAGTACCAGTTATTGCAGCAATAGGAATCTGAACTTCATTTATATCACTTGGTATAGTTTTCATGCAATATAACTCCAAAAAACTTGCTATGAGTACAGTAATTTATTTAATAAATTTCGAACAGTAAGTGCAATTTCCGAAGCCAATATCCCATTATAACCAATTGAATTTACCAAATATTCTGCTGCATTACCATGTAAAAAGACTGACAACCTAAGAGCACTAGATAAATCCATACCTTGGGCTACAAATGCCGCTATTATGCCACATAATGTATCACCTTGTCCTGCATTTGATAATGCCATATTACCCGTTTGGTTTAAATACACATTATCATTATCTTTTATTAATGATCCTGCACCCTTTATCAAGGTTACTGAATTAAATTGGAGATACATATTATTTAATGCTTTAAACCGATTACTATTTATTTCTATTACAGTTGTTTTTAGTAAACGTGCAGCCTCACCTGGATGCGGCGTAATAATTTTATTTGGAAGAATTCTAAACTGCGATTCTAATTCTGGATTTTTGGCTATCAAATTAAGAGCATCTGCATCAAAAATAAACTTATTTTGTGTCTTATGTTTTAATATTTTTCGTAAGAAATTAATTGCGACTTGATCCTCTCCAAACCCAGGGCCAACCACAACCACTGAATATTGCTCTAGGTTTTTTAGTACGTCTTTTGGTTTACTAAGCATCAGTTCTGGCATAACCATATCAGGGGCAAAACTCTTATCTAACGGACATAAAATAACTTTCCCACTGCCACAAAGCATAGCAGAACGCCCCGCAAGATACAAAGCACCGTGCATCCCAACATTACCACCAACAATTACCACGGTACCAAAAGTGCCTTTATTTGTATTATATGTTTTACGCACTAAAATGGAATAATCAATAATACTTAAATCATTAGCTAATACCTCAGGCGTGATAGCTTTTGCTATATCAAAATCATCGAGATTAATTAAGGTTTCAATTGATAATTTGCCAACTAAATCAATACCGCTTCCCGTATAAAAACCTGGTTTATCACTAATAAAAGTAATAGTATGCCCTGCCCTAATTGCATTACCAAAAACTTCACCAGTAAATGGATCAAGACCTGTTGGAGTATCAACTGATAAAACAAAACTACCACTTTGATTAACTAAATCAATTAAATTATTTAGTTTAGTATCAAGCTGATATGTAATACCAATACCAATAATCGCATCAATAATTAAATCATATGAAGCTAATGATGTTGGAACTCTGGTAAGTACACGACCTTTTAGTTCGACAAAATCATTGATCAATGATTCAGTAGTAGGGTTTAAATTTCTCGCAACTGGGAGTATAGAAACTGCATAACCAGCTTTTAGTAAATTAATTGCAGCAATTACTCCATCACCACCATTATTGCCACGCCCAACCAATACTATAACCCTGTCTCTCTTTGGACGATTTTTGGTAACCCACAGCGCAATTTTAGACCCAGCTATATCCATTAGGTTTAATTTGAACTTATTAATCGCATCAGCTTCGATATGGCGGATTTGTGCAATACTTAAAAAGCGGTTTGGCATGAGTTTCTACTCACTTAATAGCTGTTGCAATTCACCTGATTCGTACATTTCAGCCATAATATCAGAGCCACCAACTAATTCACCATTAATATATAATTGCGGAACTGTTGGCCAATTAGAATATTCCTTTATCCCTTGACGAATTTCATCATCAGCTAGAACATTAATACTTAAATATTCTTTAACTCCACATAAAGATAATATCTTAGCTGCACGCCCAGAAAATCCACATAAAGGAAATTTAGGATCGCCCTTCATATAAAGTACAACTTTATTATCAGTAACTTGTTGTTTGATTTTTTCTAATACTGTCATTTTATCACCTATAAAAATACTATTAACTTTTAAACACATTAAGCTTTTTTGCTACTTTAGTATAAGATAATCTGAGATAATCAGGTAATCCGTTACTATATTCAGGATAATCTTCACCATTAATTAATGGCTCTATATATTCTCTACATTTCTTGGTTATATTAAACCCCTCATCATCTATAAAGTCTCGTGGCATAAACTTCTCTTTATTTGCTATATCATGTAATGGCGCATGACTTACTTCCCACAAATATGGCTCTTGTGAAACACGTTTAATATATGCCATTATAGCATTTTGCCCATCAATTGCGAACTGTACACCAGCATGACCAACACAATAGGCTTGTTCTACATCAGTTCTTGAGGCTAAGTGTCTTGCTGAACGTTGTAAATAATCAGCAATTGCAAAATGCTGTTTTAATCCAAGTTTTGTTTGAATTAAATTAGATAATATATTAGCAACCCCACCTAACTTCGCATGTCCAAAATCATCCCGCGTATTTGTTGCTTCTCCAAGAGCCACTCCATTTTTATCACGAGTCCCTTCAGAAGCAGCAATTACACAATAGCCTACACTATCAACTACCGCTTTAACTTTATTTAAAAACTTCTCTTCATCAAAAGGAACCTCAGGAAACAATATTATATGTGGCGGAGTCTCACTATCGGTGCTTGCTAAGCCACAGCTCGCAGCAATCCATCCAGCATTTCTACCCATTACTTCAAGGATAAATACCTTAGTTGAACTAGGATACATTGATTTTAAATCAATCCCAGCTTCTCTAATAGATGTTGCTACATATTTCGCAACAGAACCAAACCCTGGGCAATTATCAGTAACTACCAAATCATTATCAATTGTTTTGGGAATATGTACTGCTTTTATTGGATAACCTAACTGTTCAGCAATTTGTGATACTTTAAGACAAGTATCAGCAGAATCATTGCCACCATTATAAAAAAAATACTTGATATCATAAGCAGCAAATACTTCAATAATCCTCTCGTATTCTTTACGACTTTGCTCCAAACTTTTTAGTTTATATCTGCATGAACCAAACACCCCACCAGGAGTTTGACGAAGTTTTTTTACTTCAAATTCACTTAATGAAGTAGTATCAATTAGTTCTTCATTAAGAACTCCAAGGATACCATTTTCAGCGGCATATAAAATACCTTTGTTATTAGCTCTCCAACTATTAATAACGCCTGCAGCGGAAACGTTAATAACAGAGGTAACTCCTCCTGATTGAGCATAAATCGCATTAGCCATAATTAACAAACTCCATTAATATTTATTGCAAATTCTATTGCGTGAATCAAACTCTCACTATTAGCTAAGCCAGTTCCAGAAAGATTTACCGCAGTCCCGTGATCTACTGATGTACGAATTATCGGTAAGCCAAGGGTAACGTTTATTCCAGATTCAAACCCTGAATATTTTAGCACCGGTAGCCCCTGATCATGATACATCGCCAAAATAACATCATATTTTCCTGCATCTAAAAAAATGCTATCTGCAGAGTGGCTGCCACTTATATTATGACCTTTGGTTATCCATTCATTAATTACTGGATTAATAATTTCTATTTCTTCTAGCCCAAGATAACCACCATCTCCAGCATGAGGATTTAATCCACAAACAGCAATCTTTGGATTTGATATTTTATATTTCTCTTTAAAATAATCAATAATTATCTTAAGCGTTTGATTTAAATTATCGTGAGTCACTTGTAATGCTACATTTTTTAAAGGTAGATGTGTAGTTAGTAGTGCTACTTTCATATCCTTATTTGCCAGCATCATCACAACTTTATCAATCCCAAATTTCTGTGCCAAATACTCAGTATGCCCCAAAAACTTTATCCCTGATTGATTGATTACTTCTTTATTAACTGGTGCAGTAACTATAGAGTTTGCCAAATTTCTCTTACATAAATCAATCGCCAAATCTAGAGTCTTTAATACATAAGCTGAGTTCTCCGGGTTCAAAACCCCTGCTACCACAGGGTTTGGACAATCTATATGTAACACCCTTAACTTTGTTGAAGGTTTTAAATTTAATAAATCATCAACTACAATAACTTCAATCTGTACATCTTTATTTAAAATCTCAGTACGCGATTTTAGGACATTAGCATCCCCGATAACAACTATTTCTTGACTAAATTGATACTTAATAATATCAAGACAAATATCAGGCCCAATTCCTGCAGGATCTCCCATTGTAACTAAAATAGGATACATTTTATTACTCATCATTCATTTTAACATAAGCAGCATCACGAATATTTCTTTGCCACTCAATATATAAAGTATTTGCTTTACTATCATGAATTTCCTGACGTATTTCAGCTTTTTCTCTGTCATTAGATAAATTTACGTCACGAACCTCAAGCACTTCAAGAAGATGCCAACCAAAAGGTGAATGTATTGGTTGACTTATAACACCAATAGGCGTATTAATTACAGCACTTTCAAATGCTGGTACTGTATCTCCACGACTTACCCAACCAAGATCACCACCTTTAATACTACTTGTATCTTCGGAGTATTTTTTGGCACAACTTGCAAAACTATCACTTTCTACTTGTGGGTTTTTAGCATTTTGTAAAATTTTATTACGAATTCCAACAATCTTCTGGTAAGCTTCGTTATTGCTGGTTGCATCATTAACTTTAATTAAGATATGCCGAACATGATATTGATGTACCATCTGAGGAGCTCCATGTTTTTTTATATCATTAACTTTAAAAATAAAAAAACCTACTGATAAATGAATAATACTTGTAATTCCACCGATAGGTACACCATCAAGACTTTTTAGGATGTCAGGAGGCAATACCGCGTTACTCTTCCAGCCTAGCTCACCACCAGTTAGAGCATTTGGAGAATTGGAATATTTAGCTGATACTTTATAAAATAAATTACCACTTTTTAGCTCATTATAAGCGGCTATTGCCAAATTTTGCTTCTGTTCAATAATATCTGGTGTTGCCTTATCAGGAACTACTACTATAATATCAGATAAATTATAATCTACTCTATTTTTATAAGCTTCGCTATTTAAAACCAGATCTACTTCATGATCATTGACGCTAACACGCCCATCGACTTCTCTTTGTTTTAGTTTATCAATCGTAATTTGATTATTAATTTGTTTTTTAAATTTGTCAAATGTGAAGCCTTGCTTCATAATATATTGTTTAAACTGTTCTAAATCCATATTGTTTTGACCAGCAATATTATTTATAGCACCAGAAACTTCAATATCAGTAGTTTTTATTCCGGTTCTGGCTGCGAAATCCAACTCAATTTTTTGCATAATTAATTCATCAATTACACTCTTACGAATATCACTGGAACTTGGAGGAGTTAAGCCTTTTTGTTTATAAGTTTGTATAGTTTGAGCAATCTGATCATTAACTTCAACGGTAGTTACAACCCCCTTATTCACAAAAGCTACAATCTTATCCACTGTTGTTATTGGAGAATTTGCGGTGTGATTTATGCTTTCATAACTAGCATAATACGCGGTATTAGCACTTGGTAATGGCACGTTTAACACTGGCGATTCTGGAGTTTTAGCACCTGCGCTAACTGGCGTTGTCGTAGCAGTAGACCCTCTTTGCATTGCATCAGCAAAAGCAAATTGCCCTATCATCATAACAACGATGAAGATTAAATTATAGATATAGCAGTACATTTAAATATAGATCCTAATGAATATTGGTAATTGGTGTAAATCCAGGAGTATTATTAACTGGCATATAACCCGGAATGTTCAAACGTAAATCACTCGTTGGGTCAGACCCTAGATCTGCCAAACCTTTTAATTGGAATTGTAAAAAATAAGCATTTGTTCTTTGTGTAACATTGGTAATATAATTTTCATACAACATTTTCATATTCCAGCACCCAGCATTATATTCTAACCCACTCAATAAATTGAGTATTGTTCCTGCGGTAAAATCATAATTAGCACGTCCATCAACTAGCCAACGTTTGCCAAATATTGGCCACTGACCCGATAAATCAAGTGCATACTGGTTTTCATAAGTAATTGGTTGAAATAACTGCCCTGGCGTATAAGCATAATACAATAAAGGCTGTTGATATTGATAAGAAAAACGTGCATTTAACACCTTATGTGGTTCTGGATTATATCTCAATGCTGCGTTATAAGCATCGACAGTCTGGTAAACTGTACTATACTGAAAGTTCAGATTCGAATTTAAGCTTGGTGTCCATTTATTCCCTAATTCTGCAATCACATTGGGCTGAGGTAGAAATAACTGTGCATTTTGAGTAGTATTTCCATAAATAAAATTGTTCTCAGTTGTCAGAAAATAACGGTAACCTAAGCCCCAGTTTGAGAATTCCACACCGGTATTATCATTTATCAGTTTAGAATTTAAACCAACCGTAATATCATTGGCCATATTTATCCTATCATCCCCTACAAATCTATTTTCGCTAAATAATTGGCTTATATTATAAGTCGCTGGTGCCGTATCAAATACTGGTAAATTATTTTGATTTACTTCTGGGATATACAGATAGTAAATGCGTGGTTCTAGTGTCTGAGCATAAGAGCTACTGCCCAAATTTAAGGGACGCTCAAAAACCAAACCGCTATCTATTGAGCTAATTGGGACATTGCGATCAACTGTTGAGGAAGCATTTTGCACCCCTGGATATGAGGATAGTTGATAGTTAGTATAATTCCAACCAAATTTAGGCTTAACAAAACCCCATTGATTTTGTATTGGCAAAGTTAGGCTTGGGTAAATTACACTTCTGGTACCAGTTTGTAACTGCCCACTCGTAAAATCAGTATATTGGCTATGTAAACCCATCATTAAGCCATCATTTTCTGATAGTATAGTCTGGGGCTTCACATCTAGAGTAATTTGTGGCTCAACTGCATAAATTGGCGATACAGTTGGCTGATTAACCGGTTGCAGGGTTTGATAACTTTGCAGCTTGATACCAAATATACCCCAAGTAGGCGTGTAATTAGCATAAATAGATTGATTTAAGTTTATATTATCAACTGTAGAGTTAAAATTCCCAAAATTAACAAAATAGTTATTATCTGAAACTTTATTATAGTTATAACCCACATGTAGGTCTTGCAAAATCCTATGATCATCAACAAAATGATTATAGTACCTATATTGACCTGTTGTCATATCTTCTGGAACTTGTTCGGTATATAAAATCCCACTACCATTAGTATTTTGATATCGAAACTGATCTGTAAACATAAAACCATCAGCAGTATAGAATTTACCCTCAATTGTCATATCATAATTTGGTGCCATATTCCAATAATAAGGCAAGCCCACAAATACAGAATTATCAGTCGTACCATTAGCAAACTGACTATTCATAACTCCAAATTCTGGAGCTAAAAACCCAGATTTCCTCATTCCAAGCGGAAACTGAAAGTAAGGGAATGATGCTATCTGAGTTGATTCTACATAAAGTTTGGCGTTTCGAGCATTACCTTGAGCATCTTGATAATCGAAAGTTGTCGAATCCGAAGTAATATGCCACGCTGGATCATTTGGGTCACACGTAGTTAGGAAGCCATTATTAACTTGCAACTGTTTTTTATTTATTAAGCGAATAGAATCGCCATTTGCGTACATATCGTCTTGACTATCCTTTAGGGTTGCTTGTTTAATTACCCCGGTATTTAAATCCATATAATAATCAACCCATTTACCCTCAATAACGCTATATTCTTTAGTTAAAACAACATTACCACCAGCAACTGTGTGTTTGGTTGGTTCATCAAAAGATAGCCAGTCTGAATTGATAGTATCTCCACCTCGATAGGCCTCTACTCGCCCACTAGCAAAGCTAGTGCCACCTTTTTGCCCAGTTATACTATCGGCCTTCATAATCATAGCTGTTGACTCTGACACTCTAGTACTAGCTACCGCATCGGGGCCTGATTTTTGATACCAATAATAATCGTGCACATCACAAGATGGATAATTTGGAGTATTATTTGGAACTAAGGAATCTAGAGGTTGAAAGGTATTATCATTTGCTCCATACGCAAAATAAGAAATAGAGCTAAAGCCGAGAAAAGCTAATAGCAATCTTAAATACTTACGCAAATGAATCATTAATTATTTTACCAATATAAATTATTTTAGAGCTACAATACTGTGTGGATTTTATTTAAACACTCAAAGTTATGCTAAAATCCCTATATTATATCAAAAATTGGATGGTTAGACGATTGAAATCACATAATATTGTTGCTATTGCAACTGCAAATGGCTATGCTGGAGTTGGCATAATTCGTATTTCAGGCATTGATGCCCTTGAGATAGCTTACCAACTAACACATCATAAAACTTTTACACCAAGACTTGCAACTTATACAAAATTTTACTCTTCAAAAGGTGAAGTATTAGATTCTGGCTTAGTTATTTATTTCAAGTCTCCTAATTCTTTCACGGGTGAAGATATAGTTGAACTTCAAGGGCATGGTAGCCCTATCGCACTTCAGATGATTGTTCGTCGCTGTTTAGAGCTAGGATGCCATATGGCTGAACCTGGTGAATTTAGTCGACGAGCTTATCTTAATGGCAAAATTGATTTAGTACAAGCTGAGAGTATTATAGATTTAATTCATGCTGAGAGTGAAGCAACTGCCAAAGGAGCTCTCAAATCTCTACATGGAGAGTTTTCGCGCCAAATAAATATTATTAATGAACAACTAATTGATTTACGCATGTTTGTTGAAGCTACACTTGATTTTCCTGAAGAAGATATTGAGTTTATAGCAAATGCCAAAATACGTGATAAATTAACTATTTTAGTAGAATCAATGGAGAAATTATTATCTAATACAACTCAAGGCGTATTACTTAATAATGGGGCTAATATCGTAATTATTGGTCGTCCTAATGTGGGTAAGTCTAGCCTATTAAATGCTCTTGCGAATGAAGATATCGCTATAGTTACCGATATTGCTGGAACTACTCGGGATATTGTAAAAGAAAAAATCATTATTAATGGCATTGCCTTTAATATCATCGATACGGCAGGAATTCGTGATACTACTGATATAGTTGAAAAAATTGGAATAGAGCGGGCATTTAATGCCGCTAATAGTGCTGATATATGTTTGGTATTAGTTGATGCAACTATTGGTGTAACTGCCTCGGATACTAGCATGCTTAGCTCTGCGCCAGCAACCATACCCAAAATATTTGTACACAACAAGGTTGATCTTTTGGACTCTACAACCCCTGCTAATGAAAACTTGGGAGATACGCATATATATATTTCTGCAAAATCTGGTACTGGAATTGATACCCTACGTACTGAAATTTTGGCAACAATTGGCTTTGATAGCAATAATAGCGATGTATTTATCGCTAGAACTCGTCATTTAGATGCGATAAGACGCAGTGTAGAACATATACACCTCGGGTTTCACCATTGGAATAATTTAGAAATTCTAGCTGAAGAACTAAGATATGCTCATAATAGTCTTAGTGAAATCACCGGAGAGTTTAGCTCTGATGACCTACTTGGTGAAATCTTTAGCAGGTTTTGCATCGGAAAGTAGCTTTTACAATAGGACGTAATAATTTATTCTCTTTCTTTAACTCCACAATACCATAGCGTTCAAAAGATTTTAGAATTTATTTAGTTGCTGGTGCTTCTTTAAGTAGTGTACACGATTGGATTTTCTTATCCCCACCAAAAACACACTTAACGACAGCTTTGTTATCTGTAGATAAGGTGATTTTTTCTAAAATAATACTAGGCGGTGGATTTGTATCTATTGCATCAGTTGCTGCAAGTTCAGGATCATATTCAGAGTCATTACTACCAGTTATTTCCTTTTCGAAAACATCTTTGGTAACCTTGCAATTCTTATTGATCCACTGTGGTGAACGCTCTGAATTTAATATCATCTTATTGCACATATAATCTGACTTAACATTACTTTGTGCGTATGCAAAATTTAATGAGCAAAAAAAAGTCAATAATAATGAAGCTTGTAATTTCATTGAACAATCCTTACTAAAATTAATAATTAAACCGTTTCTTATAGAACTAATAAGTATATGATAAGTATACTTGATTCAAAAACCTTGATGATGAAGTTGGGTTAATATCAGGGTTTGTCTGGTACGCAAAAATACTAAATACGCTAAGCCCGCGCACCTGAGGTATTGCATAGAAAAACTGTAGATCGTACTCTTGAGTCCCATCCCAAATTGGATCTGAGCTGCTATAGTTTCCATAAACCGGCTGAACCCACAGATTTCCATTCAAAAAACTAAATTTGGTAAATACCTTACGACCCGACCCAGAGGCTTTAGTGTTTGTCATATTATATAACCACCCCTCTGCAAATAAGGGATCATCATTAACATTAACATTATACGGAGCTATCATTGCACCTTGTCCAAAAGCAGTTGAAGGCCCCCAAATATTGTTGTAAGCAAGTCCAAAATTAACAATATCATAATGAAGCTCAAATAAAGCTCCGCCGAAATTACTAGAAATAGCTGAGTTTTGATAATTTACAAAAGCATTATTTGCACTATTTATATTGCCGTTATTACTACCACCTTGCAAACCAAATAGCATACTAGTATTATCATTTAATGGAATCTTCATTTTGCTATCAGCATATACCAAGCTACCATAATTATCAAAATTGTAGCCCCATAAACGTAGCTCATAATTATTATTCAGGGCTTTATAATCAGCTCCAATTGCTACAGTTCCACTTGAAGAATACTCGCCTTGATTTGGTAAAATACCATTAGATTGCTTATTATAAAAAGTATAGTTACCCATACCAGTTGCACCACCTAGCTGTACAGCATTAAAACCTAAACCAGTTAGTAGCCAACCACCACCAGCGTATAAATTAACTATAGCACCTTGATACGTTGCTGCGGGGTTCATGTTATTTAGGGTATACGCTGGAGTTAGCCATGGACTATTATTAATTGAAATCCAACCAGCATCGACTTGCAATCTATTTTTATACTGATACTCAACATAAGCTTCATTTAATTGAGTTAATTGCTTAGTAGTCATCCATGGACCTTGATTTTGACGATCACCATTAAGGCTCGAATTAAAAAACGGATTATCTACAGTTATCATACCACCAAAAGAAAATCCATTTATTCGCCCAGTTTGACCAAATAAAGTCGCACCATAGCCATATGTTGCATTATTTGTTACTCCAGGTTTAGGATTTGTAAAAGTAGAGTAGTTATAAGTTGCCGCAGAAAAAACATTCCATGTTCCATCCTGAAACAGCTTTTGCGCTACACTATGACTAGCTATTTGACTCTCAGTTAGGTACTGAGTATTTCCACCAGTTGGTATGTTTCCATATGGATTTTGGTAATAACTGTTCGAATCAATAAAAACCTCATTATTATTTATAGTTGCATTTGCAAGCGCTGGAGTAATGAGAAATAAAAAGTTCAGAGAAATTAAGTAGCGGTTCATTAAGAGATTCCTTGTCAAGCCAGATCCGAGTAACTTCAAAATGGTTATAGATACAAATTATATTAAATTTTAATGTAAGCAGACAATATTGTATCATGTTTTGAAAGCCACCAAGCACTTCAAACACAAGTTATATCCTAGATATCTTGCTTTTGGATTTGCTCAAATCATAAATAGCATAGAATTAATTGATGCCAATCTAGTCTAGGCGTTATTCAATAAATCAGCTATTTTTTTAGGGAGATACGGTCGTCTTCGATTATTTTCATCAATACAAACACAAATATTTAAACCTTTAGCAACAATAGTACCATCCATTTTTTTAACAACCTGTTCAAACGCAAATCTAATTTTACCCTCAGGGATTATAACTGTTTCAATAAAAAATTTGTCTCCACTTTTTAGTGGATATTTAAAATCTATATGAGAGCTAATAAGAAATAAATTTTGATTGCTCTGAGCCATTTCTACAAAATCAATATTTATTGATTCAGCAAACTTATGCCTTGCATGTGCCATATATATAAAATAATTTGCATTATTTACAACACCTTGGGTATCTAACTCATTGTCCCGTACTTCAAAATGCTCAATAGACATAATTACCCCACTAATAACTCATCTAATTTGCCACCTTTGTTTAAGGCTGATAAATCATCAAAGCCACCTACATGTGTGTCACCTATATAAATTTGTGGAACTGTCATTCTACCTGTCATATCGATCATTTTTTGACGAACTTCAGGATCAAGGTCAATTCTAATTTCTTCAAATTCACTAACACCTTTTTGTTTAAGTAGATTTTTTGCCATAACGCAGTATGGGCATGTTTCTTTGGTATATATTGTTACTTTTTTCATAATAATCTTTCTTTAATTGTCATATATTTATTCAAATTATTCAAATAATACTATATTTTATCATATCTCGCTTCAATTTCCTATACTGAAGTAGCTAACCCACGCAAACCATACCAAAATAACACCATATTACCGCTCCAAGGCATAATATAGCGCCAAGCCTTAGGACTTCACTATTTCCGCCTATATCTGATGAGTTTGTTGCTACAAATGGTGTAACTAAGTTTGGCGTAGCTATTTTTTCATCTTCAATAGCACCAATGCGAGACATTGTTGGTAGATGTGATGACATTAATTTAGCTACAAAACTATTATCATGAATAGTGATAGCATCTAATACTTCAAGAGCTGAAATCAAATCAGCCTTGTACCCTAGATTTATAGCAAAGGCATCAGCCCTATATTCTGCATCTCGACTTGCCTTAAGATTTAGTATATTAAATAACTTTGCTCCAATAAAGTTAAGGATAATTACCGGTAAAAATACCAATAACGGCAACCAACTAATTAATGCCAATATTTTGGAATTTTTTCCTTTGAAACTATTACTCACAATAGTAGCAAAAGCTAAATATATACCATAAATACCCATAATAACCCGTGAACCTAAAGAGCTAAATAGCAAAGCCGTACTTCTAACACTATCACGGTAATATAAACACCCCATATTATGAGCTAAAACTGCTTGTAATTGTTCATTAGTAAGTTTTTCAAATGCACCTCGATTTATTATGATTGTATTGTAACCAATAGCAAAAGTATTAACTATCTTATTATCTGATACTTTAATATTAAAATCTACAAGCTTATAATTTGTATTATACTCATTATTCGTTTTGTTTATTACCTCTTGAAATAAAGGCTCTAATTTGTTAATCTCACGCCCAACCATATTACGCCTTGGTATAAATAGTCCAATAGTAGAAGTCGCAAACTTTGTGTACCCAATAATAGCTAAAAGTGCGGCAATTACATATCCTAAGCACCATGCTATATGTGGCTTTATATGCATAAAATCAGCACCAATAAGTAAAATTATCGCTAGAATAAATGCGTTAAATATTACATTTAAAGCTATGTAGATCATAATTGATAACTCCTATAAAATTACAATTTAGAGCATGGATCCCAAACTCGCTACGAACAGCAAAATATTCTTGTTTGGGATGACCTGCAATTATTCGAAGCAGCGCCGATATCCGTCGTCAAAGCAGCAGGCTGGGATCCATGTACTTGCTCTAAATTACACGCAAATATTCTTGTTTGGGATGCCCTTGGGACACGCTAATTTTGTTTGACTTGGATTTTTACTGGTTTGGCACCTACTGCCTTACGATGTAAATATCCTTGCCCCGTATTTACTACTATATCCTTAATATCCTGCTTATCTATTTTATAAGCTCTGATAGTTTTAGTCACCAATTCACTAACTTTATCGTCCCTTATTCTAGTAGTTGTATCCATCTTATCCATCTTGCCAAATTCTTCACTAAAACGCATAGCATCTTCATCGGCGGAAGCCATAATCAAATGCGTCTGACAATTAGCCAATATCCCATTACCAATTTCTCTATCAATCAATGCTAATGACTGTGTACCAATAATAGCATGCATACCATTTGACCTATGTAGGCTAATAGTCTTACTAATTGCATCAGTCTCATAATTTTTAAACTCATCAAAACAACAAAATGTCTTAAGCGGTGTTTTTAACTTTCCAAGCTCTGAAAAAGTTGCGTTTATATCACTTATTACCATCTTAGCAACCCTCTGTGTATCCAAAGAAAAAGCTGAAGCATCCAATAAAAATAATACTATTTCACCATTTCGAATCGACTGCCTTAAGCTAATAATATTATCCTTAGCTATTACATTAAATAAATGCCCATAACTACTATGAATAAAAGGATCTAACTTGGTGATTATTCTGGTTCTTGGGCTATTCTCAGGCTTCATATCCCTAACTTCTTCAAAGTAGCGCTGCCAATTAACCACAGAACCATCATCCAAAACCACATCTTTTTTGGCAAACTCTACTAGATCATTGATATCAGTAATTAAAACCAAGAATCTATATAAATCTATCTTCAAACCTTGCTGATAAATCACCATAAATACTCTATTTATAAAACTCTCCAAATTATCTTGATAGTACGAAGTCCCAGCTCCGTCAGCTTGTATAAATAACTGCATAATGCGATTCTTTTTTTCGGTAAATGTACCCGAACCCAAAAAGTCATAAGCACTTGCCTCAGCGACAGAATCAGGACTCAAGGTAAAAACCCTAAATGTTCGCCCATGATTACGAGCAATTTTTGAGATTTTCTCCTCCAAGTCAGTTGCACCCTTACCATCTATATAAATTAACGGAATTTCCTTCATAGCTGCTTCTATCACGAAATTTAACATTGCAACTGTCTTACCCGAACCGCTTGCCCCATTAATATACATATGGGTGTTTAATTCCTTATAGGTTATTTGAATCTCTTTCCCACTAGTAATTTCATGCCCAAAGCTAATTGCATCATCTGTAATTAACTCCATATCTTGTTTAGATGATTTTATCAACAACATTTTATTGTAATTGCGCCCATGTTCAATTACTAAGCCTAGCATAAATAACATATACGGTACTAAGATATATAACTGCCCTATATTCGGGTGATTGGCTTTTATTATAAATTTGTCAATTGCAAAGCTTAAACCATAGCTATGATACATATCAAAAAACTGATGCGGGTAATCAATAAACAACACTAAATCAAAATGAAAAAAATTAACTATAAGTATTATTATGCTAACGAAAAGTGCTATCATAATAAATATATTTGCTCGTATTGTTACTAAAGCGCCAATTATACATATAGCACCTAGCAATGACTCTAAGCCATATATCGCACTAACTACTATGAAAGTTATTACCCCAAGAGCATCGATAATATTATTACGCCGCTTTAATTCAGATAAATTTGGTTCAAAACTTTCCAAATCTTTATACATCAAAGCCTTAAACTCAAAAACCACCATATAAATTAATGCTGCAAATGCACAGATATAACCAATATATTTCAAACTTGGCAAGGTGAATAATAAAAAAGATCCATAAAATAAAAATGCTAATAAGTCAAATCTAGCAAGTCCCAAACGATACATGTATTTTTTAATTATCATAAATACTTACTTCTAATAGCATTTAAGAATTCATCATCCACTTTATTATTATCAATTGACTGTTCGACCATACTACTTCCCAAAATCTGAAATATATCATTAAAATCTTCGCGCGCTAATAATTTGACACGTGCGTTAAGCAATCCACTATATCGATTTTTAATTTCATTAGTTTCATATATCACACATAGCATCTTACGTTCACGAGATGTCCAATAATCAACAACATCACGAGAAGCTCTAACACTCTTACTAGTGCGCTCATATTCTATAATCCAGTCGTTAATTATCATATCGGGTACTTTACCATTCTTACCAACAGTTTTATAACTATTGATGACCTCACGCTCGGATAATAATTGAAAACATTTAGGATTATTTTGAACTAAAAGAAATAACTGAGTTAAGAAATCATGATGAGAAAGCTGATCTAACTTGATACTAGTAATTAAATTATTGTCTCCTCGCCCTTTTCTAGCAAGAGCATAATAATTACCATTTTGGGTAGTGAAGGTTTTAAGATAGCTAGACTTGCATAATAAATTTAAGCGCCGAACTAATGTAGCTTTTTCACTAATGTCAGCACCAATAGCATCAACTATTTGACTAACAGGAGCATAACCAACTAGGTCAAGAAATTTCAAAACTTCCACATCTCGTGGCTGAATCCTCAAAGTTTGTTGTTGCATTATACCCCTTAATAAAAATAGCACACCAAAGGTGTGCTATTTTAAAAGCTTAATATTTAAGGATTTTAGTCCTTAGATATTAGTAACGTTCGCGTGGACGAAACGTTTTTGGTTCTTGTGGTTTTTGTTTGTTAACAACAATATCACGACCAAATTGATTACTACCGTTAAGTTTAGTAATTGCTTGATCAGCATCTTCTTGAGTAGCCATTTCAACAAAACCAAAACCTTTACTGCGACCATCGCGATCAAGGATTACTTTAGCTGAAACTACTTCACCAACTGATGCAAAAATCTCTGTTAATTCTGCATCTCTAATTTTGAAGCTTAAAGAAGCTACAAATAATTTATTATCCATTTATTACTTTTCCGTATATGATAATTAAAAAAAATATGAGAAGAATACTTTAAATAACTTTAATTAATCAAAATGATTAGTAATAAAGGACATATTTAAACTTTCTCACACCAGACACAATTGTAGCATAAAAAAATAAGAGTCAAAATGATTTTATAGTGCGGCGCAATATTAAGCGACATATTTATATATATAACCATACAAATCAATGCATTGCAAAGTCATCAAATTGTCAATTTAAATGTAAATAAATTATATTTCACTAGCTAAAATTGATGCTTTGTCTGTTTTTTCCCAACTAAATGTATCAAGTTCACGTCCAAAATGGCCATAAGCAGCTGTTTTTCTATATATTGGACGCAGTAAATCTAGTTCGGTAATGATACCTTTAGGACGTAAATCAAAGTGTTTATTCACCAATTCTTCGATACGTCTATCACTAACTTTACCGGTACCAAAAGTATGTACATTAATCCCAACTGGTCTAGCTACACCTATAGCATAAGCTATTTGCACCTGAGCTTGCGTCGCTAGTCTACTTTTTACGATATTTTTGGCAACATAACGAGCGGCATATGCAGCAGATCTATCAACTTTAGATGGATCTTTGCCTGAGAAGGCACCTCCACCATGAGGAGCAGCCCCACCGTATGTATCTACAATAATCTTACGCCCCGTAAGACCACAGTCCCCCATAGGTCCACCAATCACAAATTTACCTGTAGGGTTAATCAAATACCTAATATCACTATTTACCATATTAGCAGGTAGTATCGGCTTGATAATTTCTTCAATAACTGCTTCTTCTATTTGGGCGTGGGATATCTCGGGATCATGCTGTGTGGATAAAACAACTGTATCAATAGCAATAGGAAGTCCTGTTTTTGAATCATAACGAACTGTCAATTGTGCTTTGGCATCAGGGCGTAACCACGATAATTGACCGTTTTTACGAAGCTTTGCTTGTTGCTCCATTAGGCGGTGCGAATAATATATCGAAAAAGGCATTAGAGTTGGGGTTTCATCACATGCATATCCAAACATCAACCCTTGATCTCCAGCACCTTGATCAAGATCAAGGCCTTGCCCTTCATTGACACCTTGGGCTATATCCTGAGACTGCTCGTCATAATTAACCAAAACCTCACAGCTATCAGCAGCAAAACCATATTCATTTTTGGTATAACCAATATCGCGAATAACATCGCGAGCTACTTGAGCATAGTTTACGTGAGCCGAAGTCGTGATCTCACCAGCTAATACTACTAGACCTGTATTAACTAGGGTTTCAGCGGCAACGCGTGAGTATTTATCTTGAGTAAAAACAGCATCTAAAATTGCATCTGAAATCTGATCTGCAACTTTATCAGGATGACCTTCAGATACAGACTCTGAAGTAAATAAGTAATAAGACATATAATTCCTTTAATCTTGTGCATCATTCACGTAATTCCAGCTTTTTTCCGTCATCGAAGCAGAAGGCTGGAATCCATGCTCTTGCACTAATATAGAGCATGGATTCCAGATGCTATACGAACAGCATCTTAATCGTGTCTGGGATGACAAGAAAAAAAGCGTTGGTATGACGGATTATTAGTAATACTAGCAACAACAAGTATTCATATTTTACAGGTTAAAAAATGGGGGAATATATTGATTTGATTATAAACTCCTCCGTTTTAGCATGCATTACAAATATCAAAACTGCGCAAGCTGGAGATTTCAAATCCAGTTTTGATAGCGAGATATTATACCATAAATACGATTAATAACTGCAAGTGTTACAAATTTCATGGCACCGCATCTGAATTTCAGTCCACATTTCGTTTATTAGATTACGAATTTTTGGAGCGTATTCATTAAATACATACATTTTTTTCATATCTGGTGGATAAATCCATGGATTATTAGCAATATCTGGGCTTAACATTTTAATTGCCACTTTATTTGGAACACTAGATCCTGTTAGGTTAGATAACTCATACTCACTTTTTGTCAAAAGAGCATTATTGATAAAAGCATATGATAAATCAAGGTCAGGAGTTGAGGCTGGTATTACCATATTATCAAGCTCATACATATCCCCTTCTTTTTGAAGCATAGCCTCAATCTTTATTGGTGAATGTGAAGCTTTAGCATCAGCTATTGCTCTATAGATATCTATAGAATAACTCATAGCTATCCAAATGTCACCCCTAAGTAGTCCACGATAATAGCTATCACTATCAAACTTTGCCCAATAAGGAGAAGCTCTGTCAATTACCTCACGTGCTAACTTCAGATCTTCAAGATTGGTTGAATTGGGATCCTTACCCAGATATAGAAGAGCTGCAGCAAATACATTACGCGAAGAATTAAACATAGTCACATGACCTTTGAGCTTTTCTAAGTATTTGGGATCAAAAACTACGCTCCAAGTATTTGGGGTAATACCCAGCAATTTCATTTTATCGGCATTATAAGCCAAAAATACTGGCGTATACGCATATGGTACTGAATATTTATTGCCCACATCATAAACCTGGTTCATAAAATTTTTATCAACATACGCTAAGTTTGGTAGCCGTTTCAAATCAAGAGGCTCAATTTTACCCATTTTAGCTAACTCTGTCACAGCATAGCTTGTTGCAACAATTACATTATAACCAGTGGCACCTGCTGCCATTTTGGCTAGCATTTCGCCATTATCATTAAAATAATTTTGTACCAAATGACATTTACAACTAGATTCAAGTCTAGCAATAGTTGGGTCTGCTATATAATTAGAGCCGATAAATACGTTTAGGTCTTTATCGGCGAAGCTTGTAGCAGATAATAAAACTATAATAATAGATAATACAAATTTATTAATGAGGTATTTAGTCATAACAAACTCTTATTTAAAAATTTGTGGAGATAGTTTAGTCGCTATAGAGGCTAAACATAAAGTAAAGAGGATAATAATAGTTGAAGCTGCATTCACTTCAGGCGTAACACCCATCTTTAGCATCGAATAAATAGCTAGAGGTAATGTTGTAGAACCTACTCCAGCTGTAAAAAACGTAATTACAAAATCATCAACTGATAAAGTAAATGCCATTAAACCACCAGCAATAATCCCTGGTAGTATAGTTGGAATTAAAATCAACCAAAAAGCTTTAAAAGGACTCGCACCCAAATCACGTGCGGCATCAATAATACTATCATCCATCCCAAACATCCTTGATTTAACTGCAATGGCTACAAAGCTAATCGAAAAAGCAGTATGAGCTAAAATAATAGAAGCATATCCTAGAGTAAAATTAATCATTAAGAAAAATAATAATAGCGATACCCCAACAAGTAATTCCGGAGCAGCAACTGGCACCATAACCAAAGCTGATAGTAGCGGGATTTTATATCTATGAAGCGCGACACCTCCGAGGGTTCCTAGTACTACAGAGATACTACTAGAGGTAAAAGCTATTAATAATGAATTAACTCCAGCGTGAATAATCTCTTTATCAGCAAATAATACTTTATACCATTTTAGGGTAAACCCTACCCAACCAACGTTAATCTTCGAATTATTAAACGAATATAAAATAAGTACTATAAGCGGTATGTACAAGAATAAAAAAGAAAATATTCCACCAAATAAAAAAACTTTTGACATCTTATTTGTTTGCATATTTTAGTCCTTTTAAGCGTGAGGCAAAAACACCAACAAATAATGAAATACCTAGTACCGCTAAAGTCATTATGATGGATGTTACACTACCCAATGGCCAATTTTCAGTTTGTAAAAACTGCTGCTTGATTAAATTACCTATCATCAGTGAACAATTATTCCCAACTAATTCTGGTACTACAAACATCCCAATACTTGGGATAAATACCAAAGCACTCCCAGCTAACACCCCTGGTAAACTAAGCGGCAAAGTTACTTTTAAGAAAGACTGTAAGCGTGTAGCTCCCAAATCACGACTTGCTTCTATTAGAGTGTCGTCATGCTTTTGTAAATTAGCATATAATGGCAAAACCATAAAAGGTAGATTGATATATATAAGACAAATTACTACAGCAAATGAAGAATATAATAAATTTACTGAGGAAAACCCCAATACACCCATAATCTTATTTATCAAATAATTAACCCCAGAATCAGGGCCAAGGATTATCATCCAAGCATAAACCCTAACTAAAAAACTACTCCAAAACGGTATAATTACCATTAATAATAATATATCGCGATATTTTTTGCCACTTTTAGCAATCATCATAGCTAATGGATAACCAAGAACCAGACAAAAAATAGTGGTAATAATCGAAAACGCCATTGAACGTAAAAATAACTGCCAAATAAAAGAGCTAGTAGAAGCAAATTTGAAGCTATCTAGTGTCAAATTTAGCTGGGTAGAATTATTTATATGCGTAATCAATGGTGCTACACCTCCGTAGTCACCTGGCTCTCGAAATGCTATAAAAATCATTATCAAGGTTGGTATTAAAAATAAGCACACCAAATATAGTGATGGTATAAATGATAATGCTCTTTTTTCGTTTAACCTTAACATGAACTTGTATCCAAGAAATTACCGGCTTCCGGATCAAAAGCTACATATATTTCACTATTATCCACAAAGAACTTAACCCCATCACTAGTATGGTTTGGTGCCATTACCTGTAGTTTAGTATTATTACCTAAGTCTAATTCATACAATGTCCCATTACCATAGTAATAATAACCATTTACCTTAGATTTTATGACGCTAAGATTGGTAGCATCAAAATTATTCTCTGAGCTTAATTTAAGTTTTTCAGGACGTAATGAATACCATCCTATTTGACCAACATGATAGCTACTACTAGCTGGATCTTTTATAGAAAGCTCTATACTATCGGCAACTCTTAGTTTTACTGTATCACCGGTGGTTGCTAGCACTTCAGCTTTTAGTAGATTACATTTACCCAAGAAATCAGCAACAAAATGAGTTTTTGGTTTAGAATAAATAATATCTGGTTTATCAAGTTGTTCAATTGTTCCATGATTTAGTACCGCAATACGACTTGATAGTGCAAGAGCTTCATGTTGGTCATGCGTGACATAAACAAATGTAACGCCTGTTTCTTCTTGTAATTTCACAAGCTCCATATGCATATGCTCTCGCAATCTTGCATCAAGAGCCGATAATGGTTCATCTAAAAGTAATAGCTTTGGTCTATCAACTAATGATCTTGCAATTGCAACGCGTTGTTTTTGCCCACCTGATATTTCATGCGGGTAGCGATCTTTGAATTGGCTTAATTGGACATCTTCAAGCAATTCATTTACTTGGGCATCAATTTTGCTCTTATCCCATTTTGCCATCTTTAGTGGAAAGGCTATATTGTCAGCAACTGTCATATGAGGAAATAGTGCATAGCTTTGAAATATAGTATGTAAAGGACGTTTTTCTGGGGGAAGATTCGTGATATCAACACCATCAAGTAATATTTGACCGCTATCAGGAGTCACTAATCCAGCTATCATACGAAGTAGGGTTGTTTTACCACAACCAGACGGTCCTAAAAGTGTAAAAAACTCACCTTTTTGGATATCAATGCTTATATTATCTACAACTAGATTATCACCAAATTGCTTCGTGACGCTTTTAATTTCAAGTATTGCCAAAACATCGCCCTTACAAAAAATGTTACTTAATTTTTTTGAGAAAATTATTGTAACAAAAATAGAAAATCTTAGGGGTTTTTTTATTTTTTACATTTAAAATTATGGCACATAAAAAACTGCTTTATTACAGTTTTATAACTAAATTCCTCCACGTTTATATATCGTCACAGGGACGGGTATTAAACCCATCCCTGTGATATTGACGCTTTACAAAAGTGCAAGTAGAAAATGCCAAATGTTCAAATAACTACTGGCTACCACGAACCACGAGGACACGAATAGGATAGTCGTCATAGCTAGTAAACATATCTTGGCCAAAGCTCATCAACAGGGCATACGCTTTAGTAGTAGTGTACGACGTGCTGTCCCAATAATAGCTGTTATTGACAATATTAATGAAATTATTAGTATTCAGCCAATCGCCGAAGTTAGTTTGATCAACATAATTATTATTAATCGCATAAGTACCTATAGCACCCCAGTCACCCCCCAAGTCTGCAACATAAGCTCCAGAATTTGTAGTAGTAGGTAAATGCCAATCGGTATAACCACAATGGTTTTTTGTGTTAAACGCATTTAGAGATTCTCCGTTGTTACCTTGGGTACTACTGTTGAAAGCAGTACACCTTGGATCTGACTCCGCCCCACCTGAACCTGAACACCAATTTGTCCATGGACCAATCTGACTTCCATCACGGTACCATGTTAAGCCACTGCCATCATTTTCCTTCAGACAGCCACATAGAGTCGGAGATGCTGAATTGGAAATATCTGCTACACAGCTAAATAAAGGAGCAGATGTTATACTAAATCCTACAGAGGATTCAATATAGCCACTAGCAGTAGCTGTTAGTTCCGCATTACCAATTGTTACACCATTTAGTTTGACATAAGTATGATCCTCATTCGCACTAAGGGTAACGCTAGTTTTATCAACACTCATTGATGGGCTGTTACTTTGTAATGCTATTGTTACTGGACTAGACAAACTACCACTTCGGCTTATAAGCGCATAGGTTGCACCATTAGATTAAATGCTAGCTGACTCCAATAACGGGATAACAGATAATACTGATATTATCCCTCTTGGCGTTGGCGTTGGCGTTGGCGTTGGTGTACCACCACCACTACTACCACTGCTACCATTACAGGCTGATAATAACAGCCCTGTTAAAACTATAATTGAAAATAAAAAACTTTTTAATTTAAAATTTCTCATGATATTTTCTCCTATATACATTGAAATTATGTATATATTATTATACCATGCCGATAATTATTATTCTATATTATTTATAAAACTAGAGAAGAACAAAATAGATAAAGATATGCAGCATGGTTAAAGATGTAAGGAGAGGTATCTAAGTTTCTAAATAGAATATTGAGGGATAAAATGTTAGATGAACGTGTTCATGGTGGATTACTAGGAATGTAAACCCTTTACATTGAATGACAATATTTTCCACCATTTTTAAATTTAAGAATCTTGCCATTTCATTAAGAGCTGGGAATGCGCATACCCTGCAATTTTAGCGCAAACAGTAAAAACCATGCTCTTATATTCTACTAAAATAATCTACGGATTAATTCGCCACCTAGCTTAATTTGTTTTTTCTTAGCCGAATCGACATAGTTCTTAATAAAAGTTAGTAATTGGTCATATTCTCGTTGCCCAAGTACTTGCTTATTAGAAGTTAGAATCCGGGACTCGAATTTAGCCATAAAGCGTTCACCCAAATCAAAAATCTTATCAACTATATATAAAGGATTTTCATGTAAATGAAGCGGTGCTACTATTGATAATGTAGAAAATTCATCATGTGTATCGAGAGAGTTTTGGCTCTCATTACCTATAGTAAACAAAATCTGATTATCTTCTACTAGACTAAATAACCCCGAATTACTTTGTAATCCATTAGAGGTAAAAAATTCAGATAGTACTGAATAATGCTCTTTAGTTTTAGTAAGTAAATACAACTCCAAAACAAGCTCAATACTATTTAAACCCTTAATCTGCTCTTGTATATCATTAATAACCTGTTCGTAATCACTTAAGCGAATATGAGCATCATTATTAAGTACAAACTTATGTAATTCTTGATAAATATTGGCTATTTGTGCCTGACTAATAATCCCGTCCTTATCAACTATCTGTACCACTAATTTTAATGCTTTAGCGTAGTATTTATTTCCTTTTTCAAATACTTGCCATTGATTATCTTTATCAAGTACATAAAACACAAACTGTTTATGAGTAAATTGTCCAATTTCAGGTAGAACTTTTAACTTTTTAGTTTCTTCAAAAATAATATCAACAACCAAATCAAGGTTTTTATTCACATAATCTGCATAACTAAAATCAATACTATCAAACTTTACAAAGAAAGCTTCAACGCTATCTTCAGGTACTTCCTCAACAACTTGATGAGTTATATGATCATCCATAAGTGGATCAAACTTAGGCATTTCGTCATCAAAAATATCTTTTGGCATAAACTCTTTTGGCTTATCAATTGGATTAGAATTAGAATCTATACTATCTAATACGGTTGCCTTATTTTCATCAATCAAAATATCTTTCGTTGCTTGATTAAAATTATTTTCGACACGTTTTTTAAAACGTGCATCATCATACCAATAATAACCCAGAGTTAATAAGATTACTATAACAACAAATGCAATAATAGCTATTTGAATTGGGTTCATTCTTTCTCCATTTCTATTACATCACGAATAAATTTAAATAGTTTACGATAAGTTTTAATCTCATTAACAGCTTGTTCTTTACGGCATAGTCGTATCAAGCCACGAAGTTGCCCGATATCGGAAGTAGCGAATGTATTAACAAAAATATCAAGCTCTTTATCTTCTTTTATCAAACGTTCACGCCACATTTCACAATCATGAAGTAACTTGGTGCTTTTTACCGAATCTGAATTTAACTCGTGTAGCTTATTTTCTATATATACTGCATCTACATTTCGCATCAATTTACCAATATACTGACTTTGACGCCTTGTTGCACCATTAGCTGTTATCTTTTGGGATAATTTGATTGCTTCAATTAAGTTATCAGGTAATTCTATCTTTGCTAACTTTTGTTTACTTAGCTCTACAAGCTCCATACCTAAATTTTGCAAATAATCCATATGTTGTTTGCGTTTTGTTTTACTTGGTGGTAATTCTTCAATTTCCGAATCATTATCAAGTATATTTGTATTTGGCATATAGGATATCAATCTTTTTATATAGTTAACTAAAGCATAATGTTACTACATTTAGAACTTTTTTGCACCACAGAAGTATGAAAAACCGCCATCTAGACTTATAATATAGTGTAAAATCTTGAAATAATAGATACTATTAAGGAATATTATGTCTCAACTAAATTTTGAATATACTACTGACAATCTACAAAAAATTGCTAATAATGTTTTAGAACGAGCATTACAGCTTGGAGCAACTAGTGCTCAAATTGAAATTAATGAAAATATTGCCGGTGGTGTTGATATCCTAAACGGTAATATAGAAAACTTTGAAACTAGCTATGGTAGTAGCTTATCGCTTCAAGTATACAACGGCTACAACCGTGGTGCTGTGAGTGTTAGTAAAATAAATCCGCAAAATTTAGATGAAATAATTACTCGTGCAATAGATATTGCCAAACATACTAAGCCCGACCCATTTAATGGAGTTCCTGAGGCGTCATTACTATGTAAATCTATTAAAGGCGATCTAGAATTATTTAATCCCAAAGTATTAAGTCATCATGATTTAATAAATAATGCCAAAGAAATTGAACATTTTGGTACTACTTTAAATAATAAAATTCAAACTTCCGATGGAGCATCTATAGGTTACAGTCAATACAGTTTTGTGTTAGCTAATACTAATGGCTTTAACCAAGGCTATCAAATGACACGGTATAATAAAAGTCTATCGCTAATTGGCGATACACCTGAGGGTATGCAAACTGACTCATGGTATGATTCAAGCCTTGATTTTGATACTTTAATAAGTAATCAAAGTTTGGCACAAAAGGCAATTGAAAGAACAGTTCGCCGCCTAAATAAAGGCACTATCAAATCTGGATCTTATTCAGTAATCTTTGAATCAGGCATTGCCAAATCATTTATAGGGAATTTTCTAGGTGCAATTAGCGGTAGTAATTTATTTCGTCACCTTACATTCCTAGATAATTCTCTAAATACAGAAGTATTTCCTAAATGGCTTAATATATATGAAGATCCATTTATTAAAAAAAGTAGCCGCAGCTGCTATTTTGATAATGAAGGCGTTATGGTTCAAGCTCGTGAATTAGTAAAAAACGGTAGCGTCAATGGCTATTTACTAAACTGCTACTCTGCGCGTAAACTTGGCTTAACAACTACTGGTAATGCTGGTGGTAATCACAATATAGCTGTTACTAGTAACTTTTCTGATGACATTTATGAATTTGCCAAAAAATTAACTACTGGTCTTATAATTATCGAAACTATTGGGCATGGACTAAATATGGTAACTGGTGACTTCTCTGTTGGTGCTAGTGGATTATGGGTAGAAAATGGTGAGATTCAATTTTTTGTTGATAATCTAACTATGTCAGGAAATTTAAAAGACATTTATAAAAACATTCGCTATATAAGCAATGATTATTCGCCAAATAGTTCAATGCAATGTGGCTCAATGTTGGTTGATGAAATAAATATTTCTTCATAATTTTTCTTCTTTATTCTAGTGCAAGAGCATGGATTCCATCCTTCGATGGAATGACACATATAGATACTGCTTCGTTTATTTCGGTCATCCCAAACACGAACTATTTGCTGTCTCGCAAAGAGTTTGGGATCCATGCTCTAATATCGTTACTTAGTGCAAGAGCATGGATCAAAGCCTCTGCTGGAATTACGTAAAAAGCCTACAGTGTTTCTGTTATTACAGCCAAACTATGAATAATCGCAGCTATTTTTGCAACTAACTGTATAGTTTCAGGGCTTATACCATGATGACTAACTAGTTGTTTTTCATGAGCTGTAATACACATACCACAACCATTCACAATAGATACTGCTAGGCTATATATCTCAAAATCAACTTTATCAACTCCTGGATCTCGCATAATATTCATACGAAGTCCTGCATTCATCTTGATATAGCTCTCATTTTCGATTATATGAGCAAAACGATAGTAAATATTTGTCATCGACATCATAGCTACTGCGGCATTAATACCATTTAGCGTACTTGCTTTAAAAAACTCAGAACACTGGGATTTTATACTACTTACCAAATTGTTGTTGCGACTTGCTATTGCAGAGCTAAGAACCACTCCATAAAACTGCTCATCACTTAAGCCACTGTGGTTATTAACAATGCTTGAATAATTGAGTTTGATATCCTTAGCATATTCCGGTAGTTTTTCTAATATATTGTTTAACATTATTATGTCCTTTTAAATTATTTTATAATGTTTCTTCACCTTTATGCCAGTTACATGGACAAAGTTCATCAGTTTGTAGAGCGTCCAAAATACGTAGTGCTTCTTGTGGATTCCGCCCAACACTCATATCAGTCATTTCAACATAACGAATTATATTATCTGGATCCACTATAAATGTAGCTCTATTAGCAACACCAGCTTCTTCGTTTAAAATACCTAGTGCTAATGATAGTTCTTTTTTGATATCGGAAAGCCATGGAAATGTAAGAGTACGAAGATCATTATGGTCACGCCTCCATGCAGAATGCACAAAGTCACTATCAGTTGATGCACCAATTAAAACTGCATCACGATCTTTAAAGTCTTGCTCTAACTTACCAAAGCCACTAATTTCAGTTGGACACACAAATGTAAAATCTTTTGGCCAAAAGAAAATAATTTTCCATTGTTTAGCATAAGTATCAAGAGACACCTCCCTGAAGTCAGATTCATAATTTGCACCAACTACAGCAGTTAGATTGAACTCTGGAAATTTATTACCTACTTTTAACATGATTATTAACTCCTAAAAATATTGTTTAAATGAAGTATCTTTTACTTCTAGGAGATATTTTAAATCAATCAGCTTAATAAATCCAATTGATTAAAATTATGTATTTGATAGTTATTAGCTATTAGAGAGGTTTTGGATAGTGTTTATAAGCTTTTGAATGATAGAAGTTCTAAAATAGCTACTTCTATATGCAATTAATACTTTACGCGTTGGGGTAAGATTAGCAAATTTTTTAGTAATATATAATTTATTATCATCATTTTTTAGTGCAGTACTTGGCATAATACTAATACCAAGCCCCCTTGCAACCATATATTTTATAGTTTCAAGAGATGTAGTAACAATCATCTTGGATGTATTATCTTTATTATTATCGATACACTTAGGACAAATTTGTAACACCTCATCTCGAAAGCAATTACCCTTGCCTAATAATAATAACGTCTCAGCGTATAAGTCCTCAGGTTTAATTTTAGTTTTACCACTCCACTTATGATTATTTGGAATAATGATTTCGAGTGCTTCAGTATAAAGTAGTTCTGTAGTGATCCCCGAATAGTCAAAAGGGCTAGCAACAATAATAGCATCTAATTCACCAGAATTTAATTTCTTATGTAAATTCTCAGTATAGCCCTCTTCAATAATTATATTTATTGGTGAATCGTTATTATTCAATTCATTAATTAGCCCTGGAAATAAGTAGGGACCAATAGTATGTATAGCTCCAACCTTAAGAGGTGTAGAAAAAGTAGCCTTACTTTCTTTTGCAATCGCTTTTATCTCAGAGATTTGTTCTACAACTATCTTTGCTTTATCTAGGATCTGCCGTCCAATTTCAGTTATTAAAAGAGTAGTCTTAGAGCGCTCAAAAATCGTAACACCCAGATTTTCTTCCAGTTTACGAATAGCGATACTTAAAGTCGGTTGACTTACAAAACAAGTAGCTGCTGCACGTCCAAAGTGCATTTCTTTCTCAACTGCAAGTATATATTTTAATTCTGTCACCGTTATATTTACTAATAATTCCATATTTTTTCCTTCAAATTTAGGCCAAGTGCATGGATCCCAGATTCTATACGAACAGCATCAAGTTCATGTCTAGAATGACGCGCTGCAGTCACGAGACAGCAAATAGTTATTTTTTTGGATGACAGACAATATGATACTTGCTCTCATACTTATATTTAACTAAAGCAGATTTTGTGATCTTTTAGTTCTACTAATACAGTTTGCCCAACAATATACTTACCTACCAGTAAATCTTTAGCAAGTGGATTTTCAATCTCTTGTTGAATCGCTCGTTTTAGAGGTCTAGCTCCATATACTGGATCAAAGCCAACCCCTGCTATATGACTTAAGGCTTCCTCACTAATTTGCCAATTAATATCTAATTTTGCCAAACGTTTAGCTAAAATTGACAACTGAATCCTTGCTATTTGCTTAATCTCGTCTTTATCCAAACCATGAAATACCACAATCTCATCAATCCTATTGATAAACTCTGGTTTGAAATATGATTTTATATCTTCCATCACTACTAATTTGATATCTTCATAAGGACTAGTACTCATAGCCTGAATTTGTGAACTACCTATATTTGACGTCATAACAATTACAGTATTTTTAAAATCAACAGTCCGACCTTGACCATCAGTCAAGCGCCCATCATCTAGTACTTGTAACAAGATATTAAATACATCTGGATGTGCTTTTTCGATTTCATCGAGTAATATCACACTATATGGTTTTCGTCTAACCGCCTCGGTTAGATAGCCACCTTCATCATAACCAACATATCCTGGAGGCGCACCAACTAGTCTTGACACACTATGTTTTTCCATGTACTCTGACATATCTATTCTGATTAAATGTTCTTCACTATCAAATAAGAAATTAGCAAGTGCCTTACATAGCTCGGTTTTTCCAACCCCTGTTGGCCCCAAAAATAAGAACGACCCATATGGCCTATCCGGATCTGACAACCCTGTTCTAGAACGCCTAATAGCATCCGACACTGCAACAACAGCCTCGTTTTGGCCAATTACTCTAGAATGCAAGAAATCTTCCATTTTAAGAAGTTTATCACGTTCACCTTCTAGCATCTTACTAACTGGAATACCAGTACTTCTTGATACCACCTCGGCTATTTCTTCAGCCCCAACCTCAGTTCTTAATAACTGCAATTCTTTATGGTTACCTTTTTCAGCTTGTTTTAAGCGTGATTCCAGCTCTGGTTGACGACCGTATTGTAATTCAGCCGCCTTTTGCCAATCCCCACTACGTTTATAAGTTTCGATTTCATTTTTGATTTTATCTAACTCATCACGAATACTTTGTGAACCCTGAACTACAGCTTTTTCGCTATTCCAGATTTCTTCCAAATCAGCATATTCTTTGCCAAGCTTAGCTATTTCGTCCTCAATATGTTCGAAACGCTTTTTACTTGCTTCATCAGATTCTTTTCTAACAGCCTCTCGCTCTATCTTTAACTGAATAAGCCTACGCTCTAGCTTATCCATAACCTCAGGTTTAGAGTCAATCTCCATCTTAATTCTTGAAGCAGCTTCATCTATTAGATCAATTGCCTTATCAGGTAAAAATCGATCAGTTATATAACGATGTGACAATTCAGCTGCGGCAACTATTGCTGGGTCAGTAATCTCTACGCCATGATGAATTTCGTATTTTTCTTGTAAACCACGTAAAATCGCGATAGTATCTTCAACAGATGGCTCCTGAACCAATACTTTTTGGAATCTACGCTCTAATGCTGGATCTTTCTCGATATTTTTACGGTATTCATCAAGTGTTGTTGCACCAATACAATGAAGCTCCCCACGAGCAAGTGCTGGTTTTAGCATATTACCAGCATCCATTGCTCCATCAGCCTTCCCCGCCCCAACCAAAGTATGTATCTCATCAATAAAGATAATAGAACTACCCTCGTCCGCTGATAATTCATTAAGCACTGATTTTAAGCGTTCTTCAAAATCTCCGCGGTATTTAGCACCTGCTAGAAGGGACGCCAAATCTAAAATAAGTAACCGTTTATTTTTAAGTCCCTCAGGCACTTCACCGTTAATAATTCTCTGTGCTAGACCTTCAACAATAGCTGTCTTACCAACACCTGGTTCGCCAATTAATACTGGATTATTTTTGGTACGTCTTTGAAGAACTTGAATGGTGCGTCTAATTTCATCATCACGCCCAATAACCGGGTCTAGCTTACCTAGTCTCGCTCTTTCAGTCAAATCTACCGTATATTTCTTTAGAGCTTCTCTTTGGTTTTCGGTATCTTGATTATTAACAGCCTGTCCACCACGAATATCCATAATTACTTTATTTACATCCGCATGTTTTATATTATGTTGTTTGAGTAGTTTACCAACTGATCCTTTGTCCTCAAGGCATGACAATAAAAACAACTCTGAAGCTATATACTCATCATTTAGTTTAAGAGCTATTTTTTCGGTAATATTTAGTAGATTATTAAGATCTCTTGATACTGTAATTTCACCGTCATTACCAGATATTTTTGGTAATTGCGAAATTAAATTATTTAGCTCTTGTTTTAGGTTATTAACCGTAACCCCAACTTTAGCTAAAACACTAGCTATAGTTGAGTTATCTTCATTTAACATAGCAACAAGCAAATGACATGGCTCTATATAAGCATTGTCATTCTTAAGTGCCAAACCCTGTGCATCAGCTAACGCTGTTTGAAATTTTGTAGTTAATTTATCAAATCTCATTTTAATTCCTCCTAGGTAAAATATACCTTACTCATTATATGGGTATTAATAATGAATTTTCAAATATTATCACATAATAGTATCAAACTCAAGTAAAATAATGTATATTAAGGCAAGGGCATGGATCAAAGCCTATTAATATCCTGTCATCCCAAACAAAAACACTTTGCTGTTCGTATAGAGTTTGGGATCCATGCTCTAATCATCGTTATTTAGGGTAAGAGCATGGATTCCAGCCTCCGCTGGAATGACGACTAACGCTGCTGTTTCGTCACGAGTTTGGGATCCATGCCCTAAAATTTTAAAAGGGTTATAAAATGTCAAACAAACTTACTTGTGAACAACTATTTCAAAAAAATAAAATCGTACCTGTTGTAATACTAAACGATATCGATAAGGCTGTTCCCATAGCTCACGCACTCTTAGAAGGTGGTATTTCGGTAATGGAAGTTACCCTTCGCACCCCAAATGCCTTAGCTATTATCGAAAAACTTACTAAAGAAGTGCCTGAAATGATAACTGGAGCTGGTACTATTTTAAATGATGATCACTATCATAAAGCTATAAAACACGGATCTCAATTTATCGTATCTCCCGGTCTAACTCCAGAGCTTGCTAAAGTAGCAAGTCAATACGATGCACCTTTTTTACCTGGAGCTATTACTCCAACTGAAATCATGCAAGCATTACTTTATGGCTTTAATTATCTTAAATTCTTTCCCGCTGAAAGTTATAACGGATATGAAGTATTAAAAGCTCTATCTTCCCCGTTATCTATGGTTAAATTTTGCCCAACTGGCGGAATTAATCTCGACAATGCTCGTAAATACCTAGCTCTACCTAATGTAGTTGGGGTTGGTTGTTCGTTTTTAATCAAAGAAGAACAAGTCGCTAGTGGCAATTATGCCAAAATAACAGCCACTGCCAAAGAGACTTTATTATCAGTAGGTGTGTTTTAAATTAATCAATTAATTGCTAGGGTAGATCAAAAAGACTATACCGAACTACCCAAAGATTTATACATTGATCCTGATGCTCTAAGAGTTTTTTTGGAGCGTTTCGAAGGGCCGCTTGATTTACTACTCTATCTAATACGTAAACAAAATCTCGACATATTAACAATTCCAATAGCTAAAATAACTGACCAATATATACTATACATAAATAGTATGAAGACTATGAAAATGGATCTTGCTGCTGAATACCTTCTAATGGCAGCAATGTTAATGGCTATTAAATCAAGAATGCTACTACCAAAACCTGAAAAAATAGATGATGGCGATAAGATAGAAGACCCAAGACAAGAACTAATTAATCGCCTTCTTGAATACGAAAAGATCAAAGAAGGAGCAGAACAAATTGACAGCATCCCAAGAGTTGAACGTGATTTTCTATGGTTAAATGTAAAGATTGACGAAGTTAGTGATATAATTCCAAATGTTGTAGTGACTGATTTGGTTCGTGCTTGGCAAAAACTATTACAAAAAGCTACTATACCTACTGAACATCAGATTAAACGTGATGAATTATCAATTAGAGAATATATGGCAAATATATTACGCTATTTATCTAAGGTAACTGTTGCATCATTTGAAGAGCTATTTGATGGTAATTACACTGTAGCAGTATTGGTAGTAAACTTTATCGCCATACTCGAGCTTACCAAAGAAGGACTACTAGGAATAGAAACTAGTGATAACTCATCTATTAGAATTAGGTTATTATGAATACATCAAATTTGCAATTAGATTATGTAACTAAAGTAATTGAAGCGTGTTTATTAACCGCGAGTACCACAATTACATCTATACAGTTAGTTGAATTATTTGATAATCAAATTAATGAATCTGAAATCAAGAAAATCATTATCATTCTTACCGAAAAATATACAAATTCTGGCATTGAGCTTATAACTACTACTAATGGTTATCGCTTTCGCTCCCGCATCGAATTTCAACATTATATTAATAAATTAAATCAAGTAAAACCACCTAAATACTCAAGAAGCATTATGGAAACTTTAGCGATAATAGCTTATAAACAGCCAGTTACTCGTGGTGATATAGAAGAAATCCGTGGTGTAGCGGTAAATAGTAATATAATACAGACATTAACTGAGCGTGGATGGATTGAAATAATAGGATATAAACAAATCCCAGGAAAACCTGAACTACTTGCAACAACAAAGAAACTCCTAGAAGATTTGGGTATTGATTCGATTGAAATGTTACCAAATAGTAATACACAAAAATCATTATTAAATGAGGATTATTATGGATAAATTATTAAAATTCCCATCTTCTTTTACTATCAAAATAATGGGTACAAATCATATTGATCTAGTACCTGAAGTTTGTGCAATTATAGCTAGTCATAGTGATACATTTAACCCAGAAGCTGATATAGCTACCAAACAAAGTACTAAAGGTAATTATCTATCTATAAGTGCAACAATTACAGCAACTTCACAGCAGCAACTAGACAATATATATACCGAACTTAATAAACACGCTCTTGTTAAGGTAACATTATAGTATGACATATATAGTTAAACCACTAGGGATGGTTGATTACCAAAACTCTTGGGATAAGATGAAAGAGTTTACTGAGACTAGAAATGCTGATACTCCTGATGAGTTCTGGGTATTAGAGCATAAGCCAGTATTTACTCTTGGTTTGGCTGGAAAACCCGAACATGTTTTATTTAAAGACCATGATATACCAATAGTTAGAACTGACCGCGGAGGCCAAGTTACTTACCATGGCCCTGGACAAATTGTTATCTATACTTTAATTGACCTAAAACGCTATAGCTTATCTATTAGGGAACTGGTTGAAAGACTTGAAAATGGAATTATAGATTTTTTGGCGAGTCACGGGATAACAGCTAATGGTGATAGATGTGCTCCTGGGGTGTATATTGAAGGTAAAAAAATTGCCTCAATTGGACTAAAAGTACGTAAAAACTGTACCTACCACGGGATTAGTTTTAATGCTAATATGGATACTACTCCTTTTAATTATATAAATGTTTGTGGCTACTCTGGGCTTAAGGTAGTACAGTTAAAAGACTTTATAACTATAGATAATTTGGAAAATACAGGGCTTAGTTTAGCTAATCATATAGCAACTGCTGTGTATAATTTAGGGCAAGTGCAAGAGCATGGATCCCAGCCTCCGCTGGGATGACGAAATATCGGCACTGGGATGACGAAATATCGGTGCTGGAATGACGGATTTTCTGTCATTCCAAACACGAACTTTTTGCTGTTCGTATAGAGTTTGGGATCCATGCTCTAATCATCGTTATTTAGGGCAATGGCATGGATTCCAGCCTCCGCTGGAATGACGGATGACGTTGCTGTTTTGTCACGAGTTTGGGATCCATGCTCTAAAAAATGATAAAAAATTTGGTACTGGAATTATGAAAATTAAATTTACTAAAATGCAAGCTCTTGGGAATGATTTTGTCTTATTTGATTGCACTATTTTGCCTGTCCTACTAAGTAGCGAACAAATAAAATTTATCGCCAATCGACGCCTTGGTATTGGTTGCGATCAAGTATTGCTTCTCGAACCCTCCAACGATAGCGATGTTAACTATAAAATATTTAATGCTGATGGAAGCAGTGCAAGCCACTGTGGCAATGGAGCACGCTCAGTAATAGCATATTTATGGAATAAACTTAATAAGCCCCAAATTACGCTTAAAATGCAAAACCAAAGTATTACTGGTTATAAAAATCAAGATGATACTATTTCTATCAATATGGGAATGCCAAATTTCAATCCACAATCCCTGCCATTTAACCACCAAGAACAAAACAATAATGAATATCATCTCGATATAGATGGCACAAAAATCAACTTTGGAATTTGTTCTGTAGGTAATCCACATGTAATGATTCGACTAAATTCAACGCATGAATTAGATAACAATCTCGAACACATAGCTAAGTTATTACAAAATTCGCTGCTCTTCCCAAATAGTGTGAATGTTAATTTTTATGTAGTTATTAATGAGTCACAAATAAAATTATTAACCTATGAGCGTGGCTGTGGCTTTACTGAAGCTTGTGGTACTGGTGCTACAGCTACAGCTTGTTATGCTATGGATAAAAATCAAGTATCCACAAATGTAACAGTTGAAATGCTTGGTGGTAAATTAAATATACAAAAAGATTCCATAAATCAAATTATTATGACTGGTGATGCCATACATGTTTTTGATGGTGAAATATGCATTTAACTATCGCTCTACCAGGACTATTTTGGCAAGATATTGGAGATTTAGACTATATCTACAACAATGCCAATCTTGATAAATTCAATAAAATACTAAAACATAGTAAAATTAGTACCTTTAATTATAGTTATAGTGACTTGGTATATTCATCTATGTATAAAGATGGTACCGTTGCTAATAATATTGCAGAAAAACTAGGGGTCAATAAAGCATATCAACACTTCTTGGTTGCAGAACCAACTCACTTACGCCTAGATCGTGATAGACTACTAATTTCAGAATCAGAACTATTACAATTAGATAGCGAGAGTGCAAAAAGCATTATTGATACTATCAACTCCCATTTTGCAGCTGAGATTAAACTCTACTATGTAAATGAACACATGTGGTTAATGGGACACAATCTATCGCTGCCAAATACAGATTATTATTCTATTCTGGATATTATTGGAGAAAATATCGACGATTATCTACCTGATATTCAAATAAATAAACTTCTTAATGAAATTCAGATGCTATTATATACTAGTGAAGAAAATAAACTTCGTAATGATGAAGGCTCACTAACTGTTAATAGTATTTGGGTTTGGGATAAGACTGTCAAAGTGCAAATGCCGTACCAAAACATTTATGCCTCCAACATAAAAGGCATGTTACCAATACCAAACCCCATAGATACTGTATTTGACAATAACAATCTAATTATTATTGATAATCTATTTTACCCATGCTATTATCGCGATAGCTATGGTTTTGTTGATACATTAAATAAACTAAACTCTACATTACTCCCTAGTTTAGAAAAATGGCTTAAAGATAAAAATACTCTCGATATTTTAGTTCCTGAACGCGAAAATACTATACAATTACGTCAAGGAACAGGATTTTTGTCTGGTTGCTATAGATTTTGGGAAAATAAACAATTAATTACTCTAGTTAAGGAATTCCATGCGCTTTAATTTAAAAGACAGTTTAAAAAAATTAATGACTGATAAGCCTAAAAACGCTGACAATGAAAAAGCTCCCGTTCAAAAAGCTCGTCGCGTTAAATTAGACCGCCCCAATAAACAAGAACAAATCACCAATCGACGAATTCGGGATGAAAGAATTGACCTACCTGATGATGAAAATGTTCGCTTAAGTCGAGCTCTTGCTATGTCTGGAGTTGGAAGTCGTAGGCATTGTGATGAACTAATCCAAAATGGTAAGGTATTAGTTAATGGACAAGTTGCAGTTGTTGGGCAAAAACTAGCTCATGGCGATAGAGTTGAAGCCTTGGGTAAACCTATTGTTATTAAATGGCAAGATAGGTTAGCAAGGATTATTATTTATCATAAACCAGAAGGTGAAATTATATCTCGTGATGACCCTAAAAGTCGTCAAACTGTTTTTGAACGAATACCTGCTTTAAAAAATAAACGTTTTATCGCAATTGGGCGACTAGATTTTAATACTAGTGGATTACTTATTTTTACTACTTCTGGTGATTTAGCCCAGCATTTCACCCATCCTAAATATGAAATCGAGCGTGAGTATGCGGTACGTATTTATGGTGAGGAATTAACCCAAGCACAATTAGACCAACTAAAAACGGGTATCAAACTTGATGACGGGATGGCACAACTAGCAGCTATTATAAAACAACCAGACCAAGGAACTGAGAGCAAAAATTACTGGTATCGAATTATTCTAAAAGAAGGGCGTAATCGCGAAGTAAGGCGGATGTTTGAATATTTTGATCTGACAGTTAGTCGTCTAATTCGGACTCGTTTTGGTCCGATAAGTCTACCACCACGCCTAAAACGTGGGCAGTATTATGAACTAACCGAAATAGAAGTAGCTGAAGTCATGCAAAGTTTTGGACTAACTATCGCTGGAACATAAAATAATATAGAAAAGGAAATATTATGGCAATAAAATCAGATAAATGGATACGTAAAATGTCAGAAGAACATGGCATGATATCACCATTTGAAGCAAATCAAGTACGTTTTGTTGATGATCACAAAGTAATTTCATATGGTACATCAAGCTATGGTTATGATATTAGATGTGCTAATGAATTTAAAATATTTACCAATATTAATAGTACTATTGTTGACCCTAAAAACTTCGATCCTAAGAATTTCGTTGGAGTAAATAATGATTTTTGTATAATTCCACCAAATTCTTTTGCATTAGCTAGAACTGTTGAATATTTCAAAATCCCTAGGAATGTTTTGACAGTATGTCTTGGCAAATCAACTTATGCTAGATGTGGGATTATAGTTAATGTAACTCCCTTTGAACCTGAATGGGAAGGATATGTTACTCTTGAATTTAGTAATACCACTCCATTACCAGCCAAAATTTATGCTAATGAAGGTGTAGCTCAGGTACTGTTTTTTGAATCTGATGAAAATTGCGAAACTTCATATAAAGATAGAAACGGTAAATATATGGGACAAGTTGGCGTAACATTACCTAGAGCATAATACAGCTGGAGTTCTACAGATGATTCGTAAACTTATTAAATTAGGAGTTTTAGGGGTTTTTTTAGTTAATTCTACTTATGGTATGAATCTAACAATTCCAAAAAGTCTACAAAATAATATGTCGGTAATGGTAATTGATACCAAAACCACTAAAGTCGTCTATGAACATCTACCAAACACACCTCGCTTAATTGCATCAAACATGAAATTAATCACCACAGCTGTTGGATTAGAACAGCTCCACCCTGATTTTAAATGGCATACTAAGCTATTTTACAAAGGCTCAATTAATAACGGGGTATTAGAGGGTGATTTATATATATTAGGTGGGGGCGATCCGACCCTTGATGATAGAGCATTAAACGAAATATTTAGTAATCTCTACAAACTTGGGATTAAAAAAATCTCTGGAAATTTAGTTATTGATAATACTATCTTTAATAGCCTACCTACATACTCCATGCTTAAAGTCGAAAACTATGATATTGATACCGTATTTCCTGACGGATTAATTGTGGATGCCAATAAAACAATATTTAATATCCATGTCAAAGCTAATACTACAAATATAGATAGTAACTTATATGGCTATAATATAAATAATCAACTAAATGTAGACCCTAACCAAAATACATGCAGTGATTTAAGTCACCAAGTATCTTTCAAAGAAAGTACAGTTACTTTTAGCGGTAAAATTTCTCGGGCGTGTAATAATCAAAAGCTCGAATTTAACATGATAGATACTAAAAGTTATACCAAGATGGCACTAAGTCGCACATTGAATAATTTATCAATTGAATTAAAAGGTAATATAGTCTACCAAAACATGCATGATAAAGCTATTCTTATCTATGATTATAGCTCACAAACACTTGAAGATGCGATGGTATATATGAATCACTACAGTGTCAATATCATTGCTGAGACAGTATTCTTGAGTCTTGGAGCATTTACTACTAATAATGAAAACACTAACAAAAACAGTAAAGACATATATTATTCATTTATGAAAAAGTTAAATATGTTAAACCCAAACTTTAGACTTGAAAATGGTGCTGGCTTATCGCGTACTGAATCAGTAACCGCTACGGGGATGGCAAACTTACTTAAATATGAAAATAATTCACAATATGCAACTATTTTTGAAAAAACTCTACCACAATCAGGATTAGAAGGAAGTCTCAAAAACAATTTCACCAAGTTTGGGCATAGAGCTAAATTTAAAACCGGAACTCTAAACGATACTCATGCATACTCAGGATACTTCTTAAGTCGCCACGGTAGCAAATATATAGTAGTTGTAATAGCTAATAATATAAACACTAATAGCTCTGCTCAAATGAATAGATTTAATAGTTTTGTAACAAAGCTTTTAGATAAATTAGATAAGAATTAACAAATTCAATATAATTGAGTTATAATTTTGTCATACATGTAAACATGAGGAGGTAATTATGTTATTATCAGTTAGAGTTAATGAGTCAATTGGCAAAAAGTTAGAAAATCTGTCACTACAAACGCATAGAACAAAATCATTTTATGTAAAAGAAGCATTACTAAGCTATATTGATGATTTTGAAGATATTTATTTGGCAGAAAGTAGACTTGAAAATCTAAAAGTAGGAAAAGATAAAATTCTAAATTCAAAGGATTTCTGGAATGATTTGGAAAGTTGAATATCTAGCATCCGTAAAGAAAGATGTCAAAAAACTAGATGTTCAAACCAGATTGCGAATAAAAAACTTTATTGAAGATAGCATTGCTACATCAAAATACCCAAGAGAACTTGGACGGGCTTTAAAAGGGGAAAAATTCGGAGAGTTTTGGAGATATCGACTAGGTGATTATAGAATATTATGCAAAATCACTGACAACAAATTAACAATAATGGTAGTAAAAATTGGGCACCGAAAGATGTTTATAAATAATATGTGATAAAAGAATATAGTTATGCTATAATCTTCCCCTACCACTAATAAACCGTTTACATACGTTGGCGTTTTGCGCCTTTTTATATTAGAAATAGAATTTTAGGAATTGTATTATGAAAACATTCTCAGCCAAACCCTCTGATATCAATCACGAATGGTTTGAAGTTGACGCTAAGGACAAAGTGCTTGGTCGACTAGCAGCAAAAATAGCTCACGTTTTACGTGGCAAACACAAAGCAATCTATACTCCTCATATGGACACTGGTGACTTTGTAGTTGTTACTAATGCAGATAAATTAGTTGTTACAGGTAGTAAGACTTTACAAAAAATTTATTACCGTCATACTGGCTACCCTGGTGGTATTTATTCACGTACATTTAATGAAATGTTGACTAAAGCTCCAGAAAAAGTTCTAATCAATGCAGTTAAAGGTATGCTACCTAAAGGTCCTTTAGGATATGCAATGCTTAAAAAACTAAAAGTGTATGCTGATGCTAGCCATCCACACACTGCACAACAACCAAAACAATTAGTAGTTGAATAAAGGATTTTGATATGAATGGACAATACTACTACGGTACCGGACGTCGTAAAAGCTCTGTAGCTCGTGTATTTCTAGCTAAAGGTGATGGCAAGATTGTAGTTAATCATAAAGGTTATGAAGAATATTTCTCACGCCCTACTAACTGCATGATAGTTCGTCAACCACTAGAACTAACAGAACACTTATCTTCTTTCAACATTATGGTTAATGTTGAAGGTGGCGGTGAGTCTGGTCAAGCTGGAGCCGTTAAACACGGTATTACACGTGCATTACTTGACTTTAACCCAGAATTAAAACCAATTCTAAGTAAAGCCGGTTTTGTAACTCGCGATGCTCGTGAAGTTGAACGTAAAAAATGTGGTTTCAGAAAAGCACGTAGAAGAAAACAATTCTCTAAACGTTAATCTGATACTTATACTAGCTCATATAAAAGCCCGCATCTATTGCGGGTTTTTTGTGTTACAATAACTGACACAATCTATTATACATGGAGCAAAAATGAATAAAATCGTAGCAAATGCTGATATTGCAGTACAGGATGTTTTTGACGGAGCAACTATTACCTTGGGTGGTTTTGGAGTTTGCGGTATTCCTGAAAACTGTATAGCCGCACTTGTAAAATTGGGAGTTAAGAACTTAACCTGCGTATCTAATAATGCTGGCGTTGATGATTTTGGGCTTGGTTTACTTCTCCAAAAACGGCAGATTAAAAAGATGATTTCAAGTTATGTTGGAGAAAACAAACTATTTGAGCAATTAGTTTTATCAGGAGAGGTTGAGCTAGAAGCTACCCCTCAAGGTACATTAGCTGAAAAACTTCGTGCTGGAGGTGCAGGAATCCCTGCTTTCTTCACTCCAACTGGAGTAGGTACTGTAGTTGCTACTGGTAAAGAAGTTAGAGTTTATAATGGGCACAACTATATCTTAGAAGAATCTATCACGACCGATTTTGCTATAGTAAAAGCGTGGAAAGGTGATGCTCTAGGAAACCTAGTATTTCGTAAGACCGCTCGTAACTTTAACCCTATAGCAGCTACTGCCGGACGAATAACTATCGCTGAAGTTGAAGAGCTTGTTCCAGTTGGTTCAATTGACCCTGATATGGTACATACACCAGGTATATATGTAAAACGTATATTTCAAGGTAGTAATTATGAAAAACGAATTGAAAACCGTACAACAAGGAGTAACTAATGGCTTTAACTAGAGAACAAATGGCATCGCGCATTGCCAAAGAAATTCAAGATGGATATTATGTAAACTTAGGCATTGGGATTCCAACTTTAGTTGCAAACTATATCCCTAAAGATATGGACGTTATACTTCAAAGTGAAAATGGGATGCTAGGTATTGGACCATTTCCAACTGAGGATGAAATTGATCCTGACCTAATTAATGCTGGAAAACAAACTATCACTGAAATGCCTGGTTCTTCTTATTTCTCCGCAGCTGACTCTTTCGCTATGATTAGAGGCGGTAAAGTTGATCTCACAATCTTAGGTGCTATGGAAGTTGATGAAAATGGCGATATTGCCAACTGGATGATACCTGGGAAAATGCTAAAAGGTATGGGTGGAGCTATGGATCTTGTTGCTGGAGCTAAACATGTAATTGTAGTAATGCAACATGTAGCAAAAGACGGCTCCAGTAAAATACTACCTAAATGCGCTCTACCACTAACTGGTACTGGAGTAGTTAATTTGATTGTCACTGAACTAGCAGTAATAGAAGTGACTAAAGCTGGACTAAAACTACTAGAACACGCTCCAGGCGTCTCAGTTGAAGATATTATAAAATCCACTAAAGCAAAACTAATCATACCTGATAACGTAAAAGAAATGATATTTTAATTAGTACAAGTGCAACATTTAGGGCATGGATCCCAAACTCTATACAAACAGCATCAAGTTTTGGTTGGGGATGACTTGCAGGCAGTAACGCAGCATATAGTTGTAATATAGGAAACATATGATTAACAGTAGTAAATATGTTATAATAATATCTATGAAGAAAAAAACTATTAATTTATTAATAGGAGTAATTTATAATGAATAAAACCCTGTCAAATAAAATCATTTGGTATACTACTATTTAGCTTAAGTATAGTTGCATGCAACGATGGGAGCAGTGGGTCTACTAACTACTCTACTAAATATGCGTACTTTACTAACCATGGCAAGAACACTTATAGACAATGCAGTGTAGGAAGCAGGGGAATTGAATCTGGATCATGTGTTAATATACCAAGATTATCAGATGAATTAGATTATCCATATGGAATAGCATTTAACTAAATCTACACTATCTAGTGATTGAGCTATAATAACCACACAAGCGTGGTTATAAACAGTTATTTGCAATAAGTTAAATATAATAGATCTAAAAATTTTAAACCATCAATTGATGCTCGAATCCACTTATGCCCTAAAGTAATTATGTGTGTACAACAGTAGAAATAGGATATAATATTATACTTAGAGTTTTTTAGGATTAGTCATGTATTACTTTGTTGAACGATCAGTTGCCATACTTAAACCCCGCCAACCATTTTTAGATTGGATTAATAATTCATTTGATGATTTAAACCAAGAAATCACCCTAGAAAGTATCAGAATTGATTGCAATTCTTATTTGATCCCAGAAGTTGAAGAAATTGAAGATGGCATTAACTTTGTAGATGAAAAATTTGCTGATTTATTTGCCCTAGAACTAGCATCTTGGACTGAAGATGAAAACACTTGGCCAGTTGAACTGACACTTAAAAAGTTTTGGGAATGGTTTGATGTAGAAATTTACCCAACAATGGTAGATATTACTAATGATGAGCCTGAGAATACCTTACATTAATTAAGTACATGCAAACCAAACTAATTAATATAAAACCTCGCCTGTCCAAAATATGGTTATTTGTTACATTATTAATTAGTTTGATTATTATCTCTATTTCAATTTTTTTTGCTAGTTATCTAGGATTTATTTTTATTGCATTATATTTTCTAGCATTTTCTCTACGAGCCAAATATCAACTAGACATAGATACCGAAAACTCAAAATTCACCTTATATAAAAACAATAAAGCATATGAAGCACTACTTATTAATTGCCACCAAATAACTTTCTTATTAACTATGATTACTCTTAAATATGACGACTCCAAAATTACCATACCGATATATTTAGACAGTGTCCCAATTAATGAATATAAAAATTTACGGATGTTTTTACAATGGAATTAAATAATCTAATAGCTAAGTTATTACAATACCCCATCATCAATGATGATATTGATATCACAAACCTTATTAAAAAACTCAACATTGCTCCTACCTATCCAATAATATTAGTTGGTGGCACTAATGGTAAAGGCTCAGTATGTGCTTATTTAACTACAATCCTAACTATTGCAGGATTTAATGTTGGCACTTTCACTTCACCACATGTATTTAATTACAATGAACGTATTTGCATAAACAATAAGCCTATTGATGATGAAACACTTGGTAGCACGATATCTGAAATAATTAGCCACACTGATAGTATTGGCTTATTTAAGACTTTCACCTTAGCAGCCCACAAAATCTTTATAAAACACAATATCGATATTGCAATAATTGAGGTTGGTATCGGCGGGCTTAATGATATAACCAATTTATTTGAACCAACTATTAGTGCAGTTACTAATGTAGATTTTGATCATATGGACATACTAGGAGATACAATTGACGCGATTGGTTACCAAAAATCTGGCATATATAGACATAACAAATCAGCTTTTTTTGGGAGTGATAACCCTCCCTCAAGCCTTATTAATAATGCTAAAGCAATTGGTGCCAATCTTCAAATATTTGGCACTAATTTTGGAGTAAATCGTCATGAACTTAGTTTTGATGTATGGTGTAAGGATAAAACATTTTATAGCCTACCCTACCCATCACTTCGTGGTGATACACAAGCTAATAACGTAGCTCTTAGTTTATCAATCTTACATGAACTTAAGAATAGCTTCCCAATAAGTAGTGGAATGATAAAAACTGGCCTACTTAAAACAACTCTAATTGGGCGTTTTCAGGTTTTGCCAGGTAGCCCCCAAATAATCCTTGATGTTGCCCATAACCCGCACTCTGTAACCACCATGCTCTCAAATATGCTAAAATTACCGTTTGCACCACAGAATGAGGCAGTATTTGGAATTGCCAAAGATAAAGATGCAGTTGAAGTTATCAAACTTTGTGCTGATAAATTTGATAAATGGTTTATTGCTAAAACAAATACAGCTCGGGCAATGGACACTAATAGTATCGCAAAAATATTAATAGATCAAGGTATAAATAACCAAAAAATTATAGAATGTGATAGTATAGCTATAGCATACCAAAATGCTTCCCAAGTTGAGAACGCCAGAATCATATGCTTTGGATCATTTCTGGTTGTTGAAGAAGCTTATAAAATGATTGAACAATTAAGACAATAAGGATACGCTAATGCAAGCTAATTTTTCTGATAAAAATAAAAGCCATCTAATAAAACTAACTGAAAACAAAAAAACCAAAGCCAGACGCCGCCTAATTGGTAGCGTGTTTTTGTTGATAATTGCTCTTATTATCCTAGTTAAAGTTACTAGTCGTGTGACACCAATTGATCAAGTAAAAAAACCAGTTAGTGTTGAAATAAAAAATACTAGCCCTGTTGCATCAAAACCTATAGCAATTCAAGTAGTCGCAGCATCGGCTCCTATTATAGCCGCATCTGCTCCATCTAAAATGAGATCCTCTACACCAGTTGCTATGCCTATAAAAGCTTCTAGCCCCGTTATTGCTTCGACCCCAAGTAGATCTAACCAACCAGTTAAGATTTTAAACACTGAGACTAAAAATACAGAGGTTCAAGCTTTGAAACCAAGAATCATAACAGATACTCCAAAAACAACGCTATCTCCTGAAGATATTTTGAATGGCCAAAGTAAAGCTAGTGTAAAACCGCGCTATTATGTTCAACTAATAGCTAGTAGTGACAAAAATAAATTAATTCAGATGCAAGATACTTTTGCAAATAAAGGTATTAAAACAATTATCCAAAGCGTTGATACGCCAAAAGGAACAGTTTATCGTTTACGCAGTGGTCCTTTTAACAACCAAACCGATGCAGAGCGTATGTTGAAAGATATAAATTCAAGTGATGACTAAAGATGCTTAGTGCTAATTATGATGCAATTTTTCTATGCATAATAGCGGTTTCAACGGTAATTGCTCTTTTTAGAGGGGCAATCAATGAGTTATTATCTCTAAGTGTTTGGTTTATTGCTTTTGCAGTAATGCAACATTTTGGAAATTTCATAGAAGCTAAAATACCAAGTAGCATTACTAATACTCTTCTTAGAGGCTTTATTGTATTTGTTGTTGCTTTTATACTGGTTGCTATTTTAATTGCAATAATCAAAAAACTATGTTCTTCAATAATAAAAAGTATTGGCTTAGGTGGTCTAAACTATCTACTGGGGGCTTTGTTTGGGGCTATCCGTGGAATACTAATTTGTGCCATCATTGTATTTATAGTTGAAACATTCCAAATTGATAAAGACCATTCTTGGCAAAAATCGCGCCTCAACTTTATTCTAACCCCAACTGTTACTTGGATTACTAAATCAATCTCAAACCATATTAATGAATTACCAAAACCACCCATAATAGCACCTGTTTAGTGTGGTATAATTCTATAAGTTTTTAAGGATCTTCTATGTGCGGAATTATAGGTATTGTATCGTCATCCCCGATTAACTATGCTCTAGTTAATAGTCTAAAAAGCCTTCAGCATCGCGGGCAGCAAGCTGCAGGAGTTGCAACTATGGATGGGAACCTAATGCACCTTAAGAAGGACTTAGGCCTCGTTAAAGAGGTTATTACCGAACAAGATATGGCGTACCTTAAAGGTAATGCTGGTATTGGTCATGTTCGTTACCCAACAGCAGGAGCGGCTAATAACCCTGATGAAGCTCACCCTTTTTATGTAAACTCCCCTTTTGGAATAATGCTTGCTCATAATGGTAATCTTGTTAATGCAAATAAACTTCGTGATGATGTACTTACAAAAAACCATAGACATGTGCGTACTCACTCTGACTCTGAAATTCTTACTAATGTTTTTGCTTTTGAACTTGAGCAGCTAACCGTTCACAAAGATTTAACTAATGATAAAATATTTGATGCTATTACCAATCTAAACCAAAGAATCAAGGGTGGTTATGCTGTAGTTAGCTTAATTGCCAACTATGGACTTGTCGCTTTTCGTGATCCAAATGGAATACGCCCATTAGTAATCGGCAGAAAAACAATAGAACATCAAGTTACGCATATGGTATCATCTGAAACTTGTGCTATTGATATAAATGGTTTTGAGCTTGTTAGAACTATTAAGCCAGGTGAAGCAGTTATCATAAAACTTGATGGTACTTTGGAAAACCGAATTTGTCATCCTGATCCACAACTAAATATATGTTTATTCGAATTTGTGTATTTATCACGACCAGACTCTGTAATTGAAGAGGTATCAGTACAACTAGCAAGACGCAATATGGGGAGATACCTAGCCCAAACTTTAAAAGACCTTAAACTTGATATAGATGTAGTAATACCTATACCTGATACATCTAGAGTCCCTGCAATAGAGGTAGCTGAGTCTCTAAAAATACCTTATCGGGAAGGTTTTGTAAAGAACCATTTTATGGGTCGAACCTTTATGCTTGCTAACCAAGATCAAAGAAAATCTGCCGTTAGAAGTAAACTAAGTCCTGTTTCAATTGAATTTAAGGATAAAAACGTCTTACTAGTTGACGACTCTATAGTTCGTGGTACAACTTCTAAAGAAATCATAAATATTGTAAGACAATGTGGCGCTAAAAAAGTCTATCTTGCCTCAGCTGCACCACAAGTTCGCTTCCCAAATGTATATGGTATAGATATGCCAACCCATGCAGAACTAGTTGCCTATAACAGAACTGATGATGAAATAACCAAAATAATCGGTGCTGATAAAGTGATTTTCCAGAATTTAGATAACCTCAAAAAATCAATAACCGATGTAAATAGCAAACTTACTAAGTTTGATGCCTCGTGCTTTGATGGTATCTATGTCACAGGCGATGTAAGTAAAAAATACCTTGATTCATTAGTTTCAGTTGATTTTAATGGCTAAGCACTCCTTATACAACAATCTTGATAAAGTCGTGATTATAGGTGGTACATTTGACCCAATACATATTGGGCATTTAGAAATGGCCAATCATCTACTCTCAATATTTAATACCAAAATCACTTTTATGCCCACAAGTATTCCAAACTATAAAGAACCACCCAAAGCAAATAATACCGATAGGCTAAATATGCTAAAACTAGCTCTTGACGGACAGCCTGATTTTCAGATTGATACCCGAGAAATTGAAGCTCCAAATTATTGTCCTACTTATCAAACGCTATCAGAAATTCGTAGTGAAATTGGATATGATATTCCATTATATTTCTTAATTGGGGGTGATTCACTCCAAAGTCTAGATACTTGGGATTACTGGGATAAATTACCTGACATCACTCATTTTGTAGTTGCAAATCGTAGCGGCTATAGTACTAATGATATAAAATCACCTGAACTAAAACTATTGTTTAAAAACCGCCAAAGCTCTGATTTGAAAGAGCTTCAAAATAGCGGGGGATTTTATATGCTTAACTTTACCCCTACAAATATATCCTCAACAACAATTAGGAATAAAGTAAAGAATCATGAGGATATAAACCCGTATGTCACACAATCTGTGGCACGTTATATAGAGAAACACCACCTCTATTTGTCCTAATCTGCTAAAATATAGCTTGTATAACAAATAATTAAAAAGGAGTCTTGTGAATACTGAACAAATTACCGGGGTAGTGATAAATGCTCTAGAAGATGTAAAAGGTGATAATATCGTCGTTATAAACACTGGCCATATTTCATCTATGTTTAATGCAATAGTTGTTTGCTCTGGAACCTCAAGTCGTCAGATAGCAGCGTTAGCACATAACGTTATTGAAGATCTAAAAACCAATGGAATCAATATAATTGGCACTGAAGGAAAACGCGGTGGCGAATGGGTACTTGTTGATGCAGGGGACGTGGTTGTACACATAATGCTACCAAAAGTACGTGAGTATTATTCTATTGAAGCACTTTGGAATCGGGAAGATCAGGGATAAATAGCAATGATGCATACTATGCATGGAGTAGGTCTTAATATATTTGGTGCTGGTATTATCCTAACAGGTGATAGTAAAATTGGTAAAAGCGAACTTGCACTAGAACTTTTATCTCGTGGCCATAAATTTATAGCAGATGATATGCTTAATCTCAAAGTAGTTAATAAAGAGCTAACTATAGTAAACCCGCAGAAGAAGTCTTTCATGCATATTAGAGATATTGGTTTTATTGATGTTAGTTCTATTTTTGGCATTGAGAATACCCTAGCTTTATCTAGGATAGATTTGATTGTAAATTTAACCAAAGATATGCCCAATGAATCCTTTTTAGAGCCAAAAGATAAGCAAATTATTCTAGGGCATGAAATTACACAATACACTATATCTACAGGGATAAATAAACCACTAGCTATAATTATAGAAACCATCACAAAACACTATAAACAACTAAATAATGGTGTTAACTCTCATCAAGATTTTATAAATTATCAATCTCAGTTGATTAGGGAAAATGCTTCATGCAACTAATTCTAATTAGCGGCTTAGCTGGTGCTGGCAAATCTACGGCTCTTCGAATACTTGAAGATAGCGGCTATAATTGCGTGGATAATTTGCCGCCTACTATGCTACCACAATTAGTAGAAATGTATAGTTTAATCTATAATAGTAAAAAGATTGCTGTAAGTCTTGATACTCGTTCATTAATACTACTAAGACAATTACCATCTGCTATCGCAAACCTAAAACAACTTGGCATCCAAACCAAAATAATTTTTTTGGAAGCACATGAAGATGTTTTAATAAAACGATTTTCAGAAACACGTAGACGCCACCCATTGTCTGACGATAAAAAAACTATTTCTGACTGCATATATGAAGAACAGGAAGTTTTGTCCTCGATAAGTCTTATGGCACATCGAATTGATACTAGTGATTTATCTGCTAATAACCTAAGAAGTATCGTCAAACAATTCGTGGAAGCCGATTACTCACAACTAAATATCGTAATACAATCATTTGGGTTTAAATATGGACTACCAATTGATTCAGACTTCGTTTTTGATGTACGCTGTTTACCAAATCCACATTATGATAAAGAGATTCGACACTTTAATGGACTTGATGAACCTATCATTGACTTTCTAAAAAAAGAAGATAAAGTCAAAAAAATGATAGACGATATTTATAATATGGTTTCACCTTGGATTAAAGAATTTAGTCTTGATAACAGAAATTATCTTACTATCTCCATAGGCTGTACTGGTGGTAAGCATAGATCGGTTTATATCGCAGAGAAATTAGCTCAAAATATAAAAATCGACAACTACAAAACTATCACACGGCACCGTCATATTAATCAATGATACTAAGCTAAATATGTTAAAATGTTATCTTAGAATAACTAAAATTTAATATTTACTGAGAATAAGATGAAATTCAAAAAAATTACCAATTTAACTCTTAAAAATAAAACTGTATTTATTAGAACCGATATGAATGTGCCTATTGAAAAAGGTCATATTAGTGATGATACTCGCATTAGAGCGTCACTAAAAACTATTGAGTATGCAATTAAAAATGGTGCAAATGTTATCGTAGCTACTCATTTAGGACGCCCAGTTGAGGGTAGCAATGATACTAATGAGAGTGTTTTGCCAATAGCAGCACTTTTAGGTGAATTATTACATCAAAATATAAAAGTTGTAGCTGGGGTTCCAGATAAAATTGATTTTGGCACTTCAAATATAGTTATGCTTGAAAACGTTCGCTTAAATGTCGGGGAAAAGAAAAACGATCCAATTTTGGGTAAAAAATATGCTAATTTGTGCGATATATTTGTACATGATGCTTTTGCAACAGCACATAGAAGTGAAGCATCAACTGATGCAATAGGATATGCCGCCTCTGAAGTATGTGCTGGGATGCTAATGAGTAGTGAGCTTGATGCTCTTAATATGGCAGCAGCTCACCCCAAAGCTCCAGTAGTTGCTATTGTTGCAGGTTCCAAAGTTTCTACCAAACTAAGTATTTTAGAAAATCTAGCAGATAAAGTTGATTATCTAATTGTTGGTGGTGGGATTTTAAATACCTTTTTACTTGCTAAAGGATTTCATATTGGGAAATCATTAGTTGAAGCCGAACTAATTAATAAAGCTAATGACATTATGCAAAAAATGGCAGCTCGTGGTGCAAGTGTTGCACTACCAGAAGATGTGGTTACCGCGAAACACTTTAGTAGAGATGAAATAGCTATCCAAAAAAACATCAATGACGTTAAAGATGATGATATGATTTTAGATATCGGTACTAAATTTGCTAATCAATTAGCCGACATAATCAACAAAGCTGGTACTATTATTTGGAACGGTCCAGTTGGCGTTTTTGAGTTTGATCAATTTGCAAATGGTACCAAAATACTTGCTAATGCAATTGCTACTAGTAATGCTTTTAGTTTAGCTGGTGGTGGCGATACTATTGCTGCAATAAATAAATTTAACCTTATGGATAAAATCAGTTATGTATCAACTGCTGGCGGCGCATTACTAGAATACCTTGAAGGCAAAAAATTACCAGCCATTAAATTATTTGAGGATAGAGCATGAAGCACACACAAACATTATCAGTAAAAGAGCTACTTAATGGAGCTCTAGCAGTTGATACACCTGTTGAACTAAACGGATGGGTAAAGAGTAGACGTGATTCAAAAGCTGGAATTTCTTTTATATCACTAGGAGACGGGTCTTGTTTTGATGGTATCCAAATTGTTGCTGAAAATAAACTTAGTAATTACGAAACTGAAATTTTACGCCTAACTAAGGACTGTTCGATAAACATCAAAGGTAAAATAGTGCCATCTCTTGGTGCTGGACAAAAATTTGAAATTGTAGCTAGTAGCATCGAAGTTATTGGATGGGTAGAAAACCCAGATACCTACCCAGTATCACCAAAACGACATACTGTAGAACATCTACGTGAAGTAGCACACTTACGTCCAAGGACTAATTTAATTGCAGCAGCTACCAGAATTAGAAATACGGCATCATTCGCTGTTCATGAGTATTTACAAAATAATGGCTTTTATTGGATTCATACTCCACTAATAACTGGTGCTGATGCTGAGGGTGCAGGAGAGTTATTTCAGGTGACTAATTTTGACCTAAACCAATTACCAAGAGATGCCGCAGGTAAAATTGATTATAAAAAAGATTTCTTTGGACGTGAAACATTTCTAACAGTATCAGGACAATTAAATGCTGAAGCATACTGTATGAGCTTATCAAAAGTATATACCTTTGGCCCAACATTTAGGGCGGAAAACTCCAACACTACTCGTCATCTAGCAGAGTTTTGGATGATAGAACCAGAAATAGCTTTTGCTGATCTAATGGATAATGCCAGTCTTGCTCAAAATTTGCTTAAACACGTGTTTAAAGCAGTACTTAACAAAAACCCTGATGATATGGCATTTTTTGCAGAATATATAAATAAAGACGTAGTTACTCGCTTAACACAGTTAGTTAATCAGGATTTTGAGATGATTACTTATACTGAAGCAATTGATAAACTACTTAAATCAAATAAAACCTTTGAGAATCAAGTATCTTGGGGTATTGATCTAGCATCAGAACACGAAAGATGGATTTGTGAAGAGTTAGTTGGGCGCCCTACAATTGTCACAAACTACCCTAAAGATATTAAAGCATTTTATATGCGTCAAAATGACGACGGTAAAACTGTAGCGGCTATGGATATCCTAGCCCCTGGGGTTGGCGAGATAATAGGTGGAGCACAACGTGAAGAGCGCTATGACGTGCTTGTAAAACGCATTAAAGAAATGAATGTAAGTGAAGAAACACTCTATTGGTATTTAGACCTTAGACGTTTTGGAACAGCAAAACATGCTGGTTTTGGTGTAGGGTTAGAGCGTTTGGTAAGTTATATTACTGGAGTTCAAAATGTACGGGATATTATTCCATTCCCTAGAACAAGTAAAAGTGCAAATTTCTAATTAGACTGTAAGGATTATAGAAAAAATGCTTAAATTACAAAATTATATATCTTTTTTTGTATTGTTTAGTGTAGCGTTATTTGTAGCTGCATGTTCAAATACTCCAAATAATGTTTCAATCGCCCTAAATCAAGGAAGCTGTGCACTGCCATCACAATATTCAAGTGCACAATTAACTAATTTAGAGTCTACTTATGAGAGTTATTATACTCTTCTAATAAATAACCCAAGCACTACAACACCATATTGCACTTCAGTTACCATACAAAATAACAACTCAGGCTTAAATGCTAATAATATTCAGATAATTAATAATGGTTTACAAGTAAGCACCACATTACCAGGAAGTACAACTAGTACTACAGCAGCTTTATATGATACAGTCGCAGCAGGAGTTACAATATCTGGTCCTACACAAAATATAAACAATGTTGTCTTATTTGACCCGAATAACTGCGCTACTACTACAGGTGCTAATGTTCAAACTCTAGCATCCGGGGGTGGAAGCTGTACTTTTTATCTGGAAATACTTAATGAAGCAAATCCAGTTGGCGTATATCCGTATTATATAAGCTATAACTACACCAATGGTAACCAAAATTATAATGTGAATGCAACGCTAAACCAGAGGGTTTATTTATATGGTGGTGATACTAGGAGCCCAGGATTATACTATGTTCCAACTAATATTATGTCTACAGGCACGAGTAGTGGTAGTATACTTGCATCTTGGCAAAATGGTTTGACAGGTTCGCCATCAAGTGGCACTGTAAATTACGTTATTGAAAATGCTTATGGTGTGATATATTTTGTTTCATTATCAGCTACATCATCAACTATATACTCTTATAATGGTATTAGCATAAATCCAGTTGGTACTAGTTTATCTGCTCAAGTAACATCTCTTGCTTTTGATAATAATAGCAATATTTATGCCGCTACAAATGGTAATGGAATGTGGGTTTATAATATAGAATCAAGTAATGCGACTTGGCTACCAATGACTGATAATAATAACAATATTACATCTGCTAGTAGCCTAATAGGACTAAAAGGATATATTACAAATAATACCATATATGCATTTTCTGAGTCTAAAGTATATAACTGCTCTGTAAATGGTAATGCCACTGAATCATGTACTATAACTAATAATCCATCAGGAACACCACCAAATAGTTTCTTCACTAATTCAGCTGACGTTGATGATCTTGGTAATCTATACACTGGTAGCTCATACAGCAATAATACTCTTGGTGTATCATCAATAAACTCTAGCTTTTCATCATGGACTACTTCTACAGAATCACCTGTAATCGAATCTTCTGGAAACAGGATTGGTGGACTTAGATATACTAATAATGCCCTATATTTTGGGGTGGTTGGTAGTACTGAAAGTAGTGTATACAATTGTAACACTAGCAGTCCTTTTACTTGTGGACCAACAACAAGTAGTAGCACTTCCCCTATAACAGGAAATGCAACAACAGTGACAACTGACGGAGTTGGGAATCTATACATAGCTGGATATAATCTTAATAGTAACGACTTTGGTTTAACAACTCTTACCACTGGTGCATTCTTACTTTTTGGTACTTATGCCGCAAGCAGTGTTGGGACATGGCAAACAATATTAAGCAATAGTAGCACAGATCTACCGGCAAATGTAAGTTCTGTAACTGTAGCCTCAATGTTAACTTCATATTAAATGAGAATACAAATGAAAAATCTTCTAAATAAAATATTGATAACTATTGGGTTATTTATACTAAATGGTTGTGGTAGTAGTAACAATGTTACATTCACAACCCAAGGTGGCCAATGTGCTAATCAAACCAACACTGGCCCTTATTGTATGGGAATTGTTATTCAAAATAATAGTGGTGGTACCGGTGGACAAAACTGGATTAACAGTACCAATTTCCCAATAAGCCAAATATCATATACTATTTCCGGTGTAAGTAATGTTCTAACTCCAGCAACGAATTCAGCAGGGTCGACAAATAGTATGGATCCTAATAACTGTGCTGGTAGCACCATACAACCAGGTGGCACTTGTGAATTTTATGTACAGATAAATAAAGAAGCATTTGGAGTTCAATCACAAGAAAGTGTTAATATTAGTATTAGCTACACAGTAAATGATACACTATTTGGAGGTAGCACCAATACGGGTAATGCCAATATTACGCTTTATGAATTAACTAACCTCTACATAGGGCAAAATAATGGTTATATGAATGTATACAATAATGCCTGGTCTAATTATGGGCATGTTGAATCTGCTGATACTATAGCAGCAATTGCTGCTGACACTAATAACTACGGCAATATCTATCTAGGTGGAACTCTTGGAGTCTATCCATTTGGAATTACTACAAATGCTATAGCAGGAAGCTCTATTAGCTCAAGCACGTATCCCACAGGATCAAACAATCTGTTTTCAACAGGTGCATCACTATATGTAGCACAATTAAGCAGCAGTAATAACGTCATTAATAGTTATTCATTCTCTGGAGAAAGTTGGGGTGCACAACCTTATGGAAGCGGCTCCTTTACTGGTCAGCAAATTGCTAATGCAAATGCTTACATTGGTTCAAATACCTATATTGCAACAAGCAATGGTAGTATTAATGGTATAACTGTATGCTTATCTAGTGTTAGCAACACCTGCCAAAGTGAAGGCACAAATGGTATAAGTGGCACTATAACCAGCATTGCTTATTTAGGTACGTCAATCGCACCTACTTCAGGATTATATGCAGGAAGCAATAATGCTAACGGTGGCTTATTTTATGAATCAGGATCTACTCCCAACCAATCAGCTACCTGGGCTCCGGTAACTGGCGAGTCATATGCAATAACAGCAATGACATCATCAATTTCTAATAACGAAATCTATGTCGGTGACGCTAACGGTCAAATTTCTGTAATTACTACAGAATCACCTACAATAGCTATATTCCTTGAATCAGTTCCTGTTACTCCGATTCTATATATGGTTTATGATAACAATGGTGGAGTTATCTATGTAGCATCTTCTAATCAACTATATGCATGTGATCCTGCAGGAGCTGGCTGCATTAATACTAATTACACCATTCAAAATAGTAGCACTGTCACAGGAATGACGATTGGTTCTATGTTGGTTGACTCACTAAACAATATTTATGATCAAGGTAGTTTATAAGAATGTCAAAACTAAACTTTAACCTGGCACATTTCTTTATTACAGTTAATGACTTAGCGTATTTACCAGTTGAACCTAGACAAGAGTTTGCAATTTGTGGGCGTTCTAACTCTGGTAAGTCGAGTATGATTAATACGCTCACCAATAAAACTCGTCTAGCATTTACGTCCAAAACCCCTGGTAGAACACAACATATAAATTACTTTCAGCTTGGCGATAGTGATATATTTATGGTAGATTTACCAGGCTATGGATATGCCAAAGTACCCGAAAAAATTCGCACTCATTGGCAAGGATTATTAGGTACATATTTACAAACAAGACCTATGCTAACTGGCTTAGTGCTAATTATGGATTCGCGTCACCCTTTGAAAGAACTAGACTACATAATGTTAGAGTTTTTTGCGGAAACCAAAAAACCAATACATATAGTATTATCCAAATCTGACAAACTAAACCAGCGTGAAAAAGTCGAAACATTGAGAGATGTCAAGCAAAAACTAGTTGACGAGGGATTTAGCAATTTCACTATCCAACTTTTCTCTGCACCCAAACGCCAAGGCATTCCCGAACTAGAGACCGCGCTAAACAGTTGGGTTACTGAGTAATACTTTTAGAGCATGGATCCCAGCCTCCGCTGGGATGACGCGATATTGGAGCGATGGAATGACGGGAAATAGAGTACTTCGATGACGAAATGGAAGGCTTCGACAACGATTAAGAACTCTATGATGGGGGAACCAGGTAGCGTCGGAGGGCGATGCCCGCCATTAACCCCGAGAGGGCATAAATAACCACCACCCCAATAGCCGAACCAATAATTCCATAATGGATAATCAAAAAGTACGTCAATATAATATTAATAACTACGACAAACACATTTTGCCACATGGCAAATTTGGCATGCCCTAATGCTGCTAAGATATTACCGTTAATATTTCTAAATGTAGCTAATATCCAAAAACCAAAACATAAGATCTGGAATGGAAGCACGCTATCAATATAAGCCATTCCAAAAATAATAGTAATTATCGGTTTAGCTAAAACGATCAGAACTGCACTAACAGTAAAACTAAAGACAAACATTCCTTTTTGAATTTTATGCTTTAAGTTTTTAACATATATATGATTATGTGCATTTTTAGCAAAGTAAGGATAAAAAAACGTACTAACAATCCCTGGTATAAAGTTTATCGCAAATGGTATTACTGTTGCTACCTTATAGACACCAATAGTAACAGGATTTTTTAATACATAACCCAAAATTAAGATATCTAAAATAAATAATAGTTGTGAAAAAGCATTACCGATCGTAACATACATTGAATAACTAATAAATTCTGTTATGTTTATCCGAATTGATCTAATATTAAATATATTTGGTAATTTATAAATAAGCGTGGATAGGATAATTATTAGTATATAACTAATATAGGTCGACACTATAAAACCTGTTAGCCCAAAATAATAAATCCCCAATATATTACTAATTAATAATAATAAATTAGTCGAAATCGCAAATTTTGCTAATAATTGATTTTGTAGAGTTGCCCTTAGATATGCTTGATAAACATCAATATATAACCGCCCTATCGGGAAAAAGGCCATTAAACATAGAAATTTCTTAGCCCCCATAATAGGGAGTGGCATAATATTAGCATATGCAAATATTCCTACAGATAATAAACAGTTAAAAACCGCCCCAAGAATGATAGAATATTTAAGATACGATAAACGTATTGTATCATCATTTTGACGACTAACAAACTGTAATACACCACTAGCCGCACCAAAACCATTTACTAATAGAAAAAAAGATATAATAGTATAGGCAAATGTATAAATACCAAACTGAGTTTGCCCAAGTAATCGCACATAAAATATAGAACCACAAAAAGCAACTAATTGCGATACTATATTAGCTAAAAACACATGCACAAAACCTGTGTTAAATGCACGTGAAATCACTTGTTTATACATTAATTATCAACTATCTCTCGAGGGTTAACTGGAACACCAGCATGACGTAATTCAAAATAAACTCCACCCATAGGTTGATTAGCATCAGATCCTGAATTAGCTATCACCCCGCCACTTGATACACTTTGCCCTTTAGTAACACTAGGAATAACACCAGCATAAACTGACATATAATTATCCCCATGATTTACAACAACTACCGACCCAAGCCCAGGTAAAACACCTACATACGCAACATGCCCATCAGTAATTGTAAATACTGGTGCATTTTTAGCTTTATAGAGTACTCCATTATTCTTAACTCCATGACGCAGTGCCCCAAAAGCAATGCTAACACTTGTATTAAGTGGCTTAACTAATTTACGTTCAAATAATGGCGATCCATTCAAAGCTTCAGCTTCAGGTTTTGATGGTTTTATCCCACTTGAACGCTGCACTTTATGTTTATGTTCATTCAAATCGATATCTTTTATTAGCATACTTAACACAGCTTGTTTATGCTTTAGATCTGATAACTGCTCTTTATCTTGTGCTATTTGTCCTTGAAGAGCTTGTTTTTCAGCAATTTTATCTTGACTATCTTGTTTTAGATGCTCTGCCTTTTGTGAAGTAACACCAAGCTGTTTATTTAAACGAGTAAGTTCACTATTTAGTTTATCATTAAGATCTTTTAACTCATTTAACTTAGTTTGTAATTGCTGATATTTAGTCACTTCAACATTAAGTATACGAACTAAATATTGTTGTTTTCGATTATTTATCTGCCAATCGTTACCACTGAAAATTGATGCTGATTCCGCCTCGATTACTTTTATTTGCTGATATATTAACCCAATTGTTGTCTTTACGTGATTTTGTATAGTAGTTGTCATACTTTCAATATTTGGTAAAATTGCAGCAATCTGCATTACTTGAGTAGTATCAGCATCTTTGACTTTACGTAAATTTACTAAAGTCTTTTGGGATTGGCTTATTGCAACACGAGAGTCATTGATAGCATTATCAAGACTTTTTTGCTTTTGCTGCTTCTTACCTAGGTCATTATTTATTTTGGTAATTTTAGTCATCAAATCACCTAGATTTTGATTTAATTCACCGTTACTAGCAGCATAAACAAGATTAAACAATAAACATATAATAATAAACTTTAATCGCATATCAATTTCTCCCAATTAATCTTTTAACTCAATTAGATTTTGCCCAGTCATCTCATTAGGCTGCCCTAATCCGCTCATAAATAATAATGTTGGTGCAACATCTTTTAGGGCTCCACCAGATTTCACCTTAGCATGTCGCCCTACATAAAGACAAGGTACTAGATTAGTAGTGTGCTGAGTATGAGCTTGGTTTGATACATAGTCAAACATTTCTTCACAATTACCATGATCCGCAATAACTAAAACTTCACCACCAATACTTTGCATAGCTTCAACCACGCTTCCAAGAGCAACATCTAGCGCCTCAACCGCCAAAACTGCGGCATTTAGTATTCCGCTATGCCCAACCATATCTCCATTAGCAAAATTAGTAATAATAAAATCATATTTCTCACTCTTGATTGCCGCTACTAATTTATCACTTACTTCAGGTAAACTCATTTCTGGTTTTAGATCATAAGTAGCTACTTCACGTGGTGAATCTACTAGAATTCTATCTTCATTAGGATATGGTTCTTTACGTCCACCATTAAAGAAAAATGTCACATGGGGGTATTTTTCAGTTTCAGCAATTCGTAACTGATGAAGTCCCAGATTAGAAATATACTCACCTAGGGTATTTTGTATTGAATTTGGTGGGAATGCAACTTTAACATCAAATTTAGAATCATATTGAGTCATAGTGATGAAATCAGATAGTTTAGTATTTAGTCTTGGAAAACCTTTAAAATCATAACCAATAATTGCATCTGTTAGTTGAATTGCCCTATCCGATCTAAAGTTAGCAAAAATAATACTGTCCCCCTCACCAACCCCATGGTAACCTGACATCACGTATGGCCTCACAAATTCATCATTATGCCCTGCCTTATACTCAGTGTCTAATGCTATTTGCATATTATCAGCAACAAACTTAGAACTAGCGCTCATAATAGCATCATAACTAAGTATAACTCTATCATAACGCTTATCTCTATCCATAGCATAATAGCGCCCACTAACTGTTGCAACTTTCGTCTTCGACGAATTATTTAACACCTCTTGAAGCTCTTTAAGATATTTAGTAGCACTACGCGGTGGCGTATCACGTCCATCAAGAAATACATGTACCCAAACTTTTTTAATTTTAGAACTTTGTTCACAAAGACGAATTAGAGCAAAAATATGCTTAATATGACTATGTACGCCACCATCAGATAATAAGCCAAAAATATGAACTACACCACTAGTGGTAGTATTTAAACCATCCACTAAAACTGGATTATTAAAAAAGACCCCATCACTAATTGCACTATCAATCCGCGTAATGTCTTGCATAACTACACGCCCAGCACCAATATTCAAATGCCCTACTTCAGAATTACCAAACTGTCCTTCTGGTAATCCAACTGCAAGTGATGAAGCATTTATTGCTCCAAAGGCGTATGTTTTTGCTAATTTATCCCAATTGGGCATATTTGCATTAGCAACTGCATTATCTTTTTTCTCATCGCGTAACCCAAACCCATCAAGGATTATTAACAAAACTTTACGCTGCACTCTTAATTCCATTGTATCATTCCTACGAAATATATTGCTATGTATTGGCTATTCTTGGTAAAATAACGTTCAATTACATTATTTTATCCTAGTTTGGTCATGTTAGCAGGTTATTATTGGAATATTTATGCAGTTAGATTATAAAGCAGCACAAGAAATTTTGGACAAATCATCGATTTTATACACAAAAGATGAAATCAGTAAAGAAGTACATAAAATAGCGAAGGCTATTGAAGAAGAAATAAAAGGTGATATTCCTGTGTTTCTAAGCGTGATGAATGGTGGACTATTTTTCACTTCTGAATTATTACAAAACATTAATTCACCATTTGTTTTAGACTATATTCATGCGTCCCGCTATGGTGGTGAAACATTTGGAGCCTCTCATATAACTTGGTATCGTCAACCCAAAGCTGAAGATATTAAAGGTAAAAATGTTTATATAATAGATGATATCCTTGATGAAGGGCATACTCTAGTAGAAATAGCGCGTTATCTAAAGAGTATTGGCGCCTTATCATGCAAAATAGTTGTTTTGATTAATAAAGAAATTGGTAAAACAAAACCAATTAAGGCAGATTTTGTCGGCCTTAATGCACCAAACAAGTTTTTATTTGGCTGTGGGATGGATATTTTTGGATTATATAGACAAATACCAAATATCTGCGTTTATAACAAATAAGTAGGGGATATAATATGTCGCTTTTTGCAATAATACTTACTAGCTTTCTAGAGCAAAGAAAACTTCTAAGTAAGATTAGAGCGTTTTTTTGGAAATATCTTGAAGTTTATGTGGGGTATTTTACCCGTAAACAAATTAACACTCAAAGACAATTAAGAATGATATACCTATTTGCATCTTTACCGGTATTTATTGTTTTATTTACAATAAAACTCATTTTATTCAATCATCAAATAATCTATAATTTATTAAATATATTTCTCTTTGTTCTAACTGTACAAATTCTTACATGGAAGAATGAATCTAAAGACGAAACAGCAGCAGATAAACGTTCTTTTATTATAACTTATGCCCTTAAATTCTTTGTGCCTTTATTTTGGTTCGTGGCTTTACCATCAGCAATCGGTTCTATTTGCTTCCTTTTAATAGTGTGCATTAGCGCAAAAATTAAAGCCAAAAATATTGATTTGATAATTTATAACGTAGTAGCTGACAAGATGTTATTTTATGCAAGTATTATTCCATATACTATTTTATTTGTATTTATTGCTCTTGCTGGTGATTTTGAAGAAGTAACTCACTATGTATTAGAACAAAAAAACAACTTCACCAAAAGCTTTTATTTTTTAGAAAATACACTTAATGATATTGTATTAATTGCTATTGGAAAAGATAAATTTCAACTCGGAACAAAAGATTTAGAAACTGATGAGATTGAAGCTTTCAAATTAGAAGAAGAACATTTCACCCCAGAAATTACTGCATATATTGTTGCCGTATTATACCGAGCGGGGTTATTTTTTATTGGAGTTATAGGGTTAATTTGTATCGCCAAATTATTCTAGCTAGTTTTTGCCTACTTTGCTATGCTAATAATGGTATTTATCAGTATACGGATAAAAATGGTAATCTAGTACTTAGCAATAAACCTAAAACCAGTAATACGCGATATAAGGTACTGTCAGAAGAGTTAGCCCATGAGAAACAAGCACTTATTAAAGCTAATGAATCTTTAGCAACAAGTAGCCCTAAACAAGAAGGTTTTTTAAAAAATACTATCAAGGCACATCAAAAAAATATTGATATTCTTAATAAACAATTAGGCTATACGCCTTAAATTTGTAGATAAATACTTTTACAGGAACACTTATGAAAAAATTTTTGGAATTTGAAAAACCCATTGCCGAACTTAGCGAGAAAATCGAAGAGTTAAGTAATGTACAAAATGAATCAACTGTAGATATTACAAAAGAAATAATCCTCTTAGAAGATAAGGTACTCGAATTAACTAAGGAAATCTATAACAAATTAACTCCTTGGGAGATAACTCAAGTTGCAAGGCACGCCAATCGACCAAGAACTCTTGACTATATAAATGGTATTTTTAGTAATTTTGTAGAACTTCATGGCGACCGTCATTTTGCTGATGATAAATCGATTATTGGTGGTATGGCTAAAATGGGGTATCAAACAGTAATGCTTATTGGGCATCAAAAAGGTTGTGATACTAAAGAAAATCTAGAACGTAATTTTGGAATGCCACGTCCCGAGGGATATCGTAAAGCATTACGTCTAATGCAATTAGCTGAAAAATTCAGTATACCTATCATTACTTTTATTGATACTCCAGGAGCTTATCCTGGTATTGGTGCTGAAGAACGTAACCAGTCAGAAGCAATTGGCAAAAACCTCTACGAAATGGCATTACTGAAAACTCCTATAATTGCAACAGTAATTGGCGAAGGAGGCTCTGGTGGAGCGCTAGCTATCGCTATTGGTGATCAGGTTAATATGCTTGAATATGCTATTTATTCTGTAATATCACCCGAGGGGTGTGCTTCAATATTGTGGAAAGATGCAACAAAAGCTAATAGTGCTGCCGAGATACTAGGAATTACAGCTTCAAGACTTAAAAGTCTTGGACTAATAGATGGTATTATTAATGAACCAGATGGTGGCTCACACTCTAATCATCCTGAGATGATGAATAAAATGCGCAATGCCCTAAAAAGTAATCTTAAAAAACTACAAGAGTTTTCAATTGATGAATTACTAGAAAGACGCTTTGAACGTTTGATGAGTTATGGTAAATTCAAAGAATAATGCATACGCTTCAGGATCATGTTCTACAAAACTTGCCATCATTTGAAACAATCGCAGTTGGTTTAAGTGGTGGCGTTGATTCGATAGTACTATTACACATTTTAAAGACCATTAGCACGCATAAAAATTTCAAACTAAGTGCTATACATGTAAACCATGGTATCTCACCTAATGCTAAGAATTGGGAACTCTTTTGTCAAGAACAATGCAACTTGATGAATATACAATTAAACATTTATCAAAGTAAAGTAACTAAAAATGGCGGTGAAAGTTTAGAAAATAACGCTAGAATTGCGCGTTATGGGTATTTTCTAAATAATGAAGCTAAGGTTATTACTCTAGCTCATCATAAAAAAGATCAAATCGAAACCGTTCTTAGTCAAATACTTCGTGGTAGTGACTTACATAATATAGCAGGTATGCAAGCTCTAAGTCAGAAGCAAGGTAAAATATTCGTAAGACCTTTACTTGATATCACGCGTGATGATATAGAAAACTACGCCAAAGAGTTTAATCTACAATATATTAATGATGAGAGTAACCAAGATACTACTTATTTAAGAAACTTTATTCGCCATAGAGTCTTGCCACTATTACTTGAGTTTGACCAAGATGTTGAAGCTAAAATTTTGAAAATACCTAACCAACTCCAAAACATGTTAGCTTACGTTGATGAAGTAGCTGATAATGACTTACTTACTCTACAAGATAATAAATCTATAGAAATAGATAAACTCAAAGAGTTGTCACCTATACGTCAGTTTCAATTAATCAATCATTATCTTAAAGTACACAATATACCGCTCCCAACTACAAAACAGCTTCATGAGTTTATTCGTCAAGCACTACACTCCAAATGGGATAGTACACCTTCACTAAAATTGAACCAGAAATATAAAATAATTAAAACAAAAAATCATATAAAAATCGAGGAACTAGCATTATGACTAAACAAGTAACCCTAGGAATAACTGGTGCTACAGGAATCCCAATAGCATTTGCTTTATTAGAGCAATTATTACTTCACGATTGTATTGTGCATTTGGTAATTTCCAATGCTGGAATAATTACTACAAAGCAAGAAACAGGGATTACCCTATCAGGCAATCCCAATCAAACAAAAAAGATTTTGTGTAGCGAATTAAATTTAGTAAATGACGAACAATTATTTGTTTATTCTAATCAAGATTGGTTTGCACCTATTGCTTCAGGCTCAAACGTAAGCGATGTTATGATAGTTTGCCCTTGCTCTATGGCAAGTTTGGGTAAAATAGCTGGAAGTTTAGGAGAAGATTTATTGATTAGGGCAGCTGATGTTATTATGAAAGAACGTAAAAACTTGATTCTAGTTCCTAGAGAGACACCTTTTTCAGCTATACATTTAGAAAACATGCTCAAATTAGCAAAACTTGGGGTCTCAATCTTACCACCAGTACCTGCTTTTTACAATCACCCTAAGACAATAAATGATATAATAATTACCTCAGTGAGTCGCATTCTTGATCAAGCTAACATCAATAACAACTTAGCCACACGCTGGGGAAATTAATAATACAAATTGCAAGAAGTAAAAATGGCCTACATTCAATCAAATAAAAAAGTAAATTTATTTTCTGCAATTTCTATTGGTGTCAGCTGTATTGTTGGAAGCGGATGGCTATTTGCTAGCTATAAAGCAGCCAAATTTGCAGGCCCGATATCAATACTATCTTGGATTATCGGTGCAATTATTGCACTTTTAATAGCTCTTTTATTGGCTGAAATATCAACCATACACCATAAAGAAACTGGTTTACTAGCCCGTCTTCTAACTATAACACATAATAAAGACTACGGTTTTATTGTCTCATCGTCCAATTGGTTTGCAACCATAGTAGCAATCCCAGCCGAGGCTGAAGCATCCATGCAGTATTTGGTTCGTGCTTTTCCAAAATTAAGTGATGACTTATTTATAAACGATCATTTTACAGCACTTGGAATCCTATGCGTTTTCTTCATTATGATTGGGTATGGAGTGCTTAACTACTGGGGTATCAAATTACTAGCAAAAGCTAATAATATAATCACCGTGATTAAATTAACTGTTCCAGCATTAACTGCAATAATTATTTTTGCTGCTGCATTTCATAGTTCTAATTTTAGCTCATACCACAATACTATTGCCCCATATGGCTATAATAAAGCTTTTACTGCCGTTGTCACTTGTGGGGTTTTTTATTCATTCTATGGCTTTAGTATGATAACGCTATTCGCTAAAGAATTAGACAAGCCTCAAAAAAATATTCCATTAGCACTAGGTGGTTCAGTAATCATCTGTCTAATTATATATCTTATGCTTCAAGTGTCATTCTTAGGCGCTATTGATACTAAGACTGTTAGTAATGGCTGGCATACCCTAGATTTCACCTCACCTTTATCACAACTAGCCGTATTACTTGGAATAAATTGGTTGTCTTTAGTTTTATATGTTGATGCAGTAATTAGCCCATCTGGAACTGGGATTGTATACGTTGGATCAAGTGCTCGAATATTTACTGGGATGGCTGAAGATAAACAAATGCCATCAATATTTGCACACGAACATCCAGTTCATCATATATCACGCTTATCAATATTTGTAACTTTAGTATTTTGCACTCTATTAGTAGTATTTTTTGATAATTGGGATAAGATTATGATTATTGTATCTGTATTTCAGATACTCTCATGCGTTGCCGTACCAATTGCTTTTAGTAAAATCCGTAGCGATAATAAACGAGAAAGTAGTTTTAGAATGCCATTTGGCCTAAGTGCAAGCTATATAACATTCATGATTTTGAGCTATTTATTGGTGCAATGTGGAACTATGGCATTAGCATTATCTTTTATCGTACATATTATATTTTTTATTATATATTGTAGTGTTTTTTATAAGAATTTTAGTCAAACTATAAAAGCTTCTGCATCCTCATGGTCTATCTTTGTCTATATAGCAGCTATGACTTTATTCGGATTTTTACAAGAAACTGATAAATTTAATACCACAGGAGTTCTAATTGGATTTTTTATATTTACTAGTATTAATTTTTATTTCTTAGTAAATCAAAAAACATATAACAAGTAAACCATTTATAATAAATTTTTAAGAGGCAAAAATGGCATATATTGAATCAAATAAAAAAATAAATCTATTCTCAGCAATAGCTCTTGGGGTTAGCTGTATCATTGGAAGTGGCTGGCTATTTGCAAGCTATAAAGCCGCAAAATTTGCAGGACCTATTTCAATCATGTCATGGGTTATTGGGGCAATTATTGCGCTTTTAATTGCACTATTATTAGCTGAAATATCAACTATATATCATAAAGAAACTGGCTTGTTTGCTCGTCTTCTAACTATAACTCACAATAGAGACTACGGGTTTATTGTCTCATCATCCAATTGGTTTGCAACAATTGTAACAATCCCAGCCGAAGCTGAAGCATCAATGCAATATTTGGTTCGTGCTTTTCCATCATTTAGCGATGACTTATTTAGAAATAACCATTTTACTACTCTTGGAATCACATATGTATGTTTAATTATGATTGGATATGGAATACTGAACTACTGGGGTATCAAACTACTAGCAAAAGCTAATAATATAATTACCGTGATTAAATTAACTGTTCCTACATTAACTGCAATAATTATTTTTGCTGCGGCATTTCATGGTTCTAATTTTAGCTCCTACCACAATACCATAGCACCTTATGGCTACGACAAAGCATTCACCGCGGTTGTTACTTGTGGAATTTTTTATTCATTCTATGGCTTTAGCATGATTACCGTATTTGCTAAAGAATTAGACAAGCCCCAAAGGAATATTCCATTGGCACTAGGTGGCTCAGTAGTTATTTGCTTGATAATTTATATTCTACTTCAAGTGTCATTCTTAGGTGCTATTGATACTAACACAGTTAGTAATGGCTGGCATACCCTAGATTTTACTTCACCTTTATCGCAACTAGCGGTATTACTTGGAATAAACTGGTTATCTCTAGTTCTGTATGTTGATGCAGTAATTAGTCCATCTGGGACTGGAATTGTCTATGTTGGTTCATCAGCGCGGATATTTACCGGGATGGCTGAAGATAACCAAATGCCATCAATATTTGCACACGAACATCCAGTTCATCATATATCACGCTTATCAATATTTGTAACTTTAGTATTTTGTACTGTATTGGTGATATTTTTTGATAACTGGGACAAGATTATGATTGTTGTATCAGTATTTCAGATACTCTCATGCATTGCTGTACCGATAGCCTTTAGTAAAATCAGAGCTGATAATAAAAGAGAAAGTAGCTTTAGAATGCCATTTGGCTTAAGTGCAAGTTACATTACATATATGATTTTAAGTTACTTATTAGTTCAATGTGGAACTATGGCACTACTACTATCTTTTGTCTTCCATATACTGTTTTTTATTATTTACTGTAGTGTTTATTATAAGAATTTCAGTCTAAGTTTAAAAGCAATAGCTTCATCATGGTCGATATTTATATATATCGGCGCTATGACTTTGTTTGGTATGTTACAAGAAGCTGATAAATTTAATACTACAAGCATTCTAATTGGATTCTTTATATTTAGTAGTGTTAACTTTTATTTCTTAGTAAAACAAAAGTCATATAATAAACAATAGGAGCATGGTTCCCAAATTCCATACGAACAGCAAAGTATTTGTGTTTGGGATGACATTTTTCTTTCGTGTTCATGTTTAGGATGAGGACATTTTTCTTTCGTCATCCTCGACATACGTGTGATGCTGCTTAAATGTGAATCGGGGATCCATGCTCTTGCCCTCAAAAAAAGCCTACATTTCAAACGGGTCGATATCAAGCTGGTAGCTTATATCGCTCGCAGGTTTTTTGATTAAAGACACAATTTCCATAAGATTACTAATAAACTTATGAAGCTCTGTTCGATCTTGGCTACTAATTAGCATTTGAGCTCGTTCGCGGCTCTTTAGCCTTTGCATAATTGCTGGAACTGGTGAACTTACTAAAACATTTTTGTTTTTTACGTTCGAAGCACTATCCCAAATAGTATTTAGAAATTCTAAAACCACGCTTAATTGACTACCACTAGCTCGAAGCATTGCATAGTAGGTATAAGGAGGAAGCTTCAGTAACCGCCTATCTTTCATAGTATAATTAATAAACCCCGAAAAATCATGTTTAAGTAGATATTGATATAGCTCATGCCTCGGGTAGTTGGACTGTAATAATACCAAACCTTTTTTACCACCTCGCCCAGCTCGACCAGATACTTGAGTTAACTGGGTAAAAAGTAGCTCACTAGCCCTAAAATCATAACTATACAAACTACTATCGATATTTATCCCTACAACTAGGGTGAGATTATGAAAATCATGACCTTTGACTAAGATCTGTGTACCAACTAGAATATCTATTTCACCAGCTTTTATCTTGGTATATAATTCACTCCAAGCACTTTTAGAATTTAGAACATCTTGATCAATTCTATATATTTTAGCATCAACAAATTTTTTGGCTAAAACTTCTTCGATTTTTTGCGTCCCCTGCCCTAAAGCTTGTAAGTGTTGACTATGGCATGAGACACATGCTTTGGGAGTACTACAAGATAATCCACAATGGTGACATTTTAGCTCTCGAGTATTATTATGATAAACAAGATTGGTTGAACAATTACTACATTTAAATACATAACCACACTGATAACATGTAATACTTGGTGCATAACCACGCCGATTAATAAATACTAGACTTAACTCTTTTTTCTCTAAACGTTTGGCAATCTCATCAAGAGCAATATCAGTTAGCCCATCATTTGTTTTATATATGTTTAAATCAATTAGACGAATATCAGGTAGTATTGAGCCTGTGACTGCTCGATTTGATAGTTTAAATAATTTATACTTTTCAAGTTTATAATTATATAAGGTTTCTAGTGACGGAGTTGCCGAACCAAGTACTATTGGGATAGAATGTTTTGAAGCTCTATAGATAGCCAAATCACGAGCATGATACCGAAGTGACTCTTGTTGTTTGAATGAGTGGTCATGTTCTTCATCAACAATGATAATCCCCAAATTTTTAAAAGGGGTAAATACTGATAAGCGAGTACCAATAATAATTTTTATACTACCATCTGTAGCACCTAGATAGCCACGTAGCCGTTCACGGCTTGTAACATGGCTAGTTAGAACATGAATACCTACATTTGGGAAGCGCCCAAGAAACCTTTCTAATAGCTGTGGAGTTAGATTAATTTCAGGAACTAAAACTAGTACTTGCCGAGCTTGGTTAATAACCTTTTCAATTAGAGATAAATAAACCTCAGTTTTACCAGATCCAGTAACCCCAAAAAGAATACTAGGATAGTATTTATCGAGATTTTCAGTAACCTGATTCACCACATTTTGCTGTTCATTATTTAGAATAACAGCTACATCTTCATGATGAGGCTTAGGTTTTGATTGACGTAATTCTTTGATATTTTGTGCTTGACGCCATTCTTTGGGGATTGCCCCAAAAACAACCTGCCCAATTGGATAATGATAATATTTGGCAGTAAAATTAATTAGTTCATAGGTATCAGGTGCTAAAACCTCGGGGAATACTTCAAGAATTGCTTTGATTTTTTGGGGATTAATTGAAACATCAGTAACTTCATTATCCCAGACAAAACCGGCTATAGTTTTACGACCAAATGATACTAAAACTCTAGTGCCAAGAGCCAGCTTTTGGTCACAGTAATAACTAAATAATCTATCTAATGGAACATCAAGAGCTATATTTAATAAGTACTTGGTTATGTTAGTCATTGTGGCTTAAAGATTTTTTTCATTTTTTTCTTAATGAAGTTTTGTTTTAGTGAAGACAAGTACTCCACAAAAACCTTACCATCAAGATGATCAATCTCATGCTGCACACATACTGACATTAAACCGGTATAATCTTTAGTATAAACATTGCCATCTAGATCCTGAAATTTAACACTAATATTTTCAGATCTTCTGACAGACTCATAAACTCCAGGGACAGATAAGCACCCCTCTTCACCAACCACATCACCGCTTCGAGAAATAATCTCAGGGTTAACAAATGCCTGTAGCTTCTTTGCTTCATCACTTTTAGAAATATCAATTATAATCAAACGTTTCTGTACATCAACTTGGGTAGCAGCAAGTCCAATACCATCATTTTGATACATGGTTTGTGCCATATCATCAACTAAAACTTTTAATTCTTTATCAAATAGTTTTACCGGATGAGCTTTTAAATGTAGCCGCGGATCTGGAAAATGAAGGATTTGCAAAAGAGCCATACCATATTACCTAAAAAATATTACTACGAAAAATAAACAAGACTATATAATAACTAACTGAACTATTAAGAACATAATTATACCAGTTATTATATTGTGAATCAAAATGAATAAAGCACTTGAAGATAAAAACCTCTATCTATGGTTATTATTAACCCTAACCCCAAAAGTTGGTTTAGTAACTATAAAAAAACTAATCCACCACTTTGGTTCTATAGATAATATATATAACCAAACACAGGCAACTCTCTCACAAATAGTAAGCAGCACTGTTGCTAGCCTTATAAGTAGCAAAGTAAGTGCTCCTGAAGCTGATAATGCTCTAAAATGGATGGATGAACATGATAATCATCTAATCATAAGTATTGATAGCCCGTTATACCCAGTAGAATTAGCCAATATTGCTGACCCTCCAAATATATTATTTCTAAAAGGTAATGTAAAATTACTAAAACAAAATAAATTTGCTATTGTTGGTACGCGTCATCCAAGCGCTCAAGGCAGCAATAATGCACTAGCCTTTGCCAAGGATTTATCCAATAATGGTTTGGTTATTGTAAGCGGAATGGCGAGTGGAATTGATAGAGCCGCTCACATAGGGGCACTTGATGGTAGCTCTCGGACTATTGGCGTAATTGGAACTGGGATAGACCAGATATATCCGCTTAGTAACAAAGATCTATACAAAAAGGTATTAGAACAAGATGGTTTATTAATTAGTGAATTCCCTCTACAAACGCCACCGCTAATAAATAACTTCCCAAGACGTAATCGAATTATAGCAGGACTTAGTCTTGGATTACTCGTGGTAGAATCAGCTCTTGATGGCGGCTCGATGGTAAGTGCTAATATGGCTCTTGAAATGGGGCGTGAAGTAATGGCAATACCAGGTTCAATACATGGTCCAGTGAGCCGAGGCTGTCATAAATTAATTAAAACAGGTGCGAAATTAATTGAAACTTCCAATGATATTTTAGAAGATTTACGCATTACACCTACAACTATGGCGTATAATGCCGTACCGGAACAAAATCCAATTTTAGATATTATGGGATTTGAACCAATAACTATAGATAAGATATGCTCAGATTTAAACATTGAATTTAACGACCTATGTGCGAATTTACTTGAGCTTGAACTAAACGGTAAAATCACTAACTGCGGTGGTGGTCGTTACCAAAGAGTTTTTAGATAATTTACAATAAGGAACCTAATATTTATGTTTAGTAAACTACTAATCGTTGAATCCCCAGCAAAAGCAAAAACCATTAATAAATATCTGGGGAATGATTTTAAAGTAATCGCATCTTTTGGGCATATTCGTGATTTACCCAAAAAAAATGGTTCAATTGATATTGCAAATGATTTTGCCCCTAAATACCAGATAATTGCTAGAAATAAAAAACACGTTGATGAAATTCTAACTCTTGCCAAAGATTGTACTCAAATATACTTAGCAACCGATCCCGACCGTGAAGGTGAAGCTATCGCTTGGCATATTGCTGAAGTTTTAAAGAGTAATAAAAAGCTAGCTGATAAAAAGGTTGACCGCGTAACTTTTAATGAAATTACCGAAAGTGCCATAAAAGAAGCGATTAATCACCCTAGAAAACTAGATCTTGATTTAATAAATGCTCAACAAGCACGGCTTACACTTGACTATCTAATCGGTTTTAATATTTCACCACTTTTATGGAGAAAAATCAGACCTGGATTATCCGCCGGACGAGTTCAATCTCCAGCACTAAGACTTATTTGTGAACGTGAAATTGAGATAAAAGCTTTTATTCCTGAAGATTATTTTTCTATTTTCTTAGATACACATAAAAACACAAGTAAATTACAAGCAAAACTAATCGAGCATGCCAAAAATAAAATTGATGCTAAAACTATCAAGGTAAAAATAGAAGCACAAGATATTTGTAGTAATTTATCAAAAAATAAAACCGCTATCGTTAGTGATATCACTAAGAAGCAAAAAAAACGTAATCCATACCCACCTTTTATTACTTCCTCATTACAAATTGAAGGCGCTCGTAAACTTGGGTTTAATACTGATAAAACAATGAAAGTAGCTCAAACCCTCTATGAAGGGGTTGATTTGGGTAATGATAGCGTTGGTTTAATTACCTATATGCGAACCGATTCGGTAAATTTATCAGATACTGCAATTGTTGAAATTCGTGATTATATAGAACAAAAATATACACCCAATTATTTACCAAGTAAAGGTGTAAAATACGTAAGTAAAGTAAAAAATGCGCAGGAAGCACATGAGGCAATTCGTCCAACCTCGATTTTTAGAACTCCAGCTCAAATTAAAAAATTTGTTAGTATTGACCAATATAAACTCTATGAATTAATTTGGCAAAGAACTTTAGCTAGTCAATTAACTCCTGCAATAATGGACACTACTGCGATTGATATAAAAGTTGATAACGCAATCTTTAGACTAAATGGCTTAGTTATAAACTTTGATGGGTTTTTATCAGTATACCAAGAGGTAGAAGAAGATGAAACTGACGACAATATCAAATTACCAGCCCTCACTGTTGGTGAAGAATTGCCTATTGATAAAATAGGCTTTACTGAACATCAAACCGAACCCAAACCGCGCTATAGTGAAGCGTCTTTAGTTAAGTCACTCGAAGAATTAGGAATCGGTAGACCCTCAACTTATGCTTCAATAATTTCAACGCTTAAAAAACGCGAGTACGTTTTGATGGACAAAAAACGTTTTATTCCAACTGATACAGGTATGGTTGTCAGTCAATTTTTGACTAACCATTTAACCAAATACGTTGATTTCAAATTCACTGCCAATCTCGAAGATACTTTGGATGATATATCTAATGGAACCAATCAAAAGCTGCCTGTTCTACAAGAGTTTTGGAGTGATTTAGAGGCGACTATTAAAGATAAGCAAAATATCGCAAGAGCTGAACTTACCTCCGAAAAACTTGATGAAGACTGCCCTAAATGTGGCAAACATTTAATTTCACGCTTCGGTAAGTATGGTAAATTTATCGGCTGCTCTGGATACCCAGAGTGTAATTATATGCGTAAAATAACAGCTAGTGGCGAAAGTGAAGAAGTTGCTGAACCTGAATTAGTTCCTGATCGTGTTTGCCCTAATGATGGTGGTACTTTAGTAATTAGATCGGGGCGTTATGGTAAATTTATATCATGTAAAAACTACCCTAAATGTAAATATATCGAAAATATCGATAAACCAGCAGATGAAACAGAAGCTGGTGAGACCATAATTTGCCCTGAATGCAAAACTGGACACATCGTTACTAAAAAAAATCGCTACGGTAATTGGTTTTATGCATGTAATAACTACCCCAAATGTAAAACTTTATTTAATCATAAACCCATAGCAGAAAAATGTCCAAAATGTAGCTACAGCCTACTGCTACACAAAAAGACGAAGACTAAGGGTGAAGAAAAAATCTGTCCTAAATGTGATTTTAGCGAAAAGCTTTAGTTAAAATACTTGACAGCGAGTCAATCTTTTGCTAAAATTCCCTACTTTGATTACTGGAGAGGTTACCCAAGCGGCCAACGGGTCCGGACTGTAAATCCGGCGGTTTCACCTTCGCAGGTTCGAATCCTGCCCTCTCCACCAACGCGGGAGTAGCATAGTGGTAATGCAGAAGCCTTCCAAGCTTATGATGAGGGTTCGATTCCCTTCTCCCGCTCCATATCGGGCTTTTTTGAGCTCAGGTAGCTCAGTCGGTAGAGCACTCCCTTGGTAAGGGAGAGGTCGCCGGTTCAAATCCGGTCTTGAGCACCACAAGTCGGACTTAGGAATAATCATTTTTACATCTATTTCGGAGAGATATTATGGCTAAAAGCAAATTTGAACGTAATAAACCCCATGTAAACGTAGGCACAATTGGTCACGTGGATCATGGTAAAACAACATTAACAGCAGCGATTACTACAATCCTATCTAAGAAATTTGGCGGAGAAGCTAAAGGGTATGATCAAAT
>CANFGS010000004.1 GCA_947446595.1 Neisseriaceae bacterium | reverse complement strand
GCTCCGATAATTGAATGTCTTGCTTTATTGATGTTGCAATATATCTTAAATTAATTGGTTGACCTGTAATTCTATACATAAAAAATCTCCTAAAATAATTAATAGTTATTTTATCAAGATTTTCCAGTATGTATTCTAGCTTTTACAAAGATATGCATGGTTTTTTGGTGTTATAATTTTGACCTAATCTTAAATGAATGGACTTATGAATCAAGAATACGAGTTTAATAAACTAACCAAACGATTACGTGCTAATGTTGGTAAAGCAATACATGATTATAATATGCTTAGCGACAATGATACTGTCATGGTGTGTTTATCAGGTGGTAAAGATAGCTATACCATGCTTGATATTTTACTTAGTTTACAAAAAATAGCTCCTATTAAATTTAATCTAATCGCAGTAAATTTAGACCAAGGACAACCAGGATTCCCAACTCACATCCTACCTGAATATCTAGAGAAAATTGGTGTTCCTTATAAAATTATAACTGAAGATACTTATTCCACCGTCAAAAGAGTTATACCTGAGGGTAAAACCACTTGCGGTTTATGTTCCCGCCTTAGACGTGGGATTTTGTATCGGGTTGCAAAAGAAATTGGTGCTACCAAAATAGCTCTTGGGCACCATAGGGACGATATATTAGAAACATTTTTTCTAAATATGTTTTATGGTGGAAAATTAAAAGGCATGCCAGCCAAACTAATAAGTGATGATGGTAATAATATTGTAATTAGACCTCTTGCTTACTGTAATGAAAAAGATATTATAAAATATGCCGAAACTAAACAATTTCCAATAATACCCTGTAATCTATGCGGCTCACAACCAAATTTGCAACGCCAAGTAATCAAAGAAATGCTACAAGATTGGGGCAAACGTCACCCTGGGAGGATTGCAACAATGTTTCGATCGCTTCAAAACATTGTACCATCTCATCTTATGGATACCACTAAATATGACTTTGGTGAACTATCAATAACACCTGAAATAGGTGATATTTTATTTGACAAAGAAGTCTTTAGTGCTTCCCCGTACTTCCAAAACCTTGTTCCCCACGAGTAGTAGCATCAAAATCATCAACTAGATTAAATTCAACTTGTACAACAGGCACAACAACTAGTTGTGCAATTCTATCCATAGGTTTTAATACAAAGGTTTCATTTCCACGGTTCCATATTGAGACAAACAACTGCCCTTGATAGTCGGAATCAATTAATCCAACTAAATTACCCAAAACTATTCCGTGCTTATGTCCAAGCCCTGATCTGGGTAATATCATAGCACATAAACCATTATCCTCAATATGAATTGCAATTCCGGTTGGGATTAATACTGTATCACCAGGGGCTAGTGTTTGAGCCTTATCTATACATGCACGTAGATCAAGTCCCGCAGAACCACTAGTTGCATAAGCTGGTAAATTATCTTTAATTTTAGAATCTAGAATCTTAATATTTACTTTTTGCATTGTTAATTACCCTTCGGAATTAATGTAAATGGATCAACCGGTTTTCCATTTTTACGTAGTTCAAAATGAAGCACCGCTTTATTAGAATCACCCTGACCCATTTTGGCGATTTTTTGCCCGCGTTTAACAGTAGCACCTTCTTTAACCAAATTTACTTTATTATGTGCATAGGCGGTTAAATATACATCGCTATGTTTAATAATTATTAAGTTACCATAGTCTTTTAGTCCATTACCACTATAAACAACTTTTCCAGAATTAGCGGCATTAATATCTTGTCCTAAGGTGCCATAAATATCAATACCTTTATTACTTGCCTTATATCCATCTGTTTGCCCTGTTGTTGGCATAATAAACCCATCAGCAGAAGTAGTAGCTGGGGCTACAGCTATTGGAGCCGCAGCAGCATCAACTTGTTTTGGACTAGTAGGTGCTACTAATGGTTTTGGATTTGATACCTGCTTTATACTAGTATTATCATCACTTAGAGAACTCATAGATGCTGCTTGTTCTACATTATTGGATTTGTCCACTGGTTTTGGCGCTGCAGCTGGTTTTGTCATATCTAAATAGCTTGGTGCTTTGGTAGCATTCTCTACTGGTGCTGGAGTAGTACGAGTAGCACAACTAATAGCAAAAAAACATAAAATCAATGAAATTATCTTGAATCTCATAAAAAACTCCAAAAATTAAATAGTAACTGCCGCAATTATCGGCATCTGGTTATAATCAGTAGGTAAAATAGTAAGTGGCGTAATTGAAACATTTATATCGTCTGTCTGAACTGCCACATCAGTACCTAGCTGCCCTTCTTGTGGAACACCTGACATTCCTTGCCAATAGATGGTTGTGCCACGAGAAGTAATTTGTTTTTGTAATGGTTCATGAAGATATCGCTTACCAAGCTTAGTTGCTTCAAAACCACCTATTTGCTCATAAGGTTTATTAGGAATATTTATATTCCATAAAAAAGCGGTCTTTAAGACTTCTCTATTTTGGGATAATTTATCTACCAAATTAGCTACAACACGAGCTGCGGCATCTAAGTTATCAAATTTGGGGCCTTTAGTTGAAAATGCTAACCCTGGTACTCCGTGTAATGCACCTTCACGAGCTGCACCTACGGTACCAGAGTATAATATATCTTCACTTACATTATCACCTAAATTCACCCCCGAAATAATCAAATCAGGGTAATTATCAGTGCTTTCATACACAACTTGAAGCCCAAGACGTACACTATCAGCTGGTGTGCTAGATACATAATAAACTCGTTCGCTAACTTGATGAATTTGTATTGGCGAATACACTGCTATTGATTGGCTAGCACCACTAGAGTTTAGCTCTGGAGCAACAATTACAACATCATGATTTGCTGCAATAAGAGCTTCATATACAGCGATAATCCCTGGAGCTCTATAGCCATCATCATTAGTAAGTAAAATACGCATACAATAAATACCTTTTTATGTCCAAACGGTATACATTATAACATGTTACTTAATTAATAGGTTAGACACAGATTTTTTTATATATATGCATCTTTTTGTTATATTCATTCGAGTTTTAGGTTAAAATTGTGCTTGTCTCACTATAATGGCAGTTAAAATCTAAAACTATAAAGGCGATATTAAATGTTAAAAACACTTTTTCATTTTATGACAGTAGTAGCTGTAATGCTTATAATGTTTGGCTGTGCTTCAACAAAACATATTAACCCACCTAATAACAAACAAGGTTTTTTACTAGACTATAAATTACTTAAACCTTTACCGAATAATACCGAAAGCGTACAGAATTATGCTTATAAAAACCCTAAAATCAAAAAGGGTAACTACTATGCTGTTATATTAGACCCAGTGGATTTATATCAGCCGAAGGATGAAAGTAACGCACCAAAGATTCGCCCAAAAGTAGTTGAAACAGCGCGTGAAAACATTAAAAATAAAATTAGAGATGCTATTTCTAGAAATTATAATATAGTTAACACCACAGGTTATGGTGTTGCGCGTGTTAATGTAGCAATCACAGGGGCTCTTGTTGAGCCAGATGGTTTTCATATATGGAATATAATCCCTATTTCTGCAGTAATTAAATTAGCCACCATGGCAACTGGTCTTGATGGCAAAACACCTGTCTTGATAATTGAAACAAAAGTTACTGATAGTAAGACTGGAGAGTTGCTGCGTGCAACAGTTAGCGTAATTAACGGGGGGAAATTCCGCTTAGAAGCATCTACCCCAGAAGAGTTTAATCTATTAGCTGAAGCATGGATTATACGAGCAATTAATTATATGCAGAATAATTAGAAGGCACAGATACCTACCTTAATTGATCTTTCTATTTCAGGATGGAACTTCAAGTTTTATTGTATAATACTTGGTTCAGATATTCATTTATACATAGGGAAACTATTGCATGTCGTTAGTTACAGCCAATTCAAAAAATAACAAGCTTAAAAACAAAGCTTTTATAGTGTTATCAATATGTTCGGTATTTTTGTTTTATAAATACATCGCTCAATTATTTCCAAGTGTAATTGCACAAGATTTACTAAACACCTATAAATTTAGTAGTGTTGAACTAGCAATTATGGCATCAAGCTATTATTATTCATACTCATTCTTACAAGTTATTGCGGGATACCTAATTGATCGTAATGATGTACGCATCCCATGCTTTTTAGCAATTTTGTTTATTTCAATAGCAATGATTATGTTTTGTTATACCCCAAATTTTTATATAATGTGCATTAGTCGATTCTTTATGGGAGTAGGAGCTTCACTTGCAACAGTTTTGTATATCAAATGCGCAGCAGTATGGACTACCCCAAAAGCATTTGGAATTATTAGTAGTCTATTAGCAACTGTTACTATGCTTGGCGCTGCATTTGGAAGTGCACCGATAGCATTCTTTTTTGATCATGTAGGATGGCATAATGGCTTGTATATTATTGCAACAATTGGTATCATCTTAGCATTTCTAGCATTAATTTTTGTAACAAATAATGGTTCTAATATTAAACCTCCTGAAACCAAGCTTAATTTTAGAGTATTTAAAACAATTCTTGCTAAAAAATCTAATTGGCTTTTATTTATCTATGCTGGAATTACCTTCTCACCAATTATTATAATTGGCGGCTTATGGGGAAATCCATTTTTGATAGAAAAATTTCATATTACAAACATAGAAGCTTCTAAATTATTATTCATGATGTTTATTGGTGTAGGTGTTGGTGCACCAATTTGGGCAACCATATCTGCCGCTTTAAACGCAAGAAAAGCTCTTATGCATTTAGCAAATTTAATTTCTATATTATCATTATTTGGAATTCTTTATTTGGATTTATCTTACAATATAACCACAATACTATTCTTTGTATTAGGGTTTGCAGTTGGCTGCTTCATGCTATGCTTTCAAATTTGTAAAGAAATTAATCCAATATATATTATGGGAATGGCTATTGCTTTTGTAAATATGAGTGATGGAATATTTAGTGCAATTATCGAACCATTAATCGGATTAATATTAGACTCACTAAAGACTGGCACGACAATTTCTTTAACTAGTTATAAAATAGCTTTATCAATGCTTATTGTATGCTATTTAATATCATCATTAACATTAATATTTTTGAAAACCAAATCAAATAAAGTATTAATCTAATATAAACTAATATCGTTAATAAAAAATTTTTGGAGACAAACTCAATGCAAAATTCTACACCTAAGATTGGCCTACTCTCAGTCATCGCAATTTCTACAACTGGTATAATAGGTAGTGGTTGGTTATTTAGTTCTTACCTAGGTGCTAAAACAGCCGGTGCTGGGGTTTATTTATCATGGTTTCTTACTCTAATATTTTTTATTTTAATGGCATTAGTTATTGCTGAAGTAGTATCAGTTTTTCCATTTCGTGGGATTATTGGTCGGATGGGGGCATTATCTCATAATAAATATTTTGGAGTAATATTCGCTTTTGCTATCTGGCTTGAACTTATCGGAAGTCTTCCAGGAGAAGCTCAAGCAAGTGTACAGTACCTTGCTGGAATATCACCTTCCCTATCAAACCTCCTAATGAGTAATGACACACTTACCACAACAGGGCTACTATTTACTTTAGGGTTTTTAGTTGCTTACTGGTTTGTTAATATGTTTGGTATAAAATTTTTTGCTAAAGTTAATAACTCACTTGCTGCGATTAAAGTAGTTCTACCAGCTTTTATTGCTTTGACAATTATTGGGGCATCATTTACCCCGGCTAATTTTACGGCATTCCATGGTAGTTTTATGCCTTATGGATATAATTCAATTATACTTGCTATGACATCAGCGGGGATGATTTATTCTTTTAATGGATTTCAGTTATGTGCATCATTTGCTAGTGAAATTAAAAACCCAGGGCGTAATCTACCTCTTGGAATGATTATATCTATTGTGTTATGTTTCTTTATCTATGTTTTATTACAATCTTCTTTTATTGGAGCATTAGATAATAATCAACTAACTGTATCAGGTTGGCATCAACTTGATTTTAACTCCCCATTTGCACAAATATCTACTCTTCTTGGTTTAAACTTCATCACTGTGATTTTATACGCTGATGCTTGTATTTCTCCTTCTGGAGCAGGTATTACCTTTCTTGGAAGTGGTTCACGCGTACTTTATTCTCTTGCCGCAGAAAAACAAATGCCTTCAATGCTTGCTGTTTTAGACAAAAAATATCATTTTGAGAAAAGAGCTATGATATTTAATTTTGGAGTAGCATTAGTATTTTTATATTTATTCCAAAGTTGGTCAGTATTAATTAATTTTATTACTGCCTTAATAGTTCTAATGTATATGATTATCCCGATTTCTTTAGTTGGTATACGAAATGGAAATCATGATACTACTGGTGGTTTCAAATTACCAGGAGCAGTGTTTATCTGCACGCTATTATTTGTAGTACAATCAATTTTCTTTGTATTTATTGGTGCAAAAGATATGTTAATCCTAACCTCTACCATGACTGGATTAATGGCCGTATTTATGCTTCTGAACGCTCGTGGTCGTGATGGTTACACCTTCACTGAAGTAGCCAAAATATCACTACCTTTTGTAGTTTTTCTATGGATAGAGACCATATTGATTATCGCAGGACCTTCCAGTTATGGCGGACATGATTATCTTAGTAATGAAGCGTTTTATGCAGTATATGTTGTTGTAGCTATTTTTGCATTTTATTATTTCACCAATAAGAAATTTATAGCTAAATGTCAGGCTATAAGAACAACCGATAACGCTTTGGTATTAGAGTAAATAATCGGGCGGTATATGGTGGGATTGGCGAGGAAAAACTTAATCCCATCACTCTTTTTTCGTCGGATGGTATATCCATGCCCTATGTAGTTGTGGAGTGTGGGTATCATTCATTTATAAGCACTGTCATGATCTGTATGAATTGATATAAAAACAATAAAACCTTCATCACGCATTACTGTAGCTCTATACTTGTTAGAAAATCTTATGGAAAACACTTTATCGTGACCTTTAGATTTTGAAGTTATTTCTTCCCATTTTAGTCCACTATCTTTGTAGACCATTGACCAAGTCATCTGCTTTAATTTTTTGCAAGTTTTCAAAAAAGCTGTTTGCTCAATTTTTTCTAAGTCAAATAACTCTTCTTGAAATTTTGGGTAATTTAAATCAAGTAATAAATCAGGCACTTTTTAATTTTTCCATAATTTCATCACTATTGTCTTTACGTTTATTTTTTTTAGCCCAATTTAAGCCTTCATCCAATCTTTTTTCTCCATCACCTTTATATAACCACATTTCAGAATCTGGAATGAATTTGCCAGGCTTTAATAAAATAGTACCATCTTCATTTCTAGTAACTAACATTTGAGTACCTGCTAACTCTATTCCTAAAGCTAGTGATATATGCCCTGTTTTATCAATATTTCTTATAATCGGTGATTGCTTTATAACTGTCATCTTAACCTCCTAGTTGTATATATGTATAATTATATTATAAGTTAGTATTTAAGTGCGAATAATTTTCAAATATATTTGATTTTTAAATAATAATTGGCTCGATATTGATAACTACACCGTACTCTTGCCACACTCTATCTTGAATTACCCTAGCAAATTCTAAAACTTCTGTTTTGGTTGCAGCACCATGGTTTACCAATACCAGAGCTTGTTTGTCATAAACCCCCATATTGCCAAGTCGGTATCCCTTAAGCCCCAGATTATCTATCATCCACCCCGCCGATACTTTGGAATGAGTATCATCCACTGCAAATACTGCTAGATTAGAATATTTATCTTTTAGACTATTTGCGGTAGCTATATCTACTACTGGATTATGAAAAAAGCTACCTACATTAGCAATTATTTTAGGATCTGGCAGTTTGTTACTTCTAATTTCAATTACTGCATTTCTTAAATCTAGTGGCGTTGGATTAGAAATTTCGGAAAGTTTATGCACCAAATCGCCATATCTAGCATTTAGTTTAGGAGTTTTTAGTAACCGAAAAGTAACTTTAGTTACTATCAAATTAGGGTGAGTCTTAAACATACTATTACGATAGCTAAAAGAACATTCATATTTTGATATGATTTTGGTTTGTTTAGATTTTATATCAAATACTTCAACAGATTCGATGAAATCTTTAACCTCAACTCCATAAGCACCAATATTTTGAATAGGTGATGCCCCAACAGTACCAGGAATTAAACTTAAATTCTCAAGACCACACATCCCGTTATTGATGGTATATAAGACGAATGAATCCCAATTTTCTCCAGCGTTAGCACTAACTAAAACATAATCATCAGTATCTGATACTAAATCAATACCCAGTAATTGATTATGAATTACTACTCCATTAAATATCTCAGGCAGAATAATATTACTGCCACCGCCCAAGACAAAAAACTTGCTATTACTTATCTGATTAGCAATTTGTGGCAAATTCGATATATCATCAAGTACGATATATTCACTTGCAATACTACTTAATCGAAGTGTATTAAATTTATTTAGACTAAAATTAGTTTTTATAGTAATCTCCTAAAACTCCAGCTAGCTAACGCATTATGTAATATATAGAACAAAGTTGGGATCCCTCTCATACTATATTTCAAGAGCATTATACCGGCATGAGAAAACTGATGTTAGATTTGAGCTTTTTACCATCCGCAATATTATGAAGATAAGTAATTAATAAATCAATCTGAGTATATGGATTATTATCTTCCCGCTTTATTGCATCATCCCTAGCAATACATGCATTTTTTAAAGCATTAGAAATATTTTGTTTAAAAAAATCAAACATTTCAGCGATATTTGTTTTAGCATATTCTTTTAAAGAAGTATGGCTGTTTTTTAAGTCTTGCACACAAATATCTCCACTTGATTTATTTCTTTCTGCTTTATATGGTTTTGTGACTGCTGATGTATGAAGAAGAAGCCAATACTCAAAACAAGGATTGGAGTATACTCTTGAAACAAAAACTTTGTTATTTTTACCTATATCTTTATTATAATTATGAATTGCTTGAGGTGCTTCTTGATGAGTAGTGTGTCTATCTTCATCTATTACACAAAAAATATTATCAAACTTATTATCTACACCATTTGACTGAATTGCATCTTCCTGTGCTTTAATTGCACTTCTTACCACAGATATTGGAGCAGAGCCCTTAGAAGAAACTATTGATTTTACTTGTATAGAAGCCCATTTCATTTTTTCTTTATAACAAGTAAAATAATCTTTTTCTGTTTCACCTTCACAAACAATAATAATTTTAGGGTTCACATTTCTTATATTTGCTTTTCTTTTTATTTGCCCAGAAGGTTTTTTTGCACGCATATCTCATACCCTCTAAACTATTGGTTACCAGATATCTTATCTTGTTTTTGCTTAGGTTTTAATTTTGAGACAATTGGAACAGCATTAAATTTACCTGCCAAATATGCATTCTCATAATTGCGTAGAGGTCTGATTTTAAACTCTACAACACTAGAAATCTCAGTGGCTAAAGCAGTATTTCTATCGCACAGCCAAATTTGATCTCTTCTTAAATTATTTTGATTTAGAATTGACGTATCATGTGTTGTAAAAAATAGTTGTGATTTATTTATATTGGTATTACCGTCGGAAAATGTATTTAAAATTGATTTAACTATGCTAGGATGTAAATTACTATTAAGTTCATCAACTATAATAACTCTTTCATTTAATAGAGCATCCAAAATAGGAGCCGCATATCCAAATAATCTTACAGTACCCGACGACTCCTCATCTATAGATAATTTATAATTATCTTCTCCAACGGAATGAATTAAGATTGTTTCTATACGAGTACTATCTCTAAGTGTTTCTATAAAATGTTTTTTCATTGTTTCTGGAATGTCAGATGGTAGCAATCCTTCATGAAATGGAGTTGAAGTAATTTCTATATCTGATAATTCTATGCCAGATTTTTTTAAATAATTAATAACTTCTACCTTACTCAATTCATTTTCATCCAGTAAACTTGAGGTAACTAATTTAGGAACACCATCAATACCAATAATGATGAGTTTTTTTAGAAACCAATCCAATACATCCGTAGTTGTAACTACAGCTGATGTACGCTCGGATGCTGATAAATACAGACTATGCTTATCAGTTATATTTTGAGTACCTTTTCTGTCCCCTTTATAATCTGCCCCGTAACTATATTCATATGATTCAGAAATCTCATTAAATTCTCTAATGAATAATCTATTCGCCCTTCCTTTTGGATAATGGTATAACCACTCACTTAAAACTTGAGTCTTAATTGCTGAAAATCCATATTCATATTTTATTTTATTTGAAATAAATACCACATTAAATTCAGTCGGCTGTTGTGGAGTGATAGGATCAAATAAAAATGGTTGAATTGACTCATTTAAAGCATCTTTATCTTTCAAAGATGAGGTAACAATCTTTTTAACTGCATTTAGTGCTTTAATAAGAGAGGTTTTTCCACCTGCATTTGGACCATACATAACAGCCGTGGCTAATGTTTTTTCATAAATATCATTATCAAATATTAATGCTTCTGTATTATCCTGAATATTTGCTGGAACCATGGATATTTCTTGTTCATCTTTTATTGAACGAAAATTCTTTACACTAAAGCTTAATAACATATATTCACCATCTAAAATAGGTATATTTGTAAGTAATTATACAAATATTGTACCATAATACTATATTATGTATGTTTTATTATTTCTTTCCATTTGAATTTTATAGTCAAAACTATAGAAGTGGTGCCCTCGACAGGAATCGAACCTGTAACTGCCCCTTAGGAGGGGGCCGTTATATCCATTTAACTACGAAGACAAGTTGTTTAGAAGTTTAAGCGCTTCTTTAATTCCAAGACTCAAATCACTAATATCTAATGGTAATTGTTTGATAATCCTAGTGATTTCTTTGTCATTATAGCCAAGACTAGTTAGAGCATTAGCTATATCAGTACGAATCATATTTGGTGCTTCTTTGGTACTTACACTTTCTATATGTAGTTTACCTTTTAGTTCTAGTATCATACGTTCAGCCATCTTTTTACCAATGCCTGGGGTTCTACATAAGGTAGTAACGTCAGTTGCTTCAAGTGCTATATTTAATTCATCAGGTGTAAGAGTTGATAATAAAGCTAATGCTATTCTCGGGCCAATACCTGAGACCTTAATCAAAGTCCTAAAACAATCGCGATTTTCTATCTTTAGAAACCCATAGAGCGAATGAGCATCCTCACGAATTACCAAATGGGTATGAAGTGTTACTGTGTCACCAATATTACCAAGAACCGCACAATCGGGGATTGGTAAATCAAGCTCATAACCAACTCCAGATACATCAACAATAACTGTAGGTGGGCGAACAAAAACCAACTTACCATGTATTCTAGCTATCATTTTATAAATTCTTCAATCTGTTTACAAGAATCAAGGGGATCTTGAAGCGATATATCATGTCCACTACCATCAAACTTCACGACTTTACTATGTTTAAATAATTTAGTATCAGACAATGTGTTATTTGAAGTTAACATTTTATCTTGATTAGAAATAAAAACCAAATACTTTGTATCAGATTTTTTTGCCGCGCGTAGAGTTGCTGGACTACTAGTCCAGTCATTCATAGCAGTTACTTGATTCTCAGTTATTTCTTCATCTGGAAATAATTGCTCATTAGCTTTAAATAGTTTCTTCTTATATTTAGTTAATTGTTTTTTATTATATGAATATAAATTATTATCAAATACATAGTTTAAAATATCATTATAGCTTGTAAGATGATATTCTGGAGCCTCGTCACTTTCGTTAGCTATTGGCTGATTATTAATAGTAAGTGGCGAAATTAATACTGCTTTTTTTATATCATCATCATAAGAAAAACTCATTTGCTGGGTGACAGCTCCACCCATGGACCAGCCAATAAATATAGGAGACTTCACCTTCATAGCTTTGGCAAACTGATACGAATCATCCGCCATAGCTTGTATACTTACATTACCTGGAATATCATCATCAATATTTATACCCCAATAATCAAGCAAATACACTGTATGATTAGATGCTAGACATTCGACAAAAGCCTTGCTCCAAAAATTACTTGTAGTAGCGTATCCAGTTAATAAAAAAACGGGAGAGCCCTTACCACCTTGATAGTAATGTAATTGATGCTGATTAATATTTATCGTATAACTAAGCCAATCAACCGCAAAAGCTGGGATGTAATAGCAAAACCCAATAACTAACAATAGTTTTTTAAACATAAACAACCTTTTTTATACCTCTTAATCAATATTTTTTTACGTACATGACTATTTTGTCACCAATATACTGTATCGCTTGAACCATAAATACCAGAATCACTACAGTTATTATCATTACATCAGTTTGAAATCTTTGATAACCATAACGAATAGCCAAGTCCCCCAAGCCTCCACCACCAACAGTACCTGCCATAGCAGTATATGACACTAAGGCAATTGCTGTTACAGTTACACTACCCACAATCCCTGGTAATATCTCTGGGAGTAGAATATGCCAGATTATTTGCCAAACACTTGCTCCACAGGATTTTGCCATATCAATAACTCCATCATCTAACTCTTGAAGACAATTTTCTACTAATCGCGCAAAAAACGGAAAAGCCCCAAAAACTAATGGTGGAATAACCCCCACAGCTCCCAGAGAAGTACCAACCAACATTACTGTAAGAGGCATCATCACAATTAATAGTATAATAAACGGAATAGAGCGTAATACATTTACTGTTAGTGACAAAATATTGTTAATAAACCCATTCGCCAAAATTCTTTTTTTAGCTGTTAAATAAAGCACGATTCCAATTGGTATCCCAATTAAAGCACTAAAAAAAACAGATGCTCCAAGCATAAATAGAGTATCTTTAGTTGCATCAATAATGTCAGACCAATTAATATCTGCTAACAAAATTCCCATATATAATCCGTGTAATATGTTTAAAGGTAAATTATTATATCATTTTTGAATCTAAATTGCTCAAATAGATATTATAATTGGCGAATTTGCAATTTGATATTGTCTATTTAGAATTGCTGCATTTACAAACTTTGTACCATCAATTTCACGCACGCCATAGTCTTCATGGATATGACCACATACAAAAAGTTTAGGCTTTATTTCATGTATTCTTTTTAGTAAAAACTCACAACCAGCATTGGTTTGTTTGGTAGTATAATCTAGAACTCCAAAAGCAGGACCATGATTAATTATTATATCAGTATCATCTGGAATTGACTGATATAGTATTTCACGCTTGCGTTCATCCCACATAAAAGCCCAGTCATAGTAAGGGGTACTTACAGGTGAACCCCATATTTTTAGGCCTTCAATAGTAACTGAGTTATTTTCTAAATAAATTATTTCTGAGGGCATAATAATATCTGGGTTTTTATTTTCAAGCCCAAAATCATGATTTCCAGCAATTATTACTTTATATTTATGCGGTAATTTGGCAAAATAACTAAGGCTCTCATTAATTTGGCTAGCAGTTCCACGTAATGTCAAATCACCTGCATGAATAAGCATATCACCCTCAGGCAGATTCAGATAATCTTGCTGTCCATGAGTGTCGGAAATACATACTATTTGCATCTTTAATTATCCATTTATTTGTAATACAACATATTTCTTGAGTTTTTGGTTTAGTAATTCTGGATGAATAATATTTGCTAAATATGTTTCAAAACTACATCCTACAAAATCTTTAACAATAATAAGTTCAGGAAATTTAGAGCGTAGCTCATTTATATTGTTTGGTTCAACCACTATATAAGAAGGCTTGTTTAACTTATCTAAATCTTCCTGATTGTCTATTAGCTGGTAATTATTATTACTATGTAAATCAAGACTAATTAAATCAATTTTATAGCCAACCACATTTGTCCGAGTATTATTCAAATATAGTGCCATTTGATACCCAGCGTCATATTTGGCATACTCTATACCATTTACCGTCATAGCAAAAATAAATACCATACACATAACTATGCTTGGATAAATAATAGTTTTGTAAGCCCAATCTATACGAATCATTTTTAACATAATAATAGCAACTATTAAAGCTAGAGCTTCTATTATAAATAAATCTATTCCTTTAAGAGCTATAAAGCCTGCAATTATCACCAGAAGTAATAATAAAACACTGATTGCTAATTCAATATAATATATTAATGGTTTGGTTTTATGCTCTTTCAATATTGGTACTATATAAGCTGCACAAATTATACTAGCAAATGGGAATATTATATTAGTATAATGATCTACCTGAAATTTGGTTATGCTAAACAAAATAAATGTTATAAAGAAGGAACTAAAGAAATATACATTTGCTTCTTTATAGCTAGATCTATGGCGTCTCACCAATGCGCCAATTGATGCAAAAAATATTGGCCACCAAGGTAAATATGCCCATAAAAATGTATGCACAAAAAATAACTCATGAAAAGGTGGTGGATTAGCACTTATAATAGGCCCAGTATTAAAAAACCGTCCAAACTGACTATCCCAGAAAAACCATTTAATCCCTGAAATATGCTGATTGCCAAATACTAATTTGTCAGGATGAGCATCGAACTGTTGATATAAAGAAATTAACTCTGGGGCAATAAGAATAAAGGATAGCACTAATGCAATAATCCATTTAGGACTTATAAAATTCCGCCATTGCCTTTTATAAATCCATAACATAGCAAGACCACTAATAATTGTAACTAGTACAAAAACACCTTTGGTCATAAGTGCTAAAGCAGTAAATAACGCCCCTAAGAATAAGTATTTAATTTTAGACTCACGATCATATCTTAACCAATAGTAGCAAGCAGGCATTATTTCACCAAGTAAATAAGCTTCCGCCCTAACGTCGATACTTGATAACATTAGATGAAGAGATGTTGCCGTAAATAGTGCGGCTAATAATCCTACTTCTTTGCTATACCAAAGCCTAGCTAGACGATAAGTATAGAAAACACCAAGGATATGAAATAAAAACCCAGGGATAATATACGCAAATGAATTAATTCCAAAAATTTTAAATGATATAGCAGTGAGCCAAAATGGTAAATGCGGTTTATCCATCCAATCATGACCTGATAATACCAGATCAGTCCAGTTATTACTAAGTGCTATATGTTTAGCGATACTACCATAATATGGTGAGAATGTACTAATAAGTAATGGATAGAACATACCAATGCTATTTGCTAAAATAGCAATGACAATAAGCATTTTAACTTTTGAATTTAATTTATCCACATTATGACTCCATCTTTAATACTTTTATTCTAGCACAGAGTGTACATAGAACAAGCAATCAAGTATTTTAACATAAACACTGAATACTTAAAGTGACAATACCTCCACAAATTTAACTATGTGAGATAATAATGCCTATTATATATTTTTAAAGTAATAAAGATGATTGCTATTGCCCCTATGCTTGATTGGTCAGACCGACATTATCGCTATTTTATGCGCCAAATTACAAAGCATACAACCTTATACACTGAAATGATAGTAGCTGATGCTATTATTCATGGAAATACTAAGCGCCTGCTTAGCTTTGACTATCTTGAAAAGCCTGTTGTTGTACAGTTAGGAGGATCTGACCCCAAAAAACTAGCTCTAGCAGCCAAAACTTGTCAACAATTCGGTTATAGTGGTATCAATCTAAATGTTGGCTGCCCATCTGATCGTGTTAAATCAGGAAATTTTGGGGCTTGTTTGATGGCAAATAGTAATTTAGTTGCCCATTGTATCAAGAGTATGCAAGATGCGGTAGCTATCCCCGTAACAGTAAAACATAGAATAGGACTAAACGATAATAATGAATATAGCTTTGTCCATGATTTTGTTGCAACTTTAGCAATTCATGGTTGTAAACACTTTGTAGTTCATGCTAGAAATGCAATACTTGGTGGTTTATCTCCCAAACAAAACAGAGAAATTCCACCACTAAAATATGATTATGTTTATCAATTAAAACGTGACTTTAAAGATTTAGAATTTGTGATTAATGGTGGCATTAAAACTACCGATGAAATAAATACTCATCTTACACATGTTGATGGAGTGATGCTGGGGCGAGAAGCTTACTATAACCCTTATCTATTTAGTGATTTTGATAATTTATATTATGGCACAAATAGTAGAATTAGATCACGAATAGAAATTGCAGAAGCTATGATCCCATATTTAGAACTTGCGCAAAAAAATGATATCTATCTTCATCATATTACACGCCACATGATAGGTTTATATCATGGTATGCCTAATGCCAAAGTCTGGCGCTATCAGCTAACTAATGAAATGATAAAGACTAATTCTATAGATACATATATTAAACTAATTGATTATATGCGTTCACATTAATAACTAGCTGCCACGAACCACGAGGAGATGTAGCATATCATCGATGTTCATATAACCGCAGTAGCCAGAGCCCATGATCACGCTCCACGCATTGCTAGGGCCCTCATCAAACACGCTGGACCAATACAAATCAACATCAGCAATATCATTGAAACCATTAGTATTCAGCCAATCGCTATATCCACAATGGTTTTTTGTGTTAAACGCATTTAGAGATTCTCCATTAGTACCTGAGGTCGCACTAGGGCAATTTGGATCTGATTCCGCCCCTGAACCTGAACACCAATTTATCCATTTACCCGACTGATGTCCATCAGCATACCATGTCAAGTCCTTGCCATCATTTTCATTCAGACAGCCACATGGCTTCGGATCATTAGGATTGGAAATAATAATTTTTAAAAATGGTGGCCTGGGCCAGAATCGAACTGGCGACACAAGGATTTTCAATCCTCTGCTCTACCGACTGAGCTACCTGGCCAAATGTCGGAATAGTGTACTAAATGGTGCCGGCAAAAGGAATTGAACCCTCGACCTTCTGATTACAAGTCAGCTGCTCTACCTGCTGAGCTATACCGGCATCAATGGTGGCGAATCAGGGACTCGAACCCCGGACCTGCGGATTATGATTCCGTCGCTCTAACCGGCTGAGCTAATTCGCCACAATGTAGATAAACACTACTTTGTTGAGTCTCACATTGTATACTAATCAATGCATTTTGTCAAGATATTTTTAGGTCTTATTTGTAACACATTGAATTTATATTAAATATTTCTGATCTTTTTTAATAACATTTACACAATTTATTTTTTCTTATGCTATAATGAGAAAGGCTTTAACACTAGTAAACTAAATTTTATAACAAGCTAATTTTAATACAGTATAGGTCTTTATAGTTCATCTTCTCCAGCAAATCGATTTTATGTTGTAGTATTTCTGTGTATGACTTTACTACACAAAGGAAAACAATGAAAGAAAGAACCGTGCATCAAATAGGTTGGGCTGCATCAATAATGTCGGTTATTATGTATATATCTTATTTAGATCAAATTATACACAATATTCATGGTAACAAAGGATCGATAATTTTACCAATTGTTACAACTATCAATTGTACCGCGTGGGTTTTATACGCATCTTTGAAGCATCAAAAAGACTAGCCGATTATTATATGCAGTTTACCAGGTATAGTTCTTGGTACAATAACAGCAATTATAGTGTTTATATAGTATATTTATTCTTAGCTAGTTATCATTTGCGTACAAATATTCATTAAACCACTAGGTAAAATACCAATTAATAGTAGTAAGCCACCATTAATGAATAAGGCTACACGAGGTAATAAACCAACATTTGCAACTTGCAACCCAACATCTTTTTCGTCAAAATACATTACTTTGACTATACGTAGATAGTAAAATGCACCTATTAAGGATAATACTACCGCAAATACCGCGCTCTTAATATACCCTAATTCAACTAATGCTTGTAGAATTGTAAATTTGGCATAAAATCCAGCTAATGGAGGAATTCCAGCTAAAGAGAACATCACCAGAAGCATAATTCCTGCATAAACTGGATGCGATTTATTTAATCCACGTAGATCATCAATTTGCTCACACTCAAATCCATCTTTAGATAAGAAAAGTAGTACCCCGAAACCAGCAAGAGCAGTAATTGCATATACTATAGTATAAAACACTACAGCTGAAATACCATTAACCGATACAGTCATTAAACCAAAAGCAATAAATGCCATATGAGCAACGGTTGAATACCCAAGAAGGCGCTTGATATTCGTTTGAGCTATGGCAACTATATTTCCGATAAATAATGACAAGAAAGCTAACATCGATAGCATCAATGACCAGTCATGGCTTAACATTACTAACCCACCAATAAGGAAGCGAATAATAAATACTACTGATGCTAATTTGGTAACTGAGCCAATAACTGTGGTTGCAGCTAATTGTGAACCTTCGTATACATCAGGTACCCACATATGAAATGGTACAAGGCCTAGTTTAAATACCAAACCCGCAACAATAAATACAAGCCCAAATACTAATAAACCCGCATTTTGACTTCCGTTAGTTGAGATAGCTTGGAATACTTTATCTAATTGTAACTCCCCAGTTGCACCAAACACAAAAGAGATACCATATAAAAGCAAACCTGAAGCAAGAGCTCCTAAAATAAAAAACTTCATTGCTGCTTCAGTTGACTTAGTGCTATCACGATTTAGTGCTACTAGTCCATATAAAGCTAGGGATAATAACTCTAACCCAACATATAAAATAAGTAAATTATTAGCAGAAATCATTACTAGCATCCCCAGAATGGAGAACAAGAAAATTGCGTAAAATTCACCTTTCATGATTTTTTTATCATTGATATAGTGTTTAATATATATTACAGTTACGATAGCTAGTATATAAGTAAATAATTTCATACCTTGGGCTAAACTATCTAAGATAAACATATTCCCAAACGCAAGTTGTATTTGTCCCGGTATAAAAACATATACTTGTAAAATATATCCACCAATTAGTGCCGCTAAAGTAAATATTGTATTTAAATGTTTCTTGTTGTCAGCGACAAAAGCATCCAACAAAAGTATCACTACTATCATAGCAGCCATAAATATTTCTGGAATTGCTGCAAATAAGCTTATGTTCATATTAATTTTACCTTTAAATTTTAGAATTAGCGACTTGTACTACCAAATCATGTACCCCAACTTGCATTTTCGATACAAATATCTCTGGATATAAACCCATCCATAATACACCAACTGCTAGAAGAGCTAGAACTACAAACTCAAATCCGTTTACGTCTTTCATTTCTTCCACGTGGTGGTTATTAACTTCTCCAAACATCACTCTTTTATACATCCATAAAGTAAATGCTGCACCCAAAATAAGTGATATAGCCGCAATTAACCCATAGATAAAGTTATTTTGAACGGAAGCCATAATAACCATAAACTCACCAACAAAACCTGATGTACCAGGTAGTCCCGAATTCGCCATCGAGAACAACATAAAGAATGTTGCAAATATTGGCATTTTAGTAGCTACACCGCCATAATCAGCGATATTTCTTGAATGAACTCTATCATACATTACACCAATACACATAAACATAGCTGCTGCAATAAAGCCATGCGATATCATCTGTGTTATCGCACCTTGCAGCCCCCAAACACTTGCAATAGGTCCAACAAATAAGAAAGTCCCAAGAGTCACAAAACCCATATGCGAAATTGATGAATAAGCAACTAGTTTTTTCATATCTTTTTGTACAATTGCAACTAAACCAATATATACAATTGCAATTAATGATAATGTAATCATTAGTGGAGCAAGGAAGCGTGATGCATCAGGTACTATAGGTAGCACAAAACGTAAGAATCCATAACCACCTATTTTAAGAGTAATTGCGGCTAATACAATCGAGCCTCCTGTTGGAGCTTCAGGATGGGCATCTGGTAACCAAGTATGAACTGGCCACATTGGTACTTTTACTGCAAACGAGAAAAAGAATGCTACAAATATCAAAATTTGAGCAACCATAGTTAATGGCGTACGATAGTAAGTAAATATATCAAAACTATTGCCACTTACATTATATAGATAAATCAATGCAACAAGCATTAATAACGAACCCATTAGAGTATATAAGAAAAACTTAAACGCTGCATACACACGGTTTGAACTACCCCACACCCCGATAATAAGATACATAGGTATTAGCATTGCTTCAAAGAAAACATAAAACAAAATCGCATCAAGAGCACCAAATACTGCTGACATAAAGCCAGTCATTAGTAAAAACATACTATTATACAAGGCTACTTTATGTTTAATAACTCTCCATCCAGCTAGAATCACTAGTACTGTAATAAAGTTATTAAGTAATAAGAACGGCATCGAAATACCGTCAACACCAAAGTGATAGTTGATATGAAGTTGTGAAATCCACGGTATATTTTCTTCAAACTGTATCCCTGAAAAGTTTGAATCAAATTTAAAGAAAATTATTGCTGAAAAAATAAACCCAATTATGGCACCAAGTAATGCCAAGTAGCGTGCTAAGCACTCATTTTTACCAAAAAATAAAACTATTATACCGGCAACAATAGGTGTCCAAACGGTTAAACTGATTAAATTATGCATCATAGCGTCTAGCCCTTAACTAAATATCAATTTGGTACAGAAGGTAAGTAATAAAATAACGCCAAGAACCATAAAGGTAGCGTAACTATTTACATAACCACTTTGTACTTTACGTAAAACACGTGAATACCAACCAACTACTTTAGCTGAACCATTCACAATCAAACCATCAATAATAACTATATCACCTATATTCCATAAGAATCTACCGATTCCACGACCAACTGGTGCAAATAAGTTAATATACAAATCATCCATATAAAATTTACGTTCTAAAACTATATAAATAGGGTTTATAGCTTTTACAAAACTAGCTGTCTTTTTCGGGTTTTTATGTGCTATAAAAGCAATTACTATACCACCAATTGCTAGATATACGGGAAGTTCTGTAAAAGCTTCTAATATCATATGTAGTGGCGTACCAACTTCATTTTGGATATGTTCTACATACCAACTAATATTTGTTACTGAGTTTGCAAGTATTGAATCACTTACAAAGCCTTTATAACCAAGATAACCAATAATAGCTGATGGAATTGCCATAAGTACTAGAGGTAATGTCACTACCCAAGGAGATTCTTTTGGTTCTACAACATGATGATGACCGTGCGAATCATGGCTATGGTTGTCATCATGGCTTACATGACGAAATCTCTCTTCACCATGGAAAGTCATAAATATTAGACGGAAACTATATATTCCTGTTACGATAATTGAAGCATAAACAGTAAAGACTGCAAACCATCCACCAGGTACGCCATTTTCAAAAGCAACTTTTGCTGATTCTAAAATCATATCTTTAGAGAAAAACCCAGCAAAAGGTGGAATACCTGCTAGGGCAAGGCTTCCTATTACCATAGTGATATAAGTTATTGGCATATATTTAGCTAGTCCACCCATTTTACGCATATCTTGCTCATGGTGCATCGCCATGATTACCGAACCAGCTGCTAAAAATAGTAAGCCTTTAAAGAATGCGTGGGTCATTAAATGGAAAATCGCAACTGAATAAGCACCACAGCCCAGTGCTACAGCCATATAACCTAGCTGAGATAATGTCGAATACGCAACAACTCTCTTAATATCGTTTTGGATAATACCTAACACACCTAAGAATAAACAATTTATCCCACCAGCAACGATAATCACTCCAAGAGCAGTTGGTGATAGATTATACATTGGAGATAATCTAGCAACCATAAATATACCAGCTGTCACCATAGTTGCAGCATGAATTAAAGCAGAAATTGGTGTTGGGCCTTCCATAGAGTCAGGTAGCCATACATGCAGTGGGAACTGTGCTGATTTACCCATAGCTCCAATAAAGAGTAAAATACAAGTAACCGTCATTACATTCCAATCAGTTCCAGGTAGTGTTGAATTAAGCAAAACTGGTAACTGAGTAAATACTTCGCTATAATTAAGTGTACCAGTATAAGCTAAAACCATAGCAATACCTAGTAAGAAACCTAAGTCTCCGATACGATTTACTAAAAACGCTTTTAGATTGGCAAATATAGCTGTTTCTCTTTTGATATAAAACCCGATAAGTAAATAAGATACTAATCCAACACCCTCCCAACCGAAAAATAGTTGTACAAAGTTATTAGATAGTACTAACATAAACATCATAAAAGTAAATAACGAGATGTAGCTAAAAAATCTTTGGTAGCCTTCTTCATGAGCCATATAACCTATAGTATAGATATGTACCATCAAAGATACACTTGACACTACAACCAGCATTATTGAGGTTAAACTATCAACTAATAACCCAACTGAGAATGTTTGCCCACCAACTTGTAGCCAAGTATATAAAGGTCCATTGTAGGATAGATCTAGCACTTGTACTTTATATAATACTATATAAGAACATACTGTAGAAATAAACACTCCCAGTATGGCAAGGCTATGACTAGCACGCTTCCCAATTGCAAAGCCAAACAATCCAACAATAATCGATGAGATTAGTGGGGCTAGTATTATAGTTAAATATAAAGAATTTCCAACCATTTTTTAATTCCTAAAATAAGTGCATAACTCAAAAAATCTATTCCGTTGTTCTTTGCTTAAAACATAATCCTGCTCTACTAGAGCATGGATCCCAGCCTCCTGCTTCGATGACGAATTAGCCGCTTCGATGACAATTAAGCCGTCTATACATTAATATGATGCCGTTCACTCTCCACCGTCATCCCAAACACGAACTTGATGCTGTTCGTATAGAGTTTGGGATCCATGCTCTAATTCACACTTTTAGGGCAAGTGCATGGATCCCAGCCTCCGCTGGGATGACGGATTAGCTGCTTCGATGACGGTTAATCGTATAACCCCAAACTGCCAGGGTAGTTTTAGCCTTTAAGGCTATCCATATCCTGCACATTAATCGAGCGTAAATTTCTAAACAACACAATCAAAATCGCCAAACCAATTGCAGCCTCAGCAGCAGCAACTGTCAAAGTAAAGAACACAAAAATCTGCCCCGCCAAGTTATGTAAAAAACTTGAGAAAGTAATAAAATTAAAATTAACCGCTAGAAGCATTAATTCGATAGACATTAATACAACAATAATATTTTTACGATTTAGAAATATTCCCATAACCGAAAGAGCAAATAATACTGCAGACAATATTAAATAATGGTTTATACCTATCATTTGCTATCTCCTTCTTCTACAACCATGCTCTTAGCAATTACTGGTTTCATTTTTACCATTTTTACACGACCTTTTGATTCTGTATTTACTTGCTGAGAAATATTTTGATATTTTCCGTTTTTGTTTGTCTTACGAAGCGTTAGCGCTACCGCAACAACTAGACCAAGCAATAAAACCATTGATGCTAATTCTACAGGGTAAGAATACTCAGTATACATTAACCAACCTAACTGTATACCATTACTTACACTAGGATAAACTGGAGGCGCACTACCTGTAATAACTATTGGTTTCGTAACCAATACTATTACCATTTCAGTTAAGATAACTAAGCCTAATAATAGCGCCAAAGGAAAATTCTTCCAAAATCCATTTCTAATAGTCTCAGTATCAATATCAAGCATCATTACTACAAATAAGAACAACACCATTACCGCACCAACATATACTAAAATCAATGATAGTGCTAAGAATTCTACATTTAACATTAACCATAAGCAACTACTAGTTACAAAAGTTAATACCAAAAACAATACCGCATGTACTGGGTTTTTTGCTGTAATCACTCGTAATGCTGACAATATCAAAATCGTCGCAAATAAATAAAAAAATACACTAGTTACCATTATACCCCCACTATTACCGATATTTACGATCAAGTTCTCTGTTTTTAGCTATTATTGGCTCATATTTATCCCCAATTGCTAATAGCATTTCTTTAGTATAGAATAAATCACCTTTTGTCTCACCATGATATTCATGAAGTGACGTCTCAACAATAGCATCAACTGGACAAGCTTCTTCACAAAACCCACAAAAAATACATTTAGTCAAATCAATATCATAACGCGTTGTACGACGAGTTTTGTCCTCACGTTCTTGTACATCTATCGTAATAGCAAGAGCTGGACAAACCGCTTCACAAAGTTTACAACCAATACAACGTTCCTCACCATTAGGGTAACGGCGTAATGCATGAAGAGCTCTAAATCTAGGAGATAACGGAGTCTTCTCTTCTGGATAACGTAGCGTTACTTTCGGAGTAAATAATACCTTGAAAGTTAGACCCATTCCTTTAAATAGCTCAGTTAGCAAATATGTTTTTAGAAATTTTTTAATCATTTAAGTTAATCCAATATGTTTTATATTATTTCCAGATACTTAGAGGTGAAACCATCCAAGCACCAAGTACAAAAATCCAAATTAAAGTAATAGGTAAGAATACCTTCCAACCCAAACGCATAATTTGGTCATAACGATAACGTGGGAATGTAGCACGATACCATATAAAACCAAATAATAAAATACAAACTTTTAATAATAACCAAACAAAACTCTCATTGCCTACAAAGCCCCAAGATTTTGGAAATGGAGATAGCCAACCACCCAAGAACATTAGAGAGGCCATCGCAGATATAGTAATCATATTTACATATTCAGCAAGCATAAATAATGCAAATGAAGTTCCTGAATATTCTACAAAAAATCCAGCAACGATTTCCGACTCACCCTCACACACATCAAATGGCGCACGATTGGTCTCTGCTACTCCAGATATTACATAAACTAAGAAAAACGGAAATAATGGTATCCAGTTCCAAGATAAAATACTACCGCCTAACATACCACTTGATTGAGCTTTTACAATCTCACCAAGATTAAGACTTCCTGAAACCATAAGTACACCAACTAGAGCAAAACCCATAGCTAATTCATAAGAAATCATCTGTGCTGTAGCTCGAACTCCACCTAAGAATGAGTATTTTGAATTACCAGACCATCCTGCTAGAATTATTCCGTAGATGCCAAGAGATGAAATCGCTACTACAAATAAAAGACTAGCATTTACATTAGCAAATACAGTTGTAGCATTAAATGGTATTACCGCCCAAACTAGTAATGCACAAGCTAGTATAATCAAAGGAGCAATGTAAAATACCCCAGTGCTAGTTTTTGTTGGAGTAAGTAACTCTTTAAAAACAAACTTCAATAAATCCGCAAAAGGTTGTAATAACCCTTTAGGTCCAACGCGGTTAGCTCCAAGCCTAGCATGCATATAACCTAAAATTTTTCGTTCAGCAAAAGTAACATACGCAACAAATATAGTTAACGGAACTACTATAGCAACCACAAGGAGTAACTTCCACAAAGCCCATCCTAGCGTATCACCCAGTAAATGCTGTAACGTCTGTGCTATACTATTCATGACTACTTATCCTTTTTTAATTTCAATAGAATCATAGCGACCAGCAAAACCTGATGCAGTTGTTGCTAGTAGTACCACTGTTTCTGGTAAATCGTTACTTATAGCTAAATTAAATTTACTATCAGTACCATTTTGTGTGGCATATACGCTATCACTCAGCCCTAATTTATCAACTAATTTTTGGTTAACTGAGAATACTGGTAATTTAGCATGATAAGTCTCTTGCAATGAATGCGAACGTCTAGTAATACTATCAGTATTATAAATACCTTGGATTCCAAAACGTACCAAGCCATTAAGAATAGGTTTATTAATTGTAACAGTTGCTGTTACTTCATTACTTAGTAATTTTGTAGTATCGTCTAGATTAGTTAATTCAGATCTTACTTCTTCAATATTATTATAATCAAATCCACTTGCTCCTAATTGATTAGCAAGAACTCTAATTACTTTCCAAGCAGGTTTAGCATCCCCCAATGGCTTAGTTACGCCATTAAATTTCTGCCACGTACCATACATATTTACATAAGAACCAGCAGTTTCAGTAAACGGTGTAATTGGAAGAATTACATCAGCATAGTCTTTCATTTTTTCATTAACATACGCTGACATTACTATTACTGACTGGCTATTTTTAAGAGCCTTTAATGCCAAATCAGCATTATAAACATCTTGTTCAAGCTCAGTATTTAATAATACATAAGCCTTAAGTGGTGAATTGAACATTTGGGTTATATTAAGTCCAGTTTTAACACTCTCACCAAAGGCTCCATGTCTTGGTACAAAACCAACCAAACTAGCCCCAACCTCATTGCTACGACCTGATAATACACCTAATTTACCTTCTAGATGTGTAGCCAAATGATTAGCTAAAACCAGTATTTCAGAATAATTTGGTAATGATTTGGCTATTTCACCAAGAACAATATAACCACCTTTTAGACTATTTGCAACAGATGATGCTTCATCGCTTACTTCAACATTACTTAAATCTAAGTCATTACAACCAATAGCTTTTAGCACTTGAGCTAGAAAATAAGCTATTTCACGTGGGTCACGTGTTATTTGGTTTTCTACTTTACATAGCAGATCTTCATTCATTACATTTAGATAACTAAGTTTAGCGCCGTGTTTAACTGCAGTTCTAATTCTATGCGCTAAAAGTGGCTGCTCTTCACGAAGTACGCTACCAATTACAAATATTGATTTTGGAGAGGTTAGTTCTTCCATATTGCTACCAAAATATTTGGTACCAGCTTCTTTACCATCCAAGGTAAAATCACTTTGAGATAACCTTGAATCAATATTATTTACACCAATATCACGCATTAATTTTTGTAATAGAAATAGTTCTTCAGTAGTTGAACTAGGACTCGCTAGAGCTCCAACAGCTGCTGTTCCATGGTCATTAATAACACCCTTAAGTGATTTACTACAATAATTAACCGCAGTTTCCCAATCAACCTTAATCCACTTACCATCTTGCTTGATCATTGGTTCTGTGATACGCTCTTCATGATATAAACCTTCATAGCTAAAGCGATCACGGTCAGATAACCAGCATTCATTCACAGTTTCATTTTCAAGAGGCAATACCCGAACAACTTTATGGTACTTATCTACTTGAGCAATTATATTACTACCTAGACCATCATGAGGTGCTATTGATTTACGGCGAGATAATTCCCAGCTTCTATATTGGTGACGAAATGGCTTACTAGTAAGAGCTCCAACAGGGCAAATATCAATAATATTACCTGATAATTCACTATTTATAGTTTTACCAATAAATGGCATTACTTCTACATGATTATTGCGATAGCTCATTCCAAGTTCTTGATATCCAGCTATTTCATCAGTAAATCTAACACAGCGTGAGCAATGAATACAACGAGTCATCTCAGTCGTTACTAGTGGCCCTAATTCCTTATTGGTAACTGAGCGTTTTTCTTCTTCAAACCTTGTACCAGAACGACCATAACCAACGGCTAAATCTTGTAATTGACATTCACCACCTTGGTCGCAGATTGGGCAATCAAGTGGGTGATTAATTAATAAAAACTCCATTACGCCATTTTGAGCTTCAATAGCCATTTTTGAGGCAGTATGAATCTTCATGCCTTCAGTAATTGGTGTTGCACATGCTGGCAATGGCTTAGGAGCTTTTTCTACTTCTACTAAACACATGCGGCAGTTAGCAGCAATTGATAGTTTTTTATGGTAGCAAAAATGAGGTATATATTTACCCTCTTTAAGAGCAACCTCTAAAATCGTAGAGCCAGGTAGGGCATCTACTTTTTTACCATCTAATTCTAATTCCATATCACTCTTTCACTTTTAAGTTTTTTATATAATCTCTTAACACCAGCGATGTTCTACAAGGCATTTCTTATGTTTGATATGATGCTCAAACTCTTCTCTAAAATGCTTAGTAAAGCTTCTAACTGGAAATACTGCAGCATCCGCAAGAGCGCAAATCGTGCGTCCTGCCATTTGGTTTCCGATACTGTCTAATAACTCTAAATCGCCATCACGGCCTTCACCATGTTCAATACGGTGAATAATTTCATACAACCATCCCGTACCTTCACGACATGGTGTACATTGACCACAAGACTCTTCATGATAAAAATAAGCCAAACGCTCTAATGCTTTTACCATACAAACATCTTCGTTCATAACAATAACAGCACCCGAACCAAGCATAGAGCCTGCTTTTGCGATTGAATCATAGTCTAAATTACAATCCATCATAATATCAGCTGGTAATACTGGAGCTGAAGAACCACCAGGGATAACAGCTTTCATTTTTTTACCATCACGCATCCCACCAGCCATTTCAAGAAGCTTACTAAACGGAGTACCTAATGGAACTTCATAATTCCCTGGACGAGTTACATGTCCTGAAATCGAAAATAATTTGGTGCCACCACCATTTGGAATACCTTTTTCTTGAAATGCTGCCCCACCATCATTGATAATAAATGGCACTGAAGCTAATGTTTCGGTATTGTTGATTGTAGTTGGACGACCATAAAGTCCGAAACTTGCAGGGAAAGGCGGTTTAAACCTTGGTTGACCTTTTTTACCTTCTAGTGAATCAAGAAGCGCAGTTTCTTCACCACAAATATACGCCCCATAGCCATGATGAGCATGTAATTCAAAATCAAAACCAGTATTTAGGATGTTTTTTCCTAAAAATCCAGCTTTTCTTGCTTCATCAAGTGCTTCTTCAAAGCGTTCATATACTTCAAAAATTTCCCCATGGATATAATTATACCCAACTGCAGCGCCAATAGCATAACCCGCAATAATCATACCCTCAATTAGAGAATGAGGGTTATATTTCATAATATCTAAATCTTTAAAGGTTCCAGGTTCACCCTCATCACTATTACAAACTATGTATTTATCTCCAGCTAGAGCTCTTGGCATAAAGCTCCATTTAAGACCTGTAGGAAATCCAGCACCACCACGCCCACGAAGACCAGAGCCTTTAACTTCGGCAATAACATCTTCTTGAGAGATTTTATTATTTAATATTTTTGTGAGAGCCTTGTAGCCACCACGTTTTTTGTAACTCTCTAAGGTCCAGCAATCAGAAATACTAGTATCTAGATCAGCAAAAATAACACCACTTTGATAAATTGCCATTATTGTAGCTCCGCTAATTTTTTATCAATTGCTTCAGGCGTCATATGACTACACATTTTATGGTTATTAACAATAATAACTGGAGCGTCCCCACAAGCACCCATACATTCAGCCTCAACTAAGGTATATTTACCATCAGTAGTTGTCTCTCCAAAGCCAATGCCTAGTTTTTTCTTAAGATAATCAGCTGCATTTACTCCACCTGATAATGCACATGGTAGATTGGTACAAATCATTAGTTTATATTTACCAACTGGTTTTGTATTATACATACCATAAAAAGTAGCTACTTCAAGTACCTGCACTGGAGGAATACGTAAATAATCTGCAACATATTCGATTATCTCAGTAGATAACCAACCTTTTTCTTCTTGAGCTATTCTAAGAGCTGACATAGAAGCACTTCTACGTTCAGTTTCTGGGTATTTAGCTAATTCCCGATCAATTTTCTTTAAAGATTCTGTTGATAACATTATCTATCTACCTCGCCAAATACAATGTCTTGGGTTCCTAATACAGCCACTACGTCGGAAATCATATGCCCACGAGTCATCTCATCCAAACTTGCCAAATGTGCAAATCCTGGAGCTTTAATCTTCATACGATATGGCTTATTACCACCATCACTAATCAAATAAATTCCAAACTCACCTTTGGGATGTTCAACCGCTTGGTACACTTCACCTTGAGGAATATGCATACCTTCAGTAAATAGCTTGAAATGATGAATCATCTCTTCCATACCATATTTCATCTTCTCACGACTAGGAGGAGCTACTTTATGATCTTCAACTATGACAGGTCCTTCATTAGCTTTTAGCCATTTAACGCATTGCTTGATAATCTTATTAGATTCACGCATTTCGTTTATTCGACAAAGATAACGATCATAACAATCCCCAGCCTTACCAACTGGAATATCAAAATCTAATTCATTATAAACTGAGTAGGGTTGCTTACGGCGTAAATCCCATTCCACACCTGAAGCCCTTAACATAACCCCAGTAAAACCAAGGTTAAGAGCACGCTCTGCCGTTACAACACCGATATTTATATTTCTTTGCTTCCAGATACGATTGTCCGTCAATAACGTCTCATATTCATCAACTCTACCATCAAATTTATTGGCAAAATCTTCTATGAAGTCTAACATCGTTCCTTGACGATTAGCATTCACTCGCTCTAATTGTTTTTTGGTCTTAACTTTTGATTCGGTATATTGAGGCATACTATCAGGAAGATCACGATATACTCCACCAGGCCTGAGATATGCCGCGTGCATACGAGCACCAGATACAGCTTCATAACAGTCCATAAGATCTTCGCGTTCACGAAATGCGTATAAAAACACCGCCATTGCACCAACGTCAAGCGCATGAGCACCAATATTCATAAGGTGATTTAGAATCCGAGTAATTTCAGAAAACAAAACCCGTATATATTCGGCCCGTATTGGCACCTTAATATCAAGCATTTTTTCAATAGCCATAACGTATGCATGTTCATTACACATCATAGATACATAATCTAGCCTATCTAGATACGGTAATGTTTGTAGAAAAGTTCTAGTTTCAGCTAGTTTTTCGGTACCGCGATGAAGTAAGCCGATATGCGGGTCAGCTCTTTGTACCACTTCGCCATCAAGCTCTAATACTAAACGTAATACACCATGGGCTGATGGATGCTGTGGCCCAAAATTTAGGGTGTAATTTTTAATTTCTGCCATAATTGTCCTCACGAATAATACGAGGCGTAACTTCACGCGGCTCAATAGTTACTGGTTGATAAATAACTCGTTTTTGCTCTTCATCATAACGCATTTCCATATAACCTGATATTGGAAAATCTTTTCTAAATGGATGCCCAATAAAACCATAATCTGTCAATATCCTACGTAAATCAGGATGACCTTCAAAAATAATACCGAAGAAATCAAATGCTTCACGTTCAAACCAGTTAAGTCCAGCCCATACCGGAGTCATTGATTTAACCACTGGAAAATCATCATTTTCGGCAAAAGTTTTTACTCTTAAACGTCGGTTATGCTTATATGATAACAAATGATATACTACAGCAAAACGCTTACCTTCATAGTCATTATGATAAGTTGAATAGTCAACCCCACATAAATCAACACACTGTTCAAAATGAGTTATTTTATCATCGCGAAGTTTTAGCATAACTTCTTCAAGGTCACTAGGTGCAACGATAATAGTTAATTCACCATAAGCTATATTGCTACTTATTATTTTACTAGAAAGTAAATTTTCTACCGCTTGTTTTAAAACTTGCATCATGCCGTCTTTCTTGCAATAGTTGAATCACGTTTGATCTTATTTTGAAGTTGAATGATACTATACATTAGCGCTTCAGCAGTTGGAGGACATCCTGGTACGTATATATCAACAGGTACAATTCGATCACAACCACGAACAACAGAATATGAATAATGATAATAACCACCACCATTAGCGCAAGAGCCCATAGATATAACCCATCTAGGTTCAGGCATCTGGTCATATACTTTACGAAGAGCTGGCGCCATCTTGTTACAAAGAGTTCCAGCAACAATCATCACGTCCGATTGACGCGGAGATGGGCGAAATACAGCACCAAAACGATCCAAATCATAACGCGCAGCACCAGCGTGCATCATCTCAACAGCACAACAAGCCAAACCAAAAGTCATAGGCCATAATGAGCCAGTTCTTGCCCAATTAATCATCTTATCGGCAGTTGTAGTTACAAAGCCTTCCTTAAGAACGCCCTCTATTCCCATTCCAGAGCTCCCTTTTTCCAAACGTATGCAAATCCAGCGATCAAAATCGTCAAGAATATTGACATTACAACAAAACCATACATCCCAAGGTGCTTAAACACTAAAGCCCAAGGAAACAAAAATGCGATTTCAAGATCAAATAATATAAATAGAATAGCAATTAAGTAATAACGCACATCAAATTTCATCCGTGCATCTTCAAAGGCTTCAAAGCCACATTCATATGGGGAGTTTTTTTGCGGGTCTGGACGATGAGCTCCGATAGCACGACCAGCTACCAAAAGTAGTCCGCCCATTATGAGACCGAGTATTATAAAGAATATTATCGGAAAATACTGACTTGATACCATTTACGCATTGCCTTTAAAAAAATTCTTGGTGCCGTCAGTGGGACTCGAACCCACACAACCTTAAGGTCACCACCCCCTCAAGATGGCGTGTCTACCAGTTCCACCATGACGGCTAAAGGAATTATCCTGGAATCTGATTCTTTGTATCTTTGCTAGGCGTAGAAGCTACTGGAGCACTAGATGCTGCAGGTGCACTTGATACTACCTTACCATTTACCCCAGACATCACACCAGCATCTCCAACTTTACCGTTATTGTAAAGTAGCACTAATGCAAAAGTTGTTACAAAGAACACTACCGCAAAAATAGCTGTAGTACGACTTAAAAAATTGGATGAGCCACCAGCTCCAAACAAGGATCCAGAACCGCCGCCAGAACCAAAAGTAGCACCAGCATCAGCACCTTTACCGTGTTGTAACAACACAAGAACTATTACTGAGAATGCTGAAATAACCTGAACTATCCATACTAAAGTTTTTATAATTTCCATTGTTTATACTTAAAAAATCAATAAGTGCAAATTGAGATAAAATTATCTGGTTTTAATGATGCACCACCAACTAAAACCCCATTAACTTCTGGTAGATTTAATATCTCAGAGGCATTAACACCTGAAACACTACCACCATACAATACCGTTATTTTAGCATGTGGCAAATAATTTTGCACAAATGCCTTAATTAATTTTAATACTTCACTTATTTGTTCACTAGTCGGTACAACTCCGGTACCGATTGCCCAAATTGGCTCGTAGGCAATTACTAGATTGTCAAATGAAGACTTTACCTTTAATAAAATTTCAAGCTGATTCTGTAAAAAATCTATGTATTTCGCATTTTCTCTAATATCCTTAGGTTCTCCAATACAAAAAATAGGGGTGATTTTCTCATTTAAAGTATTGTCTATTTTGTTTAGTAAAGAATCATCAGTTTCATTTAAATATGTTCTTCGTTCAGAATGTCCAATTATGAGATATTTAGTTCCCAATCCTTTTAGCATTGTAGCACTTACTTCACCAGTATATGCACCATAATTTGCAAACTCACTAACATCTTGGGCAGCTAAACTAAATTTAGCCCCTAATTTATTTTTGATTTGGGAAGCGATATAGAGATAAATATTTGGTAGTGCTAGCACTACGGATGGATTATTTGTATAAATGGATTTTGCATAAATAGACAAATCATGTTCTATTTGTTCTATACTACCATTCATCTTCCAGTTGGCTATAATTAATTTTGACATTTTGAATCTTTTTGGATAATTTTAATGTGGGTTATTTTAGCATATTATTTGTGCTATAATCCTGTTTAATTGAAAACTTATTCTTAGGATATTATGCAAAACAATATATTATTTGAAATGTTCCCATTAATTGCATTTTTTGCAGTTTATTATTTCACTAAAAACTTATTCCTAGCAACAGGCGTTTGTATTGTTGCTAGCTGGATACAGCTTTTATCATGTAAGATGAAATATAAATTTATTAGTAAAAACACCTGGATTAGTACAATCCTAATCACTATTTTTGGTGGATTGACAATTTTTCTACATAATAAAACTTTTGTGATGCTAAAACCAACGGTATTAATGTGGATTATTGGTACTTCACTAATAGTTGGGCAAATTGCGGGTAAAAACGGTATCAAACTAATGCTTAGTAAAGAAATAGATGTGCCTGATAGTGTATGGAATAAACTAAATCTTGCCTGGGGTTTATTTTTTATCTTTATCGGTATCGTAAATTTATTTGTCGCTTTCAATTTTTCTGAATACGCATGGGTACAATTCAAAGTATTTGGCACTTTTGGCTGTAGTATAATTTTTATGATTATTAGCGTAGCTGTAATTATGATAACCAAGAAAAAATAATGAAACATATCGCAAAAAAAAGATTTGGCCAAAATTTTCTTAATGATGATTATATAATAAACCAAATCATTGGAATAATATCACCAAAGCCTGATGATTTCTTAGTTGAAATTGGACCTGGACTTGCTGCTTTGACAAAGCCGCTTTTGAATACCTTGCCCAAACTTCATGTAATTGAATTAGACCGTGATATTATTAGTTTTTTAAAATCAAACTTTTCTGACAATTTAGTTATACATGAGGGTGATGCACTCAAATTTGATTATAAATTTAATGGTGAAGCTATTCGTGTAGTTGGTAATTTACCTTATAATATCTCAACTCCTTTATTATTTCATTTAGCATTGTATCCAAATATAATCGATATGCATTTCATGCTTCAAAAAGAAGTGGTAGATCGAATATGTGCTAATCCTAGTAATGCTGATTATGGACGTTTAAGTATCATGCTTCAATACAAATTTGATTGTCATAAGATGCTTGATGTTGCTAGCGAATGTTTTACTCCAGCACCTAAGGTAGAATCAGCTATTGTAAGACTAAAGCCAAAGCCACGTGAAATGTGGGAACATATAGATGAGAAAAAGCTCAACCATATTGTGACTGCAGCTTTTAGTAAGCGCCGTAAAACAATCAGAAACAGTCTAAACAATATCATTAGCTTAGAAGTATTAGAACGTCTAGGAATTAACAGCACATCTCGGGCAGAAAACTTAAGTGTTAATGATTACCTCAAACTTGCAACCTTAGAATAGTAGATATATGCTAGAAAAATATCCAACTCTTAGTTATGCACTAGATAATTCAAGATTCAAAGATATTGACACTCAAATTAATACTGATATTAATAACGGCTTCCCAGGTGCTGGGTTAATTATAGTTAAAGACAATAAGATTATCAAACAAACAGTTTATGGCTATAGACGCAAATATGATGATAAAGGTCTATTAAAAAACACTTTTGATCCAATGCAAATGGATACTATGTTTGATCTAGCTTCAAACACCAAAATGTATGCTACTGTTTATGCTATTATGCATTTACTTAGTCTGGGTAAAATTGACCTAATGGTACCAATTGATAATTATCTACCAGAGTTTAAAAAAAACACCTTTATTCCGAAAGTAATTAATTTACTTTGTCATGACGCAGGCTACCCACCTGATATAGATGTATATAAATATGGAGGTATTCAAAAATACCCACAAATACGCGATATCATTGCTAACATAAAGCCTGAGCGACAAATTGGAGGAACTCCAATTTATAGTGATATTGATTTTATTTTGCTAGGAATGATAATTGAAGCCATAGTAAAAGAGCCTCTTGATGCCTACGTTGAGACTAATATCTATAAGCCACTTGGGCTAAGTCATACAATATATAACCCGCTTCTAAAAGGCTTCAACAAATCAGATTTTGCCGCTACTGAAATCAAAGGTAATACTCGAGGTGGTACCGTAACATTTGCTAATATTAGGACTCTTACAATCTGCGGTGAGGTACATGACGAAAAAACCTATTATGGGCTTGATGGTGTTGCTGGACACGCTGGTTTATTTTCAAATCTACATGATATGGCGGTTCTTACCCAGATTATACTAAACAATGGTGGCTATGGTAATCATCAATTTTGGAGCCCAGAAATTCAAAAACTATTTATCACTCCAAATCAACTAGATAGCTCTTTTGGGCTGGGCTGGAGGCGTTATGGGGACAAAACGCAGTGGTTCACAAAATATGCTAGTAATCAAGCGGTTGGACACAGTGGATGGACTGGAACTGCTACATTAATTGACCCAGCATATAACCTCGCAATAATACTACTCACCAATAAAAAGCACTCTGATTATATAGATGGTAAATTTGTTGGGGATAATTTCGCAACTGGCAAGTATGCTGATATTATCAAATTAATTTATCAGGATTTAGTAGTTTAGAATCTAAACCCGTCATCGAAGCAGCAGGCTGGTATTCATGTTTGATGATAGATCCTATTGATGCGGCATTCCCAGAACGTCATCCTCGACAAAAACTGATTGCTGCTTAAATGTGAATCGAGGATCCATGCCCTAACTGCCTAATAAAATCTGAGAATATAAAAGAAAATGAAATACATCACCGCCTCATGGTAAAATATAGCTTATTTAAAAATTAACGGCAAAGTATCTTGCCATAGGAAATATAGCATATATGATAGCAGATAACACTCAAGGCGTAAAACACCGTGACGCGGCAAAAACCTCTAGAATACCCATAAAAATCGTACCAGTTACTGAAACGCTTAAGAAACCTGACTGGATACGTGTCAAAATCCCAACTAGTGAAAAATTTAAAGAAGTCAAAAATTTACTTCGTGAGCACAAACTTCATACAGTGTGTGAGGAAGCTAGTTGTCCCAATATCGGCGAATGCTTCAGTAAAGGTACCGCTACTTTTATGATTATGGGTGATATATGTACCCGTCGCTGCCCGTTTTGTGATGTTGGACACGGTCGTCCCAACCCATTAAACCCTGAGGAACCAAAAGAAATCGCGAGATCAGTTAAGATTCTAAATCTAAAATATGTAGTTATAACAAGTGTAGATAGGGATGACTTAAGAGATGGTGGTGCTGGTCATTTTGTAGAATGTATAAAAGAAATACGTGCTACTAGCCCTGATTGTCGTATCGAAATTTTAGTACCAGATTTTAGAGGTCGACTTGATAAAGCTCTAGCAATTCTTAAAGATAACCCACCTGATGTATTAAACCACAATCTAGAAACGGCTCCCAGACTTTATAAACAAAATCGCCCTGGGTCTGATTATCAACACTCACTTAACCTGTTAAAACAATTTAAAGAAATGTGCCCAAGCGTACCTACCAAATCTGGAATTATGGTTGGTCTTGGCGAAACAGACGATGAAGTAAAAGAAATTTTACAAGATATGCGAGATCATAATATCGACATGTTGACTCTAGGGCAATATTTACAACCCTCCATTCATCATGCACCAGTTACGCGCTATATGCACCCAGATACCTTTAAAGAAATGGAAAACTTCGCATACTCTATCGGATTTAAACATGCAGCAGTAGGGGCTTTGGTTCGTTCAAGCTATCACGCTGATGAACAAGCACACCAAGTAATAGCAGGATAATATGGAACAAAATACACCACAAAATTTGCACCAAGTAACTATCGAGGGCATTGATTTAGACGGCAAAGGAATTGCCAGGATTGATGGCAAAACTGTTTTTGTCGATGGGGTATTACCAACAGAAGTTGTGAATATTGAAATCTACAAAAGACGAGAGAAATTCGACAAAGCTCGAGCTCTTGAAATAATCACCAAAAGCACTGAAAGGGTTGAACCACTATGCCCTAATTTTGGTATTTGTGGTGGATGTTCGCTGCAACATATCGACATAGAAGCTCAAGTTAAATATAAACAACAAGTACTAATTGACAACCTAAAACATATTGGTAAAGTTAGTAGTAATGAAATTCTCCCAGCTATGAATTCAAACTCTTGGGGTTATCGTCATAGAGCGCGAATGTCTAGTCGCTATGTCGCGAAAAAAGGTGGGGTATTGGTTGGGTTTCATGAAAAGGGCTCTTCATTTGTTGCTAATATGTCTGAATGTAAAATATTACCCAAAAATGTATCAGACTTAATACCAGAACTACGTGTATTAGTAGATAAACTATCAATTAAAGATAGAGTACCCCAAATTGAAGTTGCGGTTGGTGACAAAGTAACTGCTTTAGTATTTAGGATTATGGATCCACTTAACTCAGATGATGAAATATTGCTTAAAGAATTTGCTGATATTCACCATAACATACCATTACAAATATGGCTACAACCCAAAGGCCCTGATACTTGTTATCCATTCTATCCATTAGATGCGCCTAAACTAAGTTATAGTATAACTAAATTTAACCTTGAGATGCCATATTATCCAAGCGAATTCACTCAAGTTAATCCTGAAATGAATAATCGGATGGTCGAATTAGCCATTAATCTACTAGCCCCACAAGAAAATGAAAAAATAGCGGATTTCTTTTGTGGAATTGGTAATTTCACCCTACCAATTGCTAAGTTTGCTAATAGTGTAGTTGGGGTTGAGGGTAGTAGTCAACTAGTTAAAAGAGCCATGGAAAATGCAATTCATAATCAATTAGATCATAAAGTAAGCTATTTAGTTAGTAATTTATTCAAAGTAGATGAAAACTCTCTAAAAGAACTAGGTAAATTTGATAAATGGCTAATTGATCCACCGCGGGATGGTGCATATGAACTAATAAAAGCAATCACGCCAGAAATTGCACCAACTAAAATAGTATATGTGTCATGTAATCCAGCAACACTAGCACGAGATGCTGATGTATTAGTCAATACGCATGGTTATACACTAGATAAAGCTGGAGTTATGAATATGTTTCCGCATACTTCACATATCGAATCAATCGCCATATTTGAGAAAATTCTATAGCTTCAGATTTGTCATATTAGGGCATGGATCCCAGACTCGCATTTATGCAGCATCTTGTTTTTGTCTGGGATGACAGACTTGACTTCATCTCCATCATCTCCGTGCTTTTCTTCGTCATACCATCGTTCCTACACGTCATCCCATCGTTCCTACACGTCATCCCATCGTTCCTGCACGTGTCATACCATCGTTCCTGCACGTGTCATACCATCGTTCCTGCACGTGTCATACCATCGTTCCTACACGTCATCCCATCGAAGGATGGGATCCATGCTCTTGCACTTTTGATAAACGTTTTAGAAGAATATCGTTCCTATCTCACGGACTGCTGCTGATAACATTGCCAAATCTAAATTTTTATAGCTCTGTAGCTCATCAAACATATCGTTTAATAATTTAATCTTAGAGCGTTCTTTCTCTAACCATATTTCAGCAAAATCATCATTACCGTTTGCAAAATTCATCGCATCGCGAATAAGACGACTATATAATGAATAACCATCAGCCAAAAGAGCTGAACGCGATAAGGCTTGCCATTTATTGTCTTCAGGTAATGCAATAAGATTACCTCTAAGCCAATCCATCCTTAAAGCACGCCCTAGATAAAAGTAATTCTTCGATACAGCAGCAACTCTATGTTTTGTTTCATCAGCCAAAATCACTATATCAAGTAATTGTGGCATCGCACTACTTCTTGCCATAAACTGAGCAAGATCTTTTGGTACCTGAGATTCAATAAACTTGTTCTCTATACCTGCTAAACCTTTATACTCATCTATTCCTAATGTTTGTGGCAAACTCTTAACTAATTCAGCAATATCGTCACTATATTTATCTACCAATAATAACATATGCTTACCATCTTTAAAGCGACGCATTACCCAACGAATAGTGCGCTCCAAAAATTTCTTAATTTTAATTAGCATTTCTACTTGCAAATCAGCATTTACTTTATTATCCAAAGCCTCTATTTCAGCAAATATAGCATCAGCTCCAAACAATTTGTACACTGTCCAAAATGCCTGAACTATTAAAGATACATCACATCTAAACTCATCTTCAAAGCGCGATACAAAAGTTATCCCCATACGATTCACTATCAAATTAGCAATTTGATTAGAAATAATTTCAGGACGTAAATAATGACTCCGAATATACTCAGAATAAGTATTTTGTAATGCATCTGGGAAATAATTGATTAATAGTGTGTCAAATGTATCATCTGCCAATAACTTAGAATTTAAAATCTGCCGATCAAGCGACATTTTGGAATAAGCAAGTAACACTGCAAGTTCTGGTGAAGTCAATCCCTCTCCAGCTCTTTGACGCTCGGTTATTTCTTGATAGCTAGGTAAAAACTCTACTTTACGATCAAGTTCACCATGTTTTTCTAATTTCTCAATAAAATTAACATTAATTGAGAATAACTCATGGGCTCTAGCATCAGCATAACTTAAAATCTGTGTCTGCAAATAATTATCTCGCAATACCAAATTAGCTACATTATCAGTCATCGTCTCTAAAATTTCATTACGCTCTACGATACTCATCCCTGATTTTTGCATAATATCCGCAAATAATATCTTGATATTTACTTCATGATCAGAACAATCAACCCCTGCAGAGTTATCAATTGCATCAGTTAAAATCAAACCGCCACTTCTGGCAAATTCAATACGCCCAAGTTGTGTAGCACCTAAATTACCACCTTCAACAACTACTTTTACCTTAAGGTCATTGCCATTTACCCGAATTGCATCATTAGCTTTATCTTTCACAGCTTCATGCGATTCAGTTTCTGATTTAATATAAGTTCCAATTCCGCCGTTATAAAGTAAATCAGCAGATGCTTTTAAAATTAGATTAATTAATTCATTAGGACTTAATTCAGTTTGAGTAACATTAAGCCACTCACGTACCTCAGGTGATAATGGAATTTGTTTTAACGAACGCTCAAATATACCACCACCTTCGGAGATTTTACTTGTATCATAATCAACCCAAGAAGAGCGAGGTAGCGCAAACATTCTTTGACGTTCTATAAAAGAAACTGCTGAATTTGGCTTTGGATCTAAAAATATATGTTGATGGTTAAATGCTGCAACTAAGCAAATATGTTCTGATAAAAGCATACCATTACCAAATACATCACCAGCCATATCACCAATACCAATTACGCTGAAATCATCTTTTTGGATATCAATACCTAAATGACGGAAATGGCGTTTAGTAGCTTCCCAAGCACCACGTGCGGTAATACCCATTTTTTTATGATCATAGCCAACAGAACCACCTGAAGCAAAGGCATCCCCAAGCCAAAAACCATACTTATTTGACATTTCATTAGCATAATCAGAGAATGTAGCAGTACCTTTATCAGCAGCTACTACCAAATATGGATCATTTCCATCATAGCGTACGACATCTTTTGGAGGAATAACAGTACCTGCAACCAAATTATCAGTAATATCTAGTAATCCAGAAATAAACTGCTTATAACAAGCTATCCCTTCAGCCATATAAGCATCACGTTCAGTAATTGGTGGTAATTTCTTACATACAAAACCGCCTTTAGATCCAGTTGGTACTATTACTGAGTTTTTTACTACCTGGGCTTTTACCAAACCCAAAACTTCAGTACGGAAATCTTCACGTCTATCTGACCATCTAAATCCACCACGAGCAACTTTACCCGCGCGTAAATGAATCGCCTCAAAACGGATTGAATATACAAATATTTCATATAATGGCAATGGTTTTGGTAAAAATGGTAATTTGCCTGACTCTAATTTAAACGAGATGTATTCTTTATATCTACCCGTTTCATCTAGCTGATAATAATTAGTTCTAAGCATAGCTTCAATAGTTGTTAAAAACGCTTTTAAAATTCTATCATCATCAAGATTGGTTACGCTATTTAACTCTCCAAGTATTTCATTATGAATACTTTTAACTTTATTTTTATCATGACTTTGAGTATTAAATTTGGCATCAAATAATAAGACTAGATTTTGAGCAATTTTTGGAAAATGTTTCAAAGTATTAGCGATATACTGCCTAGAAAATGGTAATGTAGTTTGGATGAAATAATGAGTAATTGCACGAATTAGTGTAACTTCACGAGCTGTCAACCCACTAAATAATACCAAGTTATTTAACGCATCATTTTCTACTTCACGATTAAATACACTAATAATCGCATCTCTTAAAATAAGCGATAAATCCTTATCATCAATTTTTTTGGCTACTTCATCAGGAACTTCAACCCCAAAATCACAAATATGAACAACTGTTGAATTATTAATATTAGATTTGTACGGATGCTCATCAATTAGTTTAAATCCAAAGTTTTCTATAATAGGTAGTCCGCGTGACAAGCTAACTTGATCATTTAGCTTGAATAACTTAATTTGCCACAAATTCTTTGCTGATGAGTTAGTTTGATTACCAAATCTAATGGCATATTCATTATCACCTGATAAAGTTTCCATAACCATGATATCACTGATAATATCCTCAATTGAATAATCAAATAAATAGTCTTCACTAAAGGTAGTAACATACTTGCTTATTAATTTATCCGCTTCGGGTCTTTTTTTTAAAGCATCCTTTAATTGTTCTAATTTGATTTGTGACATTTATTTATTAACTCCATAATATTTTGTTGCAATTCTAACATTATTAGTATTATTTTACATCTTGCATTGCAATAATTTCTGCGACTTCAATTGCTGCATAAGTCCAGATTAAATCTGCACCTGCTCTTTTAAAGCAAATCATAGTCTCCATTATTGTTCGCTCATAATCAAGTAACCCATTTTGACTACCCATCTTTAGAAGTGCATATTCACCACTTACATGATACGCTGCCGTTGGTTTTTTAAATTCATGTTTAACACGATACAAAACATCCAAGTACGGTAATCCAGGTTTTACCATTACAATATCAGCGCCCTCTTCTAGGTCTTGATATACTTCATGAAGTGCTTCATTACTATTAGCTGGATTCATCTGATATGTCTGTTTACCAAATTTACCCAAATTACTAGCAGCACCAGTAGCATCACGAAAAGGCCCATAAAATCCTGAAGCATATTTGGCAGAGTAGGCCATAATCCCAGTATCAATAAACCCATTACTATCAAGTGCTTCACGTATTTTTAATATCCGCCCATCCATCATATCTGAAGGACATACAAAATCAGCTCCAGCATTCGCATGACAAAGTGCTTGTTTAACTAGTATTTCATTAGTTAAATCATTTATTACATAACCTGTGTCATCACTAATACCGTCATGCCCATCAACGGTATAAGCATCAAGTGCTATATCAGTAAAAACCCCAAGACTTGGAAACTCATGTTTAAGAGCCTTAATTGCCCGAGGAATAAGTCCATTAGGATTATATGCTTCAGCTGCCATTTTGTTAGTTTTTGGAGACTCTATCATCGGGAAAAGTGCAATTGCAGGGATACCTAGTTCCAGACATTTTTTGGCAACAACTAACAACCTATCAATACTTAAGCGCTTTTGCCCCGGCAAACTCGTAATCTCAAGCTCACGATTTTCACCTTCAACTACAAATATTGGATACACTAAGTCTTCAACACGTACATGATTTTCCGATACTATTCTACGAATAAAATCGTGGCGTCTATTACGGCGAAGTCGTGATAATGGGAAAGATGCCATTATTTGTACTCCAAAACAGAGTATACGGGGAATCCTGCATCCTTAATCCACTTACTACCATTTAGATAAAGTAGATCATTAATAACGGCACATTCAACAACATTACCACCTAAACGCTCTACTAGTTTACATGCTGCAATCATTGTGCCACCTGTAGCTATAAGATCATCAATAATAACTACATTATCATTTGCTTTAATAGCATCGGTATGAATTTCGACAGTAGTAACATCACCATACTCCAAGGTGTAGCTCTCTGCAAATGTATCAAAAGGTAATTTACCTTTTTTTCTAATTGGCACAAAGCCAACTGATAATTCATACGCAACAATAGGCCCAAAAATAAATCCACGAGCATCTAGTCCAGCTATAACATCAATGTTTTTATCTTTATAACGATTTACCAAAATATCGATTACTTTATGAAATGCAATAGGGTTTTGAAGTAAGGTAGTAATATCTCTAAATTGCACCCCTTGTTCAGGCCAATTTTCAATTACACGGATTGAGTTTCGAATCAGACTTAAATCGTCAAGAGCCATAGGATTTCCCCTCTAAATTTTGAATATTAACGATATTGTACCATGAGTGAATTAACACTATACGTGGCTTTCAAATAACTAATATCATGTAAACGTAAGTAGTCTACTTTATCTAAAATACCAGCTGCAACTAGAGCACTTTCTAAATCCCGCTCACCTACAGCTTTAGTACTAATATGACTTATAAATGACTTACGTGAGTGCCCAATAAGTAACTCTACCCCATCTCGTTTAAGTAGATTAATATTTTTTAAAATATACCAACTTTGAGGACCATTAGTTCCAAAACCAATACCTGGATCCAAGATTATCTTATCAGTATCTATATTCATCTTATGAAAAGCACGAATTTTGTCATCTATCCACCGCCCTAAATAACTAACTGGATTATCTCCCAGTGATAAAATCAATTCTTTAGAAGAGGGTATACTAAGGCTATGCATAGCTATATAGCTTTTATTAGAATTGATACATTCTCTCACCAAATCAAGTGATAGATTGCCAGATACATCATTAATATAGTCGATATCAAGATTGAGTAGCCATTTGACAGTCTCGGGGTGATAGGTATCAATACTTATTTTAAAATTACGCTTAATTTCACATATATGGGGTAATATTTTTTGTAACGCTTTAATTTCAGTCTCAGGTAGGATTATGCTAGCTCCAGGTCTAGTTGATTCTACTCCAATATCGATAGTTTCAACCCCTTGATCAAGTAGATAATTAACATGAGCAATTGCTGTATCTGGTGTATTATATCGCCCACCATCAGAAAAAGAATCTGGGGTATAATTTAGAATCCCAAATATTTCAGTTAAAAACTCAAAAGTGCGGTATATTGTTACACCAGTATTTGTTACTAATGCTCTAGAATTATTAGTTAGTATCGAATTAGTTTCATACACAATGAAATCATGAGAATTGTCTATTTCGCTCATTGCCCACTGGTATAATTGATATTCATCAGAAGATAAACTAGTAATAAAAGCGGTAGATTTGTCAGAAGATTTAGATAAAATATAATAGTAATCATTTAATTTATAAATTGAGGAATGGAGACCCGAAATCTTTTGCCTTGCCTCTTTTTTATGCCTAAATTTAATAAGATGGTGCATTATTGTTTATAATACTCCGTACGTATAATAATTGAAGATTCACCGATTTCTGTAGCTAATTGGGCAATCGTTTTGTTTAATACCGGATGCACCCAAGATGGTGCAATATCAGCTAATGGATAGATAACAAAATCACGGATATGGGCATTTTTATGAGGTATATGTAAAAAATTATGTTGATAAATTAGATTATCAACCAAAATTAAATCAATATCAATTATTCTTGGACCATTTATTACAATTTCGGTCTTCCCCATTAGTTTTTCGATTGATTTTATTTTGCCCAATAACTCTTCTGGTTTTAAAGTAGTATAGCCAGTAATAGCTGTATTATAAAAATTCTTTTGCTCCAAATACCCAACAGGTTTGGTTTCATAAAAACCACCAATTTCAATATTATCAACATATTCACCCAATATCTCAATAGCGGTGATTAATTGTTGCTGGGGTAAAAACTCGGCATTAGAGCCAAGAGCAAGGGCTACTTTAAATTGCCGCAATTTTTTAAATCCAACTTTTATTTCACGAGCTTTAATCCCACAAATTGCTAATTTTGTAACATTTATTTCTACATTCTTTATTAGAGGGAATTTATCTACAACACCATTTGCAACAAACTGTGTCAAAGTTTCTAAAAGTAAAAACTCTGTATTTGATACTACTGATACAATATAATCACATATCTCATCATAATCAACTGTGGTACCAAGTTTATCTTGTTTCATCCAATTATGAGTATATAGTTCTGCTATAACATCAATTAATAGATCTTGAGGTTTAACACGTTCGTAGTCATAACAGCCTATTATGGCTTTAGTCTCTATACCCTTAATATTCATACTAGCTATATCAGTATTCATAGTCTAACCTTTTGTCTTCATGGCTAATTGCAAATCGTCCCAAGCATCTTTTTTGGCATCGGGATTTCTTAAGAGATAAGTAGGGTCATAAGTTGCAATAAGCGGTATATCATTATATTTATGAACTTTACCACGTAGTTTTTCAATTGCGACATTCGAATTAAGTAATGTCTGAATAGCAAAACGCCCTAGAGCAATAATAATTTTGGGTTTAACTAGCTCTATTTGACTAAGTAAATAATTTTTACACATAGCTATTTCATTGGCTTTTGGATTATGATTAGACGGTGGGCTACATTTTACTATATTACAGATATAAGCATCATGCTCTACATCTAACTTCATAGCTCCTATCATCTTGTCTAATAGTTGCCCTGACTGCCCAGCAAATGGCCTACATTCTTTATCATCATCACTATTAGGTGCTTCACCCACAAACAGCCATGGAGCTTCACGATTACCGCGTTCTATTACAACATTTTGGCGATTATCACATAAGCTACAAAGTTTACAATTATTTATCGTAGATACCAGCGCATCCCAATTAAGGATTATATCTGCTGGTTTTTGCTTGAGAATTGGTGTATTATCAACAATCGGCAATTCTGCGATGGTAGTTTTAGTGGGTTTTAAATAACTAATCTCGACAGGCTTTGAAATGGCTACGGGTGCAACTATATCTTGTGGTAGTCTATAATCTGGGTTAAGTTTAGCAATCCTAGACTTATTAATAAGCCATAAGTTATTATATAAAAGCTTATAAGCATCATTCACTTACAAAAATCCCAAAAATTCTTTTTGCATTACTAAAGCATCAAACTGCCAAGCATCAACATTATAATATTTGTGGCGCCTACCAACTTCTATAAACCCGACTTTTTTATACAAATTAATTGCCTCAACGTTGCCATCTCTAACTTCAAGAAATACGCGAAGCACCATATGTTTTTTACGTATTTCGTTTAGGGTATAATTTAATAGATATATTCCAAGACCTTTACGTTTCGAGTTACTTTCTACCCAAAGCTGCAAAATTTCAGCTTCATCAAGAACCACGCCCACAACTATACACGCAGATATTTTACCATGTTCTTCAAGAATATAAATAAAGTGTTGTTTATTATTGAAACTATTTTGATAATCATTTAACGACCAATTAGTCATATTTGATATTTTATCAAGAGTAACTAAAGTATTTAATTCCCCACTATTGGCGCATCTAATTTGCATTATTAGTTTTTCTTTTGCTCAATGAGACTAAGGGCTACTTTATTTCTAAGATACATTAAATTAGCTTCGTTTAAAGCAATTATCTTGTATTTATCTAAGCCAACTATATCAAGCATGTGTGTAGCGCTAGGATAATCAATTTCGATATAGTTTAATGCTTTTATCTGACTAGACAATAGATTATTATAAACACTAAAGCCATTACCAATTAGGGTAACATCATTACCACATTCTATTTTATCTGGATCAATAACACATGGTGTTATAAAATAATCAAGTGTTTTTGGATTAACTCCAGATAGATATATTTGGTTAAGGCGTGCATCAATACCAACCAATATATTAGTCTTTACCCCTGAGGCTCTAGCATAAATTGCAAAACTTGGTATTGCAACTAATTTGGCATTAATTCCATATGCAATCCCTAGAGCAACGCTTAAACCAACACGAAGACCAGTAAAAGAACCAGGTCCTTCTACATAGGCTATTAGATTTATTTCGGTTAATTTAATACCTGCATCTATAACCAAGGTATTGATTTTTTCGATAATATAATGAGATTGTTTGTTTAGTACTTTATCAAGTGATGAAAATCTAACACCATCGACTTCTAGTGCTAAGGACAAATACTCATTTGAAGTATCAATAGCTAGAATAATCACAGTTTATCCTCAACAAATTGATTAACCATTGCATAACCTTCATTAGTAGATACCAATAATACCGTTATTTTGGAATCTTTGTCACTTATTTTTAGCTTTTGATTATTATTTGCTTTCTTATTGATAATAGCACCAAGCCATGAGAGCTTATCAAGAATTAGCTTACGTATTTGTGGGCTATTTTGACTTATATTACCAGTAAAAACTATACCATTAATACCGCCCAAAGAAGTTGTCGCCAAACTAATACTCCTAGCTACTGACAAAGCATAAGACTCTATAACTAATCCGTCATATTCTTTTTCGGGAATCTCTACCCCGTCAGCTATAGAAACCAATACCCGATTAGATTCTTTGATAGATTCAGTTACAAAACTTTTACCTTTTTTAATCCCGCATATACTACTAGTAACTCCTAAATGAACTATAACCCAATTAGCCCGAGCCAATTTATCATCAACTAATGAACTAAGCTTGTCAGCGATATATTCACTTGATAAACCATGTACCCCATAACCCTTCAAACCACTTAGTGTTAGTGCCTGATTAATTTTAGGGATGGTATGATGAAAGCCATTATCAAATGTGGCATAATGCTTCATTTTTGGAAAGTGAGTCAAGAAATATTTGGCTACCAGTATATTATATGGCTGAATATTGGGTAATAAGTCATTATGTTTACTTAAACTATTTAAAGTTTTTATGTGAAGTAAAATGATATTTACATAATCTTCGCCACCATAAGCTATTTTATTTATAGTACAATCAATGGTATAACGATTAAATTTAGGATTTTGGAATATCTTATCTATAGCATTTAAATGTTGGTTATCCCCATTTAATTCTATTTTTTCAGTATCCTGATTTGACTCAGTACTAATAGTTAAAGACGGTGCTTTATCTAGATGTATATGGGCACTTACTAACAAGTTGATTTTATTTTTATTATGGTAACGAAAGATTTTCAATTTTATCGATGATAATCTTGCATTAATAGTCAGTATATTCATATGTTTTACTCGAATCAGTTAGTGATACTAGTGCTTTCTTGAACAAATGTTGGAAAACTTAATATTGGAGCAGTAATTGTTATTTTTTCTGATGGGGCAATTACCTCCGCTATACCTGAAGTTACTGTTTCATTTTTTTGATTGACACACTTACACTCCAATACTAAGCGGTTTTTTTCTTTTTTTTCTATTACTGTAACAGTTACTGTAATTTCGTCCCCAATATAAATAGGACGCGAAAATTTTAGAGATTGTGCCAAATATATCGTACCTGGGCCTGGTAACTTAGTACCCAAAACTGTAGAAATAAGGCTACCACCCCACATTCCGTGTGCAATAACGCCTTTAAAAATAGTGTTTTTTGCATACTCATGATTAAAATGAGCTGGGTTAACATCACCTGACATATAACCAAATAAAGTAATATCATTTTGTGTCAATTGTTTTACTAAAGTTGCAGTTTGACCAACAATAATTTCAGAATATGTTTGGTTGTTTAGTACCCGTGAAGTCATTTATATTGCCCTTTTATTAACGTTGTTTTAACAACTATGTTGCATTGCAATATTATAACACCAAAATTCCATCTGCTTCAACTATTGCACCTTTGGGTAACTCTTTAACTCCGACGGCAGCACGAGCTGGATATGGCTTAATAAAAAACTCTGCCATTATTTCGTTAATTACCGAAAAGTTACTCATATCTGTTAAATAGATATTTAGTTTAACTATATCATTTAATAAACCGCCAGAAGCATTTACTACCGCTTCCAAATTTTTGAAGACTTGGCGGGCTTGATTATGAATCCCTTCTGTTAATATCTGAGTCGCTGGATCTAATCCAATTTGCCCTGATAGATATACAGTGTTATGAACTTTTACCGCTTGAGAGTAACAGCCTATCGCGGCTGGAGCTTTGTCCGTATGAATAATTTGTTTTGTCATATATACTAATCCAAAAAACTGTTTAGAAAATCTGCTCTAATGAGCTACACCAGTATTTTTTATATTTATCTTCCCACGATCTAGCAACACTTTTATCTTGATTGTAAAAATGTAAGCTAATCTGATAATTTTCATCCCTAATTTGCTCTTTAACCGTCTTGTGTAGATTTTCATCTCCAAACATTTTCTCAAACCCAACCGCTTTATCATATGGATTAAGTTGATGTTCGGCACCCTTAGGGTCAATAAATTTTATAAATAATTTACCCGTTAGTTTCTCTTTTAACCAAAATATAAAGTCAGGGTAGAATTTCCGAGATGTACCAAGTGTTTCATCAAAATACTCAATCCCTATTTCACCATCAAGTGTCTCATCTACTTTAGTAAAATACCACCACTCGTATTTTTCATTGAGTGTTTTCTGGTAGCTACACAAAGAGGTTAAAAAATTTACCTCTGATGTTACTTTAATTATATGCTTAAACTTATCATAATAATCCTCGTTAAATAGTGCTATTGGCTGATAGTAATGATGCTTAAATAGTTTTTTGATTCCACTTACAATTTTGATAAATTTATAATCTTTAGATTCACATGAATATTGCTTAGCAATTTGTAATTGCTTTGCATAATCTTCTTTACTAATTTGATTTGACAATAATTGATCTAATAATGTTCCTTCATCAACTATATTACTATCATCGTGCATAATTTGCTTTAACTCTTTTTCTAATTGTTCAAGGTCGCCATTGGTCATTGTGGTTGCAATATGCTTATAATGCCTAATCTGATCATTCAAATATACAAAATCTGCTATAACCTTTTCTATTTTATTAAAATGTTCATGTATTAATTTAACTATATACTCTGGTTTATACAATGGTATCTTATTGTTGTTATTAGTGTTAATATTTTTTTCAACATTTGTAAGTTTAATAATTGTCCGTAAATTAAGGTTATTAGATAAAGCTAGCACCTTATCTGACTGTCCATTAATATAATTTTGTAATTTAGCTTTATTGTCTTTATTTGTACGAAATGGATTATCATTAGGTTTTTTACTATCTTGGTAACGAGGAACAACAAGCTCTCTTGGTAATTTTTTATTAATTGTAAAATACTTATGGATTTCTTCATTCCAATCGTCTTTGCTACCTTGCTCTTGAATTATAGACCATATTTCATTAATTGCCTTACTATCAGTTGCAAAGACAAACTCCGTCTCTAAAACATCTACTAAAACTCTAATCTTATCAATCTCATCAATGGATAAATTATCATTATTGCAATACTCAAAGCGTTTTCTTTGGTTGGGTAATGGTTCAATCCGAATACCTCTACCAATTGTTTGCATTACATATTTTTTATTATCTGAGTTTTTACCAATTCCTAAGTAGCAAACTATATTAGGACGATTACTATCCCAGCCTTCTTTAAACATTTGACTACCGAGCAACATCGAAATATTATCAGATGAATTAATATTATCAAATAAGGAGGCATCGAGGCTTCGGTTTACCATTTCAAAAGCACCACTTATATCATGTTTTAACCAATTAATAGCTTCACCAATTACCAGTAAGGCAAATGGCTTATCAGCAGTTTTTAGCTTAAAAGCAACTTCATCTTTATTTTTTTCAAAAGTAATAACCTCGATAGTAGAGTTTTTACCACCAAAAACATAGCTCCAGATATCTGTGGGAGTTAGACTATCTACTTGCAGACAAATAGAGTTAATTTGATCATGATCACCTAGCCCAAATTTAAAATTACTATGCTTCCCATCAACATCAACACGATTTAGCTCACGTTTTAATTCCTGCTTTGCTGTATCGATATCCCATTCATTTTTCACCATCTGAATTAGATAGTTAAAAAATGGTTTTAACCCCTTATCATCACTATTAACCTGTCCTGCTAAAACTAACATTAGTGGCATATGATATAGTTCGCTGTTTATTGTCTTTATAATAGTAGCATTTTTTCTTTGTAAGGCTAATAATAGCATTGTTTTAGCAATAGTTTTCTGTTTTTCTTTGTCTTCGTTATCAATGAGTAATTTTTGATTAGTTCCGTTTGATAAATCACCAATTTCGGTTTCTGAAATATAGAGCTTCTTCCCATATCCCGACTGTAGAAATTTAGCTAAATTCATATCAAATATAGTTGTTAAAACATCAATATCATCAGTAAAAGTTGCGGAGAAATTAAACAAAAAACCATTCTTAGCTAAAATATTAAATATTGCTTTCCGCTTTGATTTATTATCTTCGCCTCGATGAGCCTCATCCAAAAACAAATACCACCCATTTAAGTTTCGATAATTATCAAAGTAAATATTTTTACCATCTTTACTACTTGCAACCTCAGCTTTATCAGCAACAAAATTATTTGATTTATAATAGTATACCCGAGTCGTACCAATAGATAAATGGTCTAATTCTATATACTGATTATCACGTTCCCAGTTTTGTTTTAAGTCAACTAGGCTTATTTTATTATTGGAATAAATATTAAAACGATTAACCACATGAACTATTTGGCTTAAGATATTATCATCTGGGGCTAGAACCATAATCGGCTTTGTGGGGATTAGTTTATCTTGCATTAGCTTAGATATAATACTGATTAGTTTTACCATGACAATAGTTTTACCACTACCAGTTGCCATCCAAAAATTCATTCGGTTTAGGAATTGGTTAAAATCTAACTTATTGTCATTTATTGCGAAATAATCAACTAGCAATGGATAAAGTGAATCATTACGTCCAACTGCTAAGTTAGCTAATGGATAATCTGTGCTTCTAAGATAAGCATCTAGTAGATACTCATTACCAGAGTTTTTATCTTCGATATTAAAATATCGACAAAGTAACTTCGTTGCTTTTATTACTGCTTGTTCTTGATAGTCAAATAATCGCATACCACCAGCAAAGGTAGTAAAATCATAGTAAGCAGTATCAGGTAAGGCTAAATTACCAGCTATCTTTTCTAAAGTAACTTTGGCAGTTGCTTTATTGGTAGCTTTTACCATTATTGCCACCAAATCAGAGACTTAAGCTCAGGCATATTGTCAAAAGTAATTTTATCTTTTGATAAAGTAATCTCACGACCATCTCGAGTTGTATAAATTACTTTATCACAACTTACATATTTCTTAATTTTGTAACCATAAAAATTACTAATTGTTTCCCAAATATCAATATCAGGATATAACTTCTCAAACGAATAATATATCGGATTACTTTCATCAGAGTAGTCAATAGTTAAGCCATCATGGGCTAGTTTTTCATTATTACTAAAATCATATGCTAGGTTACTCTTATCAGTCATTTGATATACTGCTTTATCTAAAACATCTTCGTATTGTTCCAGCTCATAGTATTTAAACATACCGCCAGATTTTACCTCTTGATTTTCACTTATTCCGACTTTAGCACCAAACAAAACTTGCTTTATACGTGGTAGTATTACTAAATAAAAATGTACCCCCATCTCAACACCTAAATATTTACGATTTAACTTATGCGAAACCGCTAAAGTAGTAGCACTACCTGCAAAGAAATCACATACAACAGATTTTGCATTTGTAGATGCTGATACAACCCTAGCTATAACAGCCTCTGGTTTTTGTGTAAGTTTATCACCATCATATTTCACTAACTCTTTACTATTTCTAAATAGACTTCCCATCTCCCATACAGATTTAGCTAGATTCATTCTATATAATCCGTATTCATCTTTTTTTATACCAAGCTCTTTTGCTCTTTCTTGTTCTGGGTTGAAAAAATCACCACGAATATAACTTTTTGCTAAAACTTTATTCCAAATTGGTAAATTAGATTTTTTATAAAAAAGAATATTATGATGCTTTTTCTGAAACCCTAAATTATCAGGGATACCACCTGTATTGAATAACCAAATTATTTCATTAACAAGATTTTCTACCCCAAAAACATTATCCATTAGCATTCTATTGTAGTGATTGGCTCTATAATCTAAATGGACATAAATACTACCTTTATCTGATAATATTGCATTAGCAAACTTTAACCTATCATACATAATACTACACCACGTGCTATCTTGATAATTATCCAAATACGAAAAATCACTCCCCGTATTAAATGGTGGATCAATATAGATTAAATCTATTTGTTCTTTATATTTAGGCATTATGGTGTTTAGTGCTTGATAATTATCTGATTTTATTAATACACCATCGCATTCATCATCAAAATTATCAAATAATCCCAAAATTTGATATTTTATAGTATTATCAAAATGCTTGGTATCAAATGGTAGGTATTTATACTTACTTTCAGCAAACATATCTTTTGCTTCTGTGATAGAGTTAATATTAAACCCATCAGACACCATACCCAGATCTTGCCATTCCTTAATTTGTGATTCAATTCCTGAGTGTTTCGTTAAAATTGAAATGTCAAAGTCTTTTGTTAATAACTTATCTAAGGTTACTACATAATTAGTATTTCGTACAAACTTTGGTTTGTTCCAAATAGCTTTTAGCTCATCTTCAAATTTTGCAATATAATCAATGACTATAAAAGCAATTTTTTTGATTTTTAGGATATTATTTAAACGTTTTTGTTCTAATAAGCTATCCATGTCATTACTCAGGTAATTATACATAAACAAGTTAAACTGTTCGGTTAGAAATCCTTTTGCATTCTTATGAATAAAAAAATCAACCTCATTTTGTTTTTTATAGATACTTATAGCTTTAGTAACTATTTCCTCAGCAATATAAATACCATTGTCACCTAGGAATTTAATTACCGCATCTTTAGTATCTTTTTTTTGTAAGTAATTTATTGCATAAAAACCTACCTTCTCATCAATTAATTGATTACTCGACTTTTTGATAATATACGAGTTTGATTCATCCAAGCCTTTTAGTTTACAATCAATTATATTATACTCATCATCTTTAATAATTTGAGATTGCTCAATTACCTTAAACTGTAATTTGCGATTTTTTAGACCCGTAAATAAAATTAATACTTTTTCTTTGGTGTTATTATTAGTTGGAATATAATCTCCAGCATCAAAATCAAAATATGCCGCAATCGCCTTATCATTATTACTAAAAGTTAGGTTTTCTACCGATTGATACATTACTTGCGATTTTACATAATATAAGTCTTTAGTTTTATAAAATAGTGCTGTATCTTCTTTATCAAAATAAACTTTAGCATATACATTTTTATAAGCAGGAGTATCACTAAAATATATAGATCCACCATCAGTTAAATAGCTACTAAAAAAAGTATAAAGTTTTTCATATAATTCAGTTTGAGAACTATCATCAATATCTGGATAGCTCTTCTTAATTTCAGCTTCAATTAATGGTTTTATTTGCGCAAAATATTGGCATTTAAATTGTAATAATTTAGCCATTCCACCTTTACCATCTAATCTTGCACCAACATATAAATTTTGTAACTGACTAAAAAATTTCTGCTTATTGTTCATTTAAAATACCCTTAAAATTTACCCAATACAACACAATACATTTAACTCAAAAATAATAAAAGCAAATCGTTTAAAAAATCTTGTCCTTTGATTGTTGGTAGGATTTTACCATCTTTTAGACTAAGAAACCCTTTTTGTCGTGCCATCTCTAATTGTTTAAGAATAGTACCAAGTGGTAATCCTGTTCGTTCAACAAATAAAGTCGTTGCAAAACCAGAATTTAAACGTAGAGCGTTTAGCATAAACTCAAATGGAAGCTCATCTTTGGTAACAGTTTTATTCTCTATAATATGCTTATTAGTAGCAACCGCATCCATATAACTTTTTGGATGTTTTTGACGTACTTGCCTGATTATCTTATCATGAAAACTAAGCTTTGAATGAGCTCCAGCACCAATACCTAGGTAATCCCCAAACTGCCAGTAGTTGAGATTATGATTACAAAAATCACCCTCTTTAGCATAAGCTGACACTTCATACCTTGAGTAGCCAATATTGGATAAATTGGATACAATTAGATCTTGCATTTGATAACACAAATCATTATCAGGTAAATTCTTTGGAGGGTTTTTATTAAACTCAGTGTTTGGTTCTATAGTCAAATTATAAAAAGATAAATGAGTGGTATCAAAACTAATAGCCTTATTTATATCCTCTTTTAGTTCATTGATTGTTTGATTTGGTAGTCCATAAATTATATCTAAATTAATTTGTGAAAAATATTTTTTAGCTTTGGTAATTGCATTAATCGCAGCACTACTATCGTGAATTCTCCCAAGAGCATTTAGATGCTTATCATTAAATGATTGAACTCCGAAAGAAATCCTATTAACCCCGATTTTATGATATCCCGCTATATGTTCATTATCTACCGTACCTGGGTTAGCTTCAATAGTTATTTCCGCTAAAGGAGATAAGCGTGTAAGACTTCGTACGCTTTGTAAAATCCTATTGATTGCTTCAGGACTAAATAAACTTGGTGTCCCACCACCAATAAATATAGTACGAATAGAACGCCCCCAAATAAGTGGTAATGCCTGTTCCAAATCAGTAATTAAAGCATCCACATACTTAGATTCTGGTAATTCTGTAGGTGAGTTATGAGAATTAAAATCGCAATACGGACACTTCTTCACACACCACGGAATATGGATATATAACCCCAGTGGTGGCAACTGGGATAAACTATATTGATTATTATTTATTTGTAATTCTCTAGAAAAATTAAGGTTTCTAGTGACATTTTAGCATGGAATTTTATTGATGCGCTAAAAAAACAATTTCACCAGATTCATAAAATGATAAAATGCTACATATTAGAAGTTTATTTTCTTCAAGGTGTAAATTATGATTCCAGTAATTATATCAGGTGGCTCAGGTTCTCGCTTGTGGCCAGTATCAAGACAACTAGACCCAAAACCTTTTATCAAGCTAGCTGATGGGCATAGCTTACTTCAAAATACCTTTATTAGAGCAAGTAATCTCACTAATGTGAAGGCGATTTTGACAGTTACTAACGAAAAAGTTCACTTTCGGATGCAAGATGAATATCAACAAATAAATGAAAACAATCTCCCTTGTGATTTTATCCTTGAACCATATGGTAGGAACACTGCCCCAGCAATAGCTGCTGCTTGTTTATTTATAGCAGAGAATTACAGCCCAGATGAGACGATCCTAATCCTTCCTGCCGATCACCTGATAAGTGATTTTGAAGCATTTAAGGCTGCTGTTGATAGCGCCGAAGAAATTGCCCAAAGTGGTTATATAGCTACATTTGGTATAAATCCAGAATACCCTGAGACCGGCTATGGTTATATCGAATCTAATAACAAAGAGGCTATTGCTAAAGGTTATTCAATAAAGCGCTTTGTCGAAAAACCTAACCTAGAACATGCACGCGAATATTTAGAGTCTAAGAACTACCTCTGGAATTCTGGAATGTTTTGTGGACGGGTAGATGTTTTTCTAAACGAATTTAAAACATATGCAGATAGGCTTGTAAAAGCAACTAATAACTGTCTAACTCATTCCAAAACTGACACTCTAAACAATAGTAAAATCGTACATCTAAATCGTGAGTTATTCTTACAACCAGAGAGCATTTCAATCGACTATGCTCTTTTTGAAAAAAGTAAAAAAACAGCTGTATTACCATGCTCTATTGGATGGTCTGATATTGGCTCTTGGTTATCAATCGCCCAAACATTACCCAAAGATAAAGATAATAATGCTATAATTGGTGAAAGCGTATTACACAACACCAAAGATTGCCTTATTTATTCAACTGATAGAATAATTGCTGGGGTTGATATTAAAGATCTTATTATTGTAGATACGCCGGATGCGGTACTCGTAGCTGACAAAAATAATGCTCAAAATGTAAAGATTATCTTTGAGCGACTAAAAAAAATGGAGCATCACACATTCGAGCTTCACCAAACAGCTTATCGCCCATGGGGAACATATACTGTACTTGAAGAAGGTCCTTTTTACAAGATAAAACGTCTTGAATTAAAACCACATGCAGCAATATCACTCCAAAAACACCACCATAGAACTGAACATTGGGTTGTGGTTGATGGGGTTGCCACAGTTACCAAAAATGATAAAAAATTTGAACTAACAGCAAATCAATCAACTTATATTGAGATTGAAATGAAACATCGCTTAGAAAATAATACAGATAAGAATCTGGTAATTATTGAGGTACAATGCGGCAAATATCTAGGTGAAGACGATATAGTACGTTTTGATGATAAATATGGAAGAACAAAAGAATAACAAATTTTAAAGGACAAAATATGCTAGATTTTAATGCATCGATTAAACAAAATGATAATGAATTATTTGGCTATATGGAACAAGAGAAAACGCGCCAAGAAGAACATATAGAATTAATCGCTTCAGAAAACTATGTTTCAAAAGCGGTTATGGAAGCTCAAGGCTCAGTTCTTACCAATAAATATGCCGAAGGCTATCCTAATAAGCGCTACTATGGTGGCTGCAAATACGTAGATATGGTTGAGCAACTAGCAATAGATAGATTAAAAAAACTATTTGGTGCCCAGTATGCTAATGTACAACCACATTCTGGTTCTCAAGCTAATCAAGCAGTATATTTTGCGGTATTAAACCCTGGGGATACTGTTCTTGGGATGTCTTTAGCTGATGGTGGACATTTAACTCATGGTTCTCCAGTTAATTTATCAGGTAAATTATTTAATTTTGTAAGCTATGGCTTAAATGAAAAAGAAGAGATTGATTATGATGTAGTTCTCAAATTAGCTCTTGAACATAAACCAAAACTAATAGTAGCTGGTGCATCAGCTTATTCACTAGAGATTGATTTTAAAAAATTTAGCGAAATTGCCAAACAATCAGGGGCTTTACTTATGGTTGATATGGCACATTACTCTGGTTTAATTGCAGCTGGAGTATATCCAAATCCTGTTCCTTATGCTGATTTTGTTACTTCTACTACCCATAAGACTCTTCGTGGTCCACGTGGTGGAATTATTCTTGCTAAGGCTGAGTATGAGAAAATACTTAATTCTTCAATTTTCCCTGGGTTACAAGGTGGTCCATTAGAACATGTAATTGCCGCCAAGGCAGTTGCTTTTCAAGAAGCATTACAACCAGAATTTAAAACCTATCAAGCCCAAGTTAAGAAAAATGCTAATATTTTGGCACAAACGTTAGTTAAACGCGGCCTTAGAATTGTATCTGGTAAAACAGAATCTCATGTAATGCTCGTTGATTTAAGATCTAAAGATATTACTGGAAAAGTAGCTGAAGAAGCTCTGGGATTAGCTAATATAACAATTAATAAAAACTCTATTCCTAATGACCCAGAGAAGCCTTTTGTAACTTCTGGTATCCGCCTTGGTACTCCAGCAGTTACTACACGTGGATTTAAAGAAGCCGAGTGTGAAATACTAGGTAATATGATAGCTGATGTATTAGAAAACACCACAAATAACCAAGTGATTGAGCGTGTGAAGCAACAAGCTTTAGATTTATGTGCTAAACACCCAGTTTATAAGTAAACTTAGGGTAAGAGCATGAATTTCAGCGGAGGCTGGGATCTATGCTCTATAATTCTCACGCAAGAAAATATATACTAATTGGCTTCAGGAACACCCATAATAGATGCAGCATTAGCTACACTTGACTCTGCTGAATTAGAATCTGGAGCTAAAGCAGTTACCTTTCCTACACCATTAGGTGGTAGAGCTATAGTGCTTGATGAGCTACTCTCAACCTTAGATTGAGGTTTAATACTAATTGACTCAAAATCGACGGTTTCATCCTCAGTTGACACTATTGGTAATTGTTCGATATAATATGAAATCGGCGCGCCACTTGTATAGACAATATCTACACGTTGTGATGATTGTTTATCTTTTGTAGATACCTGTTTACTAGAACCAAAAGATATTTCTTGAATTTGTTTTGGATTCACACCAAGCTTCACCAGTTCTTTGGCAACAGAATGGGTACGTAGAAGCCCTAACTTATAATTATATTCTTTGGAACCTACTTCTGAAGCATTACCTTGCAGTTGAACTAAAGCAATTGGATTTGCTTTTAAATAGTCTGCATTAAGGTCTAATACAGTATCAAAGCTATCAGCAACTTTTGTCGAATTACGATCAAACCATACTGAATTATAATAAGATGTTACATTAACATCTACAACTTCTTCAACACTTTGAACAACTGGAGGTTTAGTAGTACTACATGCCGCAAAACTAGATGCTAGAGCAATAACTATAAGTATTTTTTTAAGATTCATCAAAGTTTCCTTAAACAATAAAAGCCGTATAAATTTCATCACACATGAGTTAGTATACAATAGTCATGCGCTAAAATGCTTAGATTTTTTCACAAATTTTTTGGTAATTGCCCATAACAATACTAGACAACATAGTAACCAAATTGGGGTATTGCCCATAAATTCAAATGGTGTAGTGCCACTATATCCTTGTACGCTAGTAATTATTAGTCCCTCTTCAAAAGCAGGAATCTTTTGTTCTATTTGACCCATAGGGTTTATAACCACAGTATCTCCAGTATTACCATCTTGTAAGAAATAACGCTGATTTTCTAAAGCACGAACTTGTGAAAACTGTAATGATGAATCCTTCATAACCGTCTTTCCATACCACGATAAATCTGATTGGTTAATTAAAATTGTGGCAGCTATCGCATTTTTAGCAACAAAATCATTTATGGTGTTTTCATAACAAATATTAAACGCAAATTTTTGCCCATTTACTAACATAGGTTTTTGAATATATGCCCCCGGTATATAATTTTTTAGACTAAATCCAATACTCTGTACTAGAAAATCCATTATAGGATTACCTTGTAAAGGTATATATTCACCAAATGGTACTAGATAATGCTTTGTATAAATTAGATGGTCTGGATTATCTATATTTGCTACTCCAGTTTGATGCCGTTCTCCTGGCCAACTAAGTGGGGAACCAAAAATAAGTTCCCTACCTTTTGTTAAATGCTTTAATCTATCAAAATAACCATCACTCAAATAATGTGAGTCAGTCCCAAATATAGTTTCAGGTAGGATTATTAAACTTGCATTGACATTTGTTACAAGTTTCTCAATAATTCCTTCTGTTTCTAGAAGTTTTTGTTCAGTAAGACTACTGGTTGAAAAAACACTTGGCTGAATTAATGCAACTTTGATTGGACTCCCAAATTTTTTGGTATATCGTATCTGAGAAAGTAAATAAGACATACTGACACCTATTATAATCACACATAAACATTTCACCAATCCACCTAAAGATTTTTGTTGATAACAGAAAAAATAACAAATTAACCCAGCAATAGCAACAATTAGCCACGACACAAAGTACACCCCAAATACTGGGTAAAAACCTGAAAAAAATGGACTATTAACTACTATATTCCCAAGAACATACCACGATCGCGGAAAAAATAACCCCCGAATTAATTCGGTTAGTACCCAAAGAGATGGAAATAAAACCACCAAATTGAAAAATTGATTGCCAGTTCGTAATTTATTATATAAAAAACAAATAATACCAATATAAAAAGCCGTATAAAAACAAATAATTGAGGTAAGAGCATAAGATAACAAATATCCTGTACCAAGCTGAGTATGAAAGTAACTACTGAACCAATAGCCGATAAATGCAACAACTGCACCAAAATAAAAGCCATAGCCATACCAAAAGCTTGATTTTGTGAATCGCTTCTGTAGCCCAAATATAAACAATGTTAAGATAACAAAAACAATATAACTAACTGCATGTGGTGGAAAGGCAAAAGCCATACAGCTACCGAACAAGATGACTAAAATATAACGAATTAATAATATTTGCATAGGAATATCTACCGCCAAAGTTAATTTGGAGTTATAATATCATAAAATTGTGGTAGAATAATGGTATATTAATAATTTATTTGTATTAGAAACCGAGTTAAACATGAATATAACTTCTGATTACGCAGATTTGACACAAAAAGACATTACAGAACTTAGACAAAAAATCAACCCTAAAGCATATAGAAAATCTATGCCTACAGTGTTATTTTGGTGTGTCCTCGATATGGCATTTTATCTATTTTTTATGTATGGCGTATTTGCTATAAATAATTATATTGGTAAATTAATTTCTGGTTTTTTAGCTGGGATTGCTGCCTCAGGAATGTTTGTCCTTGCTCATGATGCAGCCCATGGTTCATTATTCAAAAACAAATGGGTATCTGAAATTATGGGTACTATTTATATGCTCCCAGCACTTAATAGCTATCGCCTATGGTGTTTTGGGCATAACCGTATTCACCATGGTTTTACCTCTTTTAGTCCAATTGATTGGATTTGGCGCCCACTTACTATTGATGAGTACAAATCACTTAGCGGTTTTAAAAAATTCTTATACCGTGCAGAACGAAGTTTTTGGGGTTGTGGAATACACTATATACTAAAAGTATGGTGGCCAAAAATGGTTATGTTTATGCCTGATGACCTACAAGCATCCAAAGTTAGAGCTATAAAAATCGGAAAACTAGCTGTTGTACTGTTTGCCTTACTAGTTGGTACGATTTACTATTCACAAGATGGTTTATTCTCAGTATTTGCAGCGTTGATACTACCATTTATCGTATTTAATTATGTAATTTCACTAATTGTATATATCCATCACACACACCCACAAATACCTTTCTTTGACGAAAGAGCAGAGTGGAATCATACTATTGGAGCAGTTTTTTGTACTACAGTAATTCATACCAACTGGTTAGTTGATAAATTTATTATACATCATATCCTAATTCATACTCCGCATCATGCAGATATAAGAATACCATTTTATCGCTTAAAGACTGCTTTTGCTAGCATTAAAGAACATTATAGTGCCTATATTCATGAATATAAATTGAATTTCTCAACACTATTAGATATATTCAAAAAATGTAAGCTCTACGATTATAAAAACCATATTTGGTATAATTTTAGCGTAGCTCAATAAATATGGATCTAACTAAAGCACTACTCGAGCGTAAATCAGTACGTGCTTTTCTTGATAAGCCAGTTGCTAAAGACATTATAGTCAAGATACTCTCGTATGCTCGTCATGCTCCATCAGGTACCAATACCCAACCTTGGGAAGTAGCTGTTGTAACAGGCCAAAAAAAATCCGAACTTGATAAGCTTCTAGTCAAACAGTTCCGTGATGGCGTAGATCGCCAGATGGACTATAATTACTATCCGGTAGATAAAATGCCAGAAGCACTTCAAGCACGTCGTGTTGCTTGCGGTTTACAAATGTTTGAAGCTCTAGATATCAAACGTAGTGATAAAGAAAAAAGAATGGCTCAATGGGAGAAAAACTACATCTCATTTGGTGCTCCAGCTACATTATATTTCTTTGCCCATCCAAAATTAGAAAAAGGTTCATTTATGGATTATGGAATGTTTTTACAGTCCATAATGTTAATGGCTACTTCTCTTGGACTCGCAACTTGCCCACAAGCCGCACTTGCTGAACAACCCCAAATCGTCAAATCAGCCCTTGGTTATCCAAATGATATAGTTTTGGTATGCGGAATGGCTCTTGGTTATGAAGATACAACTGATGTAATTAATAGCTATCGTACACCACGTGAGGAAGTTACAACATTCACTAAATTCTTTGATTAAAAGTTAATTTATGTTTTTGGACTTAAATAAATATGTTAAATACTGAACAGAAGAAAATTATTTTTTTGGCCTCAGTTGGCGGCTTACTAGAGTTTTATGATTTTACTATTTATGGTCTTTTTGCCGTTTATTTTTCGAATCAATTTTTCCCTACAGAGAATCAGCTAACCTCTATTATCGCGAGCTACTCAGTATTTGTTATTGGTTATATTGCAAGACCAATAGGTGGAATCATTTTTAGCCATATCGGAGACAAAATCGGGCGAAAAACAGTGATGGTGATTACAATGGTTTTAATGGGGTTTGCATCAATTGGTCTTGGACTATCACCCACTTATGACCAAATAGGTATTTGGGCACCTATTTTGATGGTACTATTTCGATTAATTCAAGGTCTGGCTATTGGTGGTGAATTACCAAGTACAATAGTATTTGGAACAGAATCCATTCCCAATCAACGTGGATTGGCAATGGGCGTTGTTTTTGCAGTAACTATTGCAGGTCTTCTTCTAGGAATAGTAATAAATTCATTAATTATAAATAACCTAAGCACAAATCAAATTAGTAGCTTCGGATGGCGAATTCCATTTATTCTAGGAGGGTTATTATGCATAGTTGCATATCAAGTAAGAAATAATCTTCATGAGACTGCGGCATTTAAAAATCTAAAGCATCATGACAGCCTACCTATAGTTGAATTACTAAAACATCATTTAGCTAAAATAATTATTGGAATTGGATTAACTTCAACAATGGCAACCCCAATAACACTAGCTCTTATATTTATGCCTACTTACTTAATCAAAATCGTCAAATTGGATCCGACACTGATTAGTAATTCGATATTAATTACGACCACATTAAGTATAATTGCCACTTTGTGTATTGGTATCTTAGCAGATAAAATAAATATCTTTAAATTATTCAAAAATCTAATTTTATTACTAACTATAGCCGCCACAATTTGTTATTATATGATATATATGCAAATGAATATCATTATTGCTATAAGTATTTTTGCTATAGTTCAAGGTGCATTAGTTGCACTATCACCTATTTTATTAAGCTATATTTTTCCTGTACATATTAGACTTAGTGGAATTGCATTATCTTACAACATTAGTTTTGTAATTTTTGCTGGATTAACGCCAATATTGATTTCAGCATTAATTGGACAAACTCATATGACGTATTTAGTACCTGTAGTATGGCTTATGTTTACAGCATGTATTGGTCTTACAGCTCTAAGTAAAAGTCAAAACTATATCCCAAAATTCTAATTCATGTAACACAATTGCCACCACACTGAACCAAATAAGATGCAAAGTTATGATCATTCGATTTAGCTAACAATTGTGAATCCAAAGTAGTAAATTTTTGTACCTCAAACAATTTATTCCATATTTGTATGTTATCTTTTGTCGCACCTTATTTTATAACTTGCGAATAAAACATACAAAATGTCACATATTTTATCGGGAGATGCAATATAATGTTGTTCTCTTAAGAAAGAGAGTAGATCATAGGTAACCAAAATTTATTATTCCAATATTAGGTGCTTATGATTTTACATATCTGTTTATTCCTAATAAGGAATAGTTTATTTTTTTGTTATTTAGAAAGTAGAAATATGAAACTTAAGATTTTATTATCTTCATTTTTATTAATATCATCATCATTTGCAGGAAGTGGTGCAGGTGGGCAAATTAGGTATACTAATGGTTCAAAATATCAAGTAAATGTATTATTTGGAGGAACTGGATGTGCTGGCATAAATCATGACCACACACAAATTTGTGAACAAAAAGAGAATGTTGCTCCAGGAGAAACTGTTGAATATAAATATAATTGGGGTGTCACGAAAACCTGGGTTTGGACTTATGTTAATGATCGTAATGATGATATATCAACTACAGCATATGAATGGAGTAATTTTACATTTACTGGGTTTTAAAATGCCCAGCATCAAAAATATAAAATACTTCACTTAAAACATCAAACTAGCATTCTTAGAGACTAATTTAAATTTTGTGTCGATTTGGCTGATAGTTTAGTATCTGGTAGAGTTGTTTGAATACAACAACTCTACTCATAAAAAATTATCAATAAAGTTTTTTAACAAATTAAACTCTAAGTTAAATAAACTAAATCCAGAGAAAAGTAGCATATCATTATCAATTATCATGAATGGTAAAGATTTAGAAATGGCTCTAAATCAATTTAACAGGTTTTTTAGCTGTTGTAGCCTACTTTGGAGTTCATTATTATCGGTGATTTTTTCATGCTTTCGCTTTGATTCGTCAATTAGGTTATCATCCCCCATCTCATCTAAGAAACGAGAGCGTTCGACCATCTTTAGTTCACCGGCAGTTTTTCGTTCTTTACAATAACTAAGTGTCAACTCATTCCTAGCTCTTGTAATTCCCACATAAAACAATCGCCGTTCCTCTTCTACAGAACCACTATTAATTGATTCTTGATGCGGTACTATACCTTCTTCACAGCTAATTAAATATACAAAAGGAAACTCAAGTCCTTTTGCTGCATGTAGAGTACTTAGTTTAACTGCATCTACTGTTTCCTCAGTTTTACCCTCTAGTATACTTATTAGATTAAGCATCTGTACCAAATCAGCGATATTTTTATCACTATTAGTGGCTTTTTTATCTAACCACGTTACTAATTGTAAAACATTTCCCCATTTTTTCTCAGCACCACTAACTGTTTCGTTTTCGTATAAATAACTCTCGTAGCCAATCTTAATTAGTAAATCGTTTAATAATTCAAGAACACTAACTCGTGGCATTTGTTGTTGAAAATCATTAATTAAATTACCAAAGTCATATAAATCTTCAAGTTGCGTAGGATTACAAATTGCCACAAAACCCTCTTCAAATAATGCTTCAAACAAAGAAATACTCCGGCTTTTAGCATAACTTGTTAGTTTATCCAAAGTAACATTTCCAATACCACGCCTAGGTGTAGTAATTGATCTAATAAACGCAGTATCATCATCTTCATTTACCATAAGCCGTAAATAAGCACAAATATCCTTAATTTCAGATTTTTCAAAAAATGATTGACCACCTGATATAGCATAAAGTACTTGATGGTTTCTAAGTGCTTGTTCAAGAACTCGTGACTGATAATTACTTCGATATAAGATCGCATAATCAGATAATTTGGTATTATTCATTGATTGATGAAGTGCTAATTTGCGTACCACTAGATCAGCTTCTGCTTCATCATTTTTACATCCCATAATCCGTATTGCTTCTCCTGTACCTAATTGACTCCAGAGCTTTTTTTCAAATAAATTTGGGTTATTATGAATAACATTATTAGCCGCACGAAGAATTGTATTAGTAGAACGGTAGTTTTGTTCAAGTTTAATTACTTTTAATTGTTTAAAATCATCATTTAAAAGTTGCAGATTTTCGACCCTTGCACCTCTCCAGCCATATACAGACTGGTCATCGTCACCAACCGCGGTAAATTTGCCACTACGTTCACATAATAGCTTTATCAAACGATATTGGCTTTCGTTGGTGTCTTGATATTCATCTATCAAGAGATATTGGATTTTTTGTTGCCACTTATAGAGTACTTCCATATTATTTTCAAATAAATGAATTGGTAACACAATTAAATCATCAAAATCTACAGCCTGATAGGTTTTTAAAGTATCTTGATACTGCTGATAAACTAGAGCTCTAGTTTGTTCCACATCATCTTTAGCTGTGCTTAAAAGATATTCTGGGGTAATAAATGAATTTTTCCATAACGAAATCTGCGTTTGTAGTTCTCGCACCAAGGCTTTATCGGTAGTAGTAAGATTATCACTTATAATCTTACTACAATCATAGCTATCCAAAATCGAAAAATTAGTTTTATATCCTAATAGATTAGCCTCTTGTTTCAATATCTTAAGCCCTAAGGAATGAAATGTAGTAATAGTTAGACCTTTATTGTCATATCCTTGTATAGCAAGATTAGCACGTTCTTCCATCTCTCTTGCTGCTTTATTAGTAAAAGTTATCGCAGCAATATTTTTGGCTGCATAGCCACTTTTGGTTATTAGATAAGCGATTTTCTGAGTAATAACACGCGTTTTACCGCTACCCGCTCCAGCAATAACTAATAGTGGCCCATCTATATAGCGTACCGCTTCATCTTGTTCAGTATTTAGTTTATCGAGTATATTTTGCATATGGTTTTTCAAAAATTCAAGAGAGATTTAATTTCTTTTAACGTTATATGTTAAAATAATTTATTAAGAACATAATTGTACGCGAAGACTGGATAATAAGTAGAAAATATATTAGGTATATTATATGTCAAGATTTGCAATTGGTGATATCCAAGGCTGTTATAATGAGTTTATGGATTTATTATCAAAAATAGGGTTTACCCCGGGGAGAGACACGCTATATTTAGTAGGTGACTTGGTCAATCGTGGCCCAAATTCACTAGATGTACTACGTTATGTATATCAGCATCAAGGTAGTATCGTAAGCGTTCTAGGTAATCACGATATTTATTTATTAGCTAGGTATGCCAAAATAATTGAAGCAGTATCTGATGATACTATAAGTAATATATTAAATGCCGAAGATAGTAGCAAATTAATAGGATATCTGCGTAATTGTCCGCTTATATTTCAAGATTCTGAATATATTCTTGTTCATGCTGGATTACACCCTGATTTGAGCCTTGATAAAATAACTAAGCTTAGTAATTTAATATCAGAAAATCTGAAATCTGATAGCTACGATCAATTTATAAAAAATATCTATGGTAATAAACCTAACATCTGGAATGAGGATCTCAGTCAAATCAAACAAATGCGTTTTATGATAAATGTATCAACTCGAATGAGATTTATTAATACTAAAACACATGCCATTGATTATAAGTTTAAAGGAGAGGTATTCAACCATCCAGGCAATCTAACTCCTTGGTTTAAAGTAGACATGCACCCATCAGTTAATAAGAAAATCTTATTTGGTCATTGGGCTGCACTTGGGTTTTTTCATAGTGAGAAATTTATTTCCCTAGACACTGGATGTGTCTGGGGGCGTAAATTAACTGCAATAGATATTGATACTTTTGAAATTGCACAAGTATCAGCTATTTAGATGTGACATACTGAAATAGGGTAACAACCTTTTTAACTCCACCTATACTTGAAGCCGCACTACTAATTTGACTAGCTTGAGATTCTGTTACTATCCCTAAAAGATATACTACATCATTAGTCGTTACAACTTTAATACTATTACTATCAATATCTTTTAGTTGCAATATCTTAGCTCGTACTTGTGTTGTAGTGTATGTATCAGTGGTAGTTCCAGTAAATGACTGTGGTAGTCGAGTTTCTAAATAATTATAGATTTGCTTTACCCCAGGAGTTACTTTTGCAGCAAATAAAGCACTTTCACGGGTATTAGCATCAGGTATTTGACCTGTTAGTAATACATAACCGTTATAACTGTTAGCATAGATATTAGAATTAGCATACCCTGAATACTGGTGCTTTAATTTTACCTCGATAGTATTGTCTTCAACTACCGAACCAGCAGTTCTTGGATCAGTAGCGACAACTGCAGTAGTACCAGCGACTCCTGCAACAGCACCAACTGCGATTACAGCACAACTACTCATAACCCAAGATAAGCTGGATAATATTAAAATTCTTTTAATTAGCATAATTACTTAAACTTACGTGGCGTGATATACGCATCAGTTTGACTAAAATCTTTACTATTAGAATATACAAAGCTACCATCATTTTTAATGAAGATGTGTAATTCATAAGAGTCTTTACCAGTACGCACATTATCAGCTAATTTACCTGTATTAGTATCTACAGCATCTTGAGCAAATACATAAGGTTTAGTCATTGCACCATCCACTATACCAACGAAACGTGTGTAAGTTTGATCGCCTTCATTTTTACCCAAAGTAAATGTAATATAATCTGTAGAAAATATAGTTTCATCTTTAATATTTTTAAAGCATTTAGTTTCCTTAGCAGCAACTAAACCAGTACCAACTAATTCACCACGACTTTTCCATTTATGGCTAACACCATCATTAATATACTCCACAGGAGTAGAAGATAAGTTGTGATAACAAACTGTAAATATACGCTCCGCAAAAGCTTGACTTGATGCAAAAAACGCCAAAACTAAAATAATTTTTTTAAACAATGACGTACTATTCGTAAAAGCTGCTTTCATATTAGTAACCTTTCTATTATGCTATGACTTTAATAATTAACAGATGTAACGTTATTATAATACATTAAGCTTTCAAACACCAAATATTTTACCTTCCAAACCAGTATGCCCTTGAATATATTGGGATACTGGCTGCCGAAGTTTTCCGGAATCCTGCAATTCTTTTATTAAAATCACACTCCCATTAGCACAAGTAACCGCTATACCATTTTTGTCACTTTTAATTATTGTACCTTCTGTTTTGTTACTACCCATATTAGTGACTTCTGCCTGCCATATTTTGACTAATTTTCCATCCAGGTAAGTGAAACACCCTGGATGCGGATTATAACCCCTAATATTTCTATCTAACACTTGTGCATCCAAACTCCAATTAAGCAATGCCTCTGACTTTTCTATCTTATGGGCATAGCTTGCACTACTATTATTTTGAGGAGTTACCCTAATATCATTAATATTGTTTAGGTAGTTAATAATCATTTTACCACCTAGAATAGCTAATTTATCATGTAACCTACCTGAGGTATCAGTATTACAAATCTCTATTTCTTCTTGAAGTAATATACCCCCAGTATCAAGCCCACTATCCATTTGCATAATAGTAACCCCGGTAGTCTCGTCCCCCTCTAAGATAGCTCTTTGAATTGGTGCAGCTCCACGATATTTTGGCAATAATGATACATGAATGTTAACACAGCCATACTTTGGGATACTAAGTAACTCTTCTGGAATAATAAGACCATAAGCAACAACTATCAATACATCAGGCTTAAGTTTACGAATAGTTTCTATAGCTAAAGTATCACTTTTAAAAGAAATTGGCTGTAATACTTGAATCTTATGTTCAATTGCCAATTCTTTAACTCTAGACATAGTAATTTTCTGTCCCCGTCCACTTGGGCGGTCTACCTTAGTTAGTACCAGATCAATCTTAAACTTCTGCTCTAAAAGTATAGATAATACAGTAGTTGCAATTTCTGGAGTACCAGCAAAAACAATTTTCAAATCTTTTGACATATTCTCGTCCAAATAAAATAATTATAAAGTTAGAACAAGAGCATGGATCCCAAACTCGTATTGAAACAGCAAATAGTTCATGTTTGGGATGACAGGAAAAACGTCATCTTCAACAAAAACATACTATTGATTAGTCATCTCAGCGCTTTTTTACGTCATCAAAGCATTTCCCCGTCATCCCAGCATTTTCCCCGTCATCCCAGCGCAGGCTGGGATCCATGCCCTAACAAAGACCAAGCCTCATAGTTATATTAATTTAAGTAAATTCGCCATCTCTATTGCACAAATTGCGGCATCTGCACCCTTATTACCGGCTTTGGTACCAGCTCTCTCAATAGCTTGTTCGATATTTTCAGTAGTTAATACTCCGAAAATCACTGGTATTTCATGTGTTTGACTCACATTAGAAATACCTTTGGCTGTTTCATTACATACATAGTCATAATGCGTAGTAGAACCCCTAATAACCGCACCTAGTGCCACGATTGCATTATATTTACTGCTTTTAGCTAGTTTTTTAGCTACTAGAGGAATCTCAAATGCTCCAGGAACCCATATAATATCAGTATCAGTTACTCCGTGTTGACGAAGTGCACCATCACAGCCTGATAGTAGTTTTGATGTAATAAACTCATTAAATCTAGCAACTACTACAGCTATTTTAAGCCCTTCGCCATTTAATTTACCTTCATATACCATTTTTGTTCTTCCTATAAAAAATGTCCAAATTTTTCTACTTTTGTATCAAGATACCGCGTATTTTCAGGGTAACGGGTACTTTCCAAAACAACTCTTCCACTTACTTTAATACCATAACTTTCAAGCTCTTTAATTTTCTCTGGATTATTGGTAATTACGCGAATTTCAGTACAATCCAAATCACGAAGGATTTGTGCTGCAATAAGATATTCTCTCATATCATCAGGAAATCCAAGCTTTAAATTTGCTTCAACAGTATCTAGACCTTCTTGTTGCAATTTATAAGCTTTAATTTTGTTTATTAGCCCAATCCCACGCCCTTCTTGACGTAGATAAATAACCACCCCAACACCCTCTTTTTCAATCGTGGTGAGCGCTTTATTTAACTGCTCTCCACAATCACAGCGTAAGGAATGAAATACATCTCCCGTTAGGCATTCAGAATGAATTCTTACTAGTGGTATTTTATCACTATATTTTAAATCACCTTTTACAATTGCAAGATGCTCTTTATCATCAAAAGTATTTGAATACCCATAGATATCAAATTTACCAATTTGAGTTGGAAGTTCAGCAACAGCTTCACGTTTAATCAATTTTTCTACATTTTTACGATAAAGAACTAGATCTTTAATAGTAATAATCTTTAAATCAAATCTAGTTGCTATCTTAAATAAATCATTAACTCGTGCCATAGTTCCGTCAGTATTCATAATTTCACATATTATTCCCGCTGGTTTTGAATCACACATCCTTGCTAAATCAACGGTTGCTTCAGTATGCCCCAAGCGACCAAGAACTCCATTTTTTATCGCAACTAGAGGAAATATATGTCCTGGCCGTCTAAAATCATTTATTGCACTTTTGGGATCAATTATTTTAGTAATAGTAGTTGCACGATCAAATGCACTAATTCCAGTAGAATTAGTAATATGATCAACACTAATAGTAAAAGCAGTATTTAGATTATCAGTATTTTTATTAACCATGGGCGTTAGATTAAGTTTTTCTGCATATTCTACCGAAACTGGCATACAAACTAGCCCACGCCCATGAGTAATCATAAAATTAACAACTTCTGGTGTAGCAAATTCTGCTAAAGCGACAAAATCACCTTCATTTTCGCGATTCTCATCGTCGCATACAATAACAATTTTACCTTGTTTAAGGTCATTAATTGCATCAGCTATAGTATCAAATGTATTTTTCATATTTACCTTTAAATCAAAAATCTGCTAGTGAATAATTAGTGCAAGTACATGGTTCCCAGCCTCCGCTGGGATGACGGAAGAAAAGTCATCCCAAACAAGAACATAATGCTGCCTCGATACGAATTTGGGACTCATGCTCTAATTATTTTTTATCTATAATGTTTGCAACGTGTTTACTTAACATATCACACTCAATATTAACTTTTTCGCCTACCTTTTTACTACCCAAGATAGTATGACTAACCGTGTGTGGGATAAGCGATAGCTGTATATTATTATCAGTGACACCAAAAATAGTTAAACTTATTCCATCAACTGCTATTGAGCCTCTAAAAATACAGTGTTTAATTAATTCACTATCCATTTCTAATGTATAATTAACAGCATTATCAATAGGCATAATCTGAGTAATCTTTGCAACACCATCGACATGTCCAGTTACAAAATGTCCACCAAGTCTATCGCCAATAGCAAGTGCACGTTCCAAATTTAATGGCGAACCAACTGAGAGAGTTGCCATAGAAGTTGCCCGAAATGTCTCTGGCATAACATCAACACTAAAAGAGTCTTTACTAAAGTCAGTAACTGTCAAACATACCCCATTAATTGCAATGCTATCCCCTAATTTAACATCTTCTAAGATTTTGGTTGCACCAATTGATAATTCCATTGCTTGATTTTTAGTAGCAATTTTTTTAATATGTCCGATTTCTTCAATTATTCCAGTAAACATATAGTCTCTTCTTTAAAAAAATTTCTCAATATAACATTTTTAGGGCATGGATTCCAGCCTGCGCTGGAATGACAAAAAAGTCATCCCATCGAAGGATGGGATCCATGCTCTTGCACTAAACAACTCTATTTGCAACTATCTTTATATCACCATCCAAATACTCAACCGGCTCAAACTCCAACTTCAATGCTTCTGACAATTTAGCAAAACCTGTTCCTGCAAAAAATGTTGGGGCATTTTTTCCACCAATTAATATTGGGGCTATATATAGTACCAATTGATTAATTAACCCTTTATCTAAGAAACTACTTATAATTTTATTGCCACCCTCAACCAAAATTGAAGTTACCTGTAGCTCTGCCAATTTCTTAAGCATAATAAATAAATCTATTTCTGGGGTTGGCATTTTTAGGATTTTAACTAATGAAAAACTTGCAAATTTAGCTATTTGTTCATCACTAACACCATTACCACATACTATCAAAGTAGGACTTAAGCCATCAGTTATCAAGTTAGACTCAAGTGGGGTACGTAAATTAGTATCCAAAACTACTCGTATTGGGTTTTTACCACCACCTTCAATTCTTGTTGTAAGGCTTGGATTATCTATTAAAACCGTACCAATACCAACTAATATTGCATCGTGATTATGACGATAATAATAAGAGTCTGCCAAAGACTTAGGATTTGATATCCATTTACTTTCAGTAGTATATGTAGCAAGCTTACTATCTAAGCTAATACCAGCTTTGAGGGTTAAATAAGGTAATTTATTTTGAATGTAATAAAAGAATTTTTGATTAAGCTGTTTAGCTTCAAATTCAAGTATCCCAACTTCTACATGAACCCCAGCATCTAGTAGTGCTTTAACACCATTACCAGCAACTTCAGGGTTTAAATCAAGTGTTGCAATATAAACACTTTTTATCCCAGCATCAATAATATCTTTGGCACACGGCGGTGTTTGTTTACCGTGATGGACACATGGTTCAAGTGTTACATATAGTGTAGCACCATTGGCATTTGCTTTTGCCATATCAATAGCATAGATTTCGGCGTGTTCCATACCAGCAAATAAATGACTTCCAATCCCGACAACCTGATTATTTCTAACCAAAACAGCTCCCACACTTGGGTTGGGAGAAGTCTGTCCCTCAGTTGCTTTTGCTAATTGTAGTGCCAAATTCATATAGTCGGTATGTTGCATTTTATTCTTTAATTAGTATAATTATAAATGCTTTCGTAGGGTAGGGATAGACAATATACATAAATATAGCAATAATTAATCACAAAAATGATAAGTCATTACCAATATAGAAATCTATTGATTTTTTGGTATTAGATCCTTCTCCCATCCAGACTTTAACTGTCGGCGTCAGTTTCTCACTGAACTCCACCGCTATATTTATGATACAGCGGGTCACGGGCTAAAAACATTGCTGTTTTATCACCGCCGGTAGGGAATTACACCCAGCCCCGAAAGATAATATGTAAGTATTATAGCATAAAATCACAAATTTTAGATAAAAAACAGCCCTTTCAACCTATGCAGTGATTGCTTCGATTAGTTTTTGGGCTTTTATAAGAGTTTCGTTATATTCGTTCAAAGAGTCAGAATCAAGAGTAACCGCACCTCCTACATTAAAACTTAAAATATCATTATTAACAACAATAGTTCGAATTGCTATTGATAAATCAACATTACCATTAAACCCAAAATAGCCGATACAACCGCAGTAAACCCCACGACTACTATCTTCAAGATCCTCTATTATCTGCATAGCTCGAATCTTAGGTGCTCCAGTAATCGACCCACCAGGAAAACACGCCGGTATAATATCCAAAACTGATCTATCTGGCTTCAAATCACCCTCTACTACTGATACCAAATGGTGTAAATTACTCAATGATTCAATCTCACATAATGAACTAACTCTAACACTACTTGGAGTACAAATCTTTGACAAGTCATTTCGCATGAGATCAACTATCATTATATTCTCAGCTCTATCTTTGACACTATTCTGTAGCCTCTGAATTAATTGTTTATCAAGAACAGGGTCACTACTTCTTGAAGTAGTACCCTTTATTGGTCTAGTCTCAATGTGCCTACCTTTGATAGATAAAAACCGCTCTGGGGAGGCTGATAGAATCTTAACATTGCCCAAATTCAGATACGCACCAAAAGGTACTTGATTAATACTACGAAGTCTTTTATATAGTAGATTGAGCGGATAATCTGATTGAAGCCTAGCACTAAAACATTGGGATAAATTTACTTCAAAAATATCCCCATTAAGTATATACTCCTTAGCCGCTTCTACTTTTTCTATATACTGTGTTTGTGTATAATTTGATTTTAGATTCACTAATGGTAATAATTCATTAACAACTAATGTACTTGTGGCTTGATTATATAGATTTAGTAGGCTATCTAAAAGAGCTTCTGTATCAGCTCCATCAAATGAATTTACCATAATAAAACATTGCTCTTTGATATGGTCAAAAGCAAATACCTGATTATATAAACCCAATATATAATCAGGTACAGTATTAGCTCTAGCCCCGGGGATAGACTCTATCTGTTTTGATAAATCATAACTTAAATAACCACATAAACCACCAGTAAAAGGTGGTAATTCTTTATTTATTTCACTTTTATATTGCTTGAGAATATTATTCCAAATCACCAAATCATCTTGTATTAATGACCTGCTATTAGCAATAAACTCTTGTTGCGGATTAACTAAGATATAACTATATCTCCCATAGTGCGAATGCACTAGACTACTATCTAAAAAAATACTACCGGGACACTTTGCGACTAAATTAAATATCTGCTGTGGATTTATATAAGGTAGTATTTTATGCTTTAACATAAATTGCAACTAGCTCAATATTAAAATCTAACGCTCTCCATTGTTCAAACTCTTCATTAAGTGAGTACATAGTTAATGGGTTTTGCTGCAACCATTGCTGATCTACTATAAATTGAAAAGAATTTTTGTCAATAATATTGATACGTTTAATAACACCATTTGATATTTCTTTACGATTACGATTTAGAATAACACTTAAACGAAACGATAACATCATTAACAAAAATCTAATTTTAATCTTTCTTGTTAGACGTATACTCGTGCAGGCTTTTGATAATCCACCTCTATGAGAACGTACCAAATCCGCCATAAATTTTTGTTCAGGCTGTGAAAACCCAGCCATATCAGCATTTCTTAATATATATGAACCATGTTTATGGTAGTCATTGTGCGAAATACTAAGCCCAATTTCATATAATTCACACGCCCATTCTAACCGCTGGAGATAATTTGCCTCAAACATTCCCCCACCATTTAGTTCTTTACATAAATAAAGAGCTAAATTTGCAACTCGCATTGACTGTTCTTCATCAATTGAATAACGTCTTTTTAGACTTTTTACCGTACTAACCCTTAAATCTTGGTTACTTTTACGTCCAAGAAGATCATACATTACTCCTTCACGAAGAGCTCCGTCAGCAATACTCATATCACTCACTTTTAGTTCTTCCAAAATAGCTATCATAATAGCTAACCCACCAGGAATAACTGCTCTACGATCTTCTTTTAGACCATTTAAGTTTAGGTGTTTACTTTTTTTATGCTTGATCATCAGTTTTTTAATCTTGTATAAGCCATCAAGTGTAATATGATCGGCATAACCATACTCTATACATAGATCATATAATGATTTTGCAGTACCTGACGTACCTATTGCTAGAACCCACTCATGATCTGCAAACAAATACTCCATCGTCTGAATTTTACTACGCGCTGCATAAATTGCATTATCAAAATTAGCCTCAGTTAGTTCACCATCTTCAAAATAGCGATTACTAAAGGATACACACCCCATAGTCACACTCTCCATAATTTGTGGGTCATAACCACTACCAATAACAAATTCAGTAGAACCACCACCAATATCAATAACTAAGCGCTTATCCAAAGTATGCTCCAAAGAATGCACAGCACCAATATAAATAAGTCTAGCCTCTTCATTACCAGAGATAACCTCAATCTTAAAGCCAAGTATTTTGTTAGCTTTAGATATAAACTCATTTGCATTAGCTGCAACCCTAAGCGTACTAGTTGCTACAACTCGCACCTGGCTTCTATTAAACTCTATCAAGCGTTCACTAAATCTTGACAACACATCAAGAGCCAAAGCTTGTGATTCTCTATTTAAATTATTATTGGCATCAAGTCCACCAGCCAAACGTACAGTCTCTTTAATCTCATCAACCACGTAGATAGCACCATTATCATCAATCTTGCCAATCAACAACCGAAAGCTATTAGAACCCAAATCAACTGTAGCTAATAATTCATTAGTCATTAATACTACCCTTAATTACTTCAATACTACCATCTTTCCTAGCTAATACCAGTTCATTAGCAAAACGTCTTGCAAATAAGCCATTAGTAACTATCCCAACGATAGCATTTAATTTTTGCTCTAATTCAATTGGTAATACAATATCTAAATTATGTACATCAAGTATCCAATTACCATTATCAGTTACTACACCTTGGCGCCAATTAGGCATTCCACCTAGTTTTACAATCTCACGAGCAACATAGCTTCTTGCCATCGGAATTACTTCTACTGGCAATGGAAATTTACCTAGTTTCATCACATATTTTGACTCATCAGCAACACAGATAAACTTCTTACTTGCCGCAGCTATAATCTTTTCACGAGTAAGAGCTGCACCACCACCTTTGATCATCTGTAGATGATGGTTAATCTCATCAGCTCCATCAATATAAATATCGAGTTCGCCCACACTATTTAGATCAAAAACTGGGATACCATATTCTTTAAGTAATATAGTTGATTGCTCGGAACTAGATACTGCACCTTTTATCATATCTTTATAACTACCTAGTTTATCAATAAAATACTTGACAGTTGAGCCAGTACCGACCCCGATAATCATACCTTCTTCTACATATTTAAAGGCATATTCACCACAAAGTTTTTTTAATTCATCTTGATTAAGCATCACCAAACCTTTTCTTAATTGCTAGAAGTATTCCATCTACATCTAAGCCTTCTGTTTTCATTAATGTTTTTTGATCTCCATGCGGAGGAAAATCATCATGCACTCCCAAGTTTAATACTGGTTTTAGTATGCCAAATTCTTGCAAGGCTTCATTACATGCACTTCCAGCGCCACCCATTACTACATTCTCTTCCAAAGTCACAATATAATCATGATTTAACGCTATTTCTTTAATCAAATCAGTATCTAATGGTTTGATAAAGCGCATATTACATAAGGTTGCTTCGATAGTATTTGCTACTTGAATACCAATATCAAGCATAGTTCCAAAAGATAAAATTGCAATCTTAGTACCTTGCCTTGTAACTTCACCTTTACCAATAGTTAATAACTGCATCTTCTCATTAATAATACTACCATTACCCGTAGCGCGTGGATAACGAACTGCACATGGGCTATTAGTTTTATAAGCTGTCCATAACATTTGATAGCATTCATCTTCGTTACTTGGTGCCATTAGAATTAGATTAGGAATACAACGCATAAAAGAATAATCAAAAGTGCCAATATGAGTTGGCCCATCAGCCCCTACTATACCCGCTCTATCAATAGCAAACATAACTGGCAGATTTTGAATAGCTACATCATGAACTAGTTGGTCATACCCTCTTTGTAAAAATGTCGAATAGATTGCAACTATTGGTTTAATACCTTGCGTAGCTGCGCCTGCCGCAAAAGTAATAGCATGCTGTTCAGCGATACCTACATCAAAAAACTTGTCGGGATAGGCTTTTGCAAACTCTACCATTCCAGAACCTTCCCTCATAGCTGGAGTGATTGCGATAAAATCCGTCTCAGTTTTAGCCATATCGCATAACCACTTACCAAATACTTGGGTATAGGTTAAATTACTTACAGCTTTAGTACCCATCATACCCTCATTCGGGTTAAATTTCGTCACTCCATGATAACCGATTGGGTTATTTTCAGCCAACTTATAACCTTGACCTTTTTTGGTAACTATATGTAAAAACTGAGGGCCAGATAATTCTTTAATTCTACTAAGTGTATCTACTAACTCATCAATATCATGCCCATCAATTGGTCCAATATAATTAAAACCAAACTCTTCAAAGAAAGTACTTGGCATTACCATACCCTTAACATGCTCTTCCACCTTACTAGCTATTTTTTGTACACTTGGAATCAAGCTAAGAGCAATATTGGCAGTGCTTTTTACTGAGTTATAAAAACGCCCAGCCAGAATTTTAGAAAAATATCTACTAATTGCCCCAACATTTTCAGAAATTGACATTTCATTATCATTTAAAATAACTAAAATATCAGAATCTAACCAACCAGCATTATTGAGCCCTTCAAATGCAAGTCCTGCAGTCATTGAGCCATCTCCGATAATTGCTACCGTTTTATTTGGTTTGCCTTTTTGCTTATTGGCGATCGCCATACCAAGGGCTGCTGAAATAGAAGTAGAGGAATGCCCAACCCCAAAAGTATCATATGGGCTCTCATCACGCTTTGGAAATCCAGCCAACCCATCGTATTGTCTAAGGCTACCCATTTGATTTTTTCTACCGGTTAGAATCTTATGTGAATATGACTGATGCCCCACATCCCAAACTAATAAATCATGAGGGGTATTATAAACATAGTGTAATGCTATTGATAGCTCTATACTTCCTAAATTTGAAGCTAAATGCCCACCTGTATTGCTTACTGTCGTCAAGATAAACTCGCGCAATTCTTTTGATAGAGTATATAGCTGATCTTGTCTAAGACGTCTTAAATCGTCTGGATAATTTATTTGATCTAATAGTGGAAAATCCATTTATTAATTGCTCCGCTCATATATGAAATGAGTTAAATCTACCAATTGCTTACTATTTGGTAGTGATTCTAAAATTGTCAAAGTTTGCTTATATAGCTTTTGAGCCATATTTTGTGCTTCATCTATTCCTAGTATATTTACATAGGTTGCTTTGTTATAAACAAAGTCTTTATTTGCTGTTTTACCAAGGGTTACAGTATCTGAGGTAAAATCCAAAATATCATCAGCAATTTGAAACAATAAACCTAGATTATCAGCTACAGTATTCAATTTTGTATAGATATCATCCTTATAATTGTCTCCAGATAAATATCCACACAAAATCGCAGCTTTTATCAATGCCCCAGTTTTTCTAGAGTGCATATTTTGTAACTCTACTAAGCTTAATGTCTCACCAGTGCTTATCAAATCAAGTGCTTGTCCACCTACCATGCCATCATGTCCAGCACTAGTAGCAATAAGATTAATAATTTTAAGTTTAGCATTAGCAGGTATGTCTAATTGATCACTACTAATTACACGAAAAGCTTCAGTTTGTAGTGCATCCCCCGCCAAAATAGCAATAGCTTCATTATATTTTTTATGACAAGTAGGTCGTCCACGCCTTAAATCATCATTATCCATAGCAGGTAAGTCATCATGAATGAGTGAATAACAATGTATCAGTTCAATAACACTACCAAGAGTAATCAGGGTATCAATATTAGAGGAGCTTAAACTACCAGCAGCAATTGTTAAAAGAGGCCGAATACGTTTACCACCATCAAGAGTCGAATAGCGCATAGCTTCGATTAACAAAGAATCTCTACCGTCATTTGATAATAGATTATCGAGTTTTTTCTCAACTAACGATATTATTTCTGGATTTGAATAGTTACTCAACACTCAAATCCTTTAGAGTATTGCTATCTATATCTAGAATTTTGATTTTTTGCTCCACTTCTTTAAGTTTATCCTGACAATATTTAACCAACCCAACTCCATTTTGATATTTTTCTAGAGCAACTTCGAGTTTAATTTCATCATTTTCAATTTCGCTAATAACCTCTTCAAGTAAAGAAATTGCATGTTCAAAATTTTCAGGAAGATTAGATTGTACGGCTTTTTTAGACATATATTTATTCTACCTTTGCTTCAATTAATTTAGTTATAAATTTTTTTAAGGCAATAGCGACAAAAAAAGTCAATAAACTAATTATAAAATAACTAAAAAATGATTTCATATAGGTATACTTCATATCAGACATACCATTATTAGTTAAATTTATCTCAGCACTTGAAGCTAAAAACCCAGCTAATTTACCACCAAAACCAATAGATAATAAGGATATACCCATCATAGCTGAAGTTAGTTTCTCTGGAACTAAAGATGGCACCATAGATAAGCTTGTTGGAGATAAACATAATTCCCCAACTGATACTAATAAATAAGCAACCACGATAAACCAGATACTTAAATACACACCAGATTTATAAGCATAGTACATCCCACCTGCTAATACCAAAAAGCATATACTATTATATAAGAACCCAAAGCTAAATTTAGCTGCTATAGATACTGAGCGCCCCATATCTTGAAATTTAAACCAAATATAATTAATTATTGGGCCAAATATAATAACTCCAAAACTCTCTATTGCGGGAACTGCGCTTTCAGGTACACTAAGCTGTACTGTACGCTGTGTCGCTAACCCTATAGAAAAAAACTGTTGGAAGTATATAGCCCAATAAAGTACAGATAAAAAAATCAGGAATAAAAATGCAATTAATTTACTACGAACAACACCAGTTGAAGTAAGTATATGATATAAGACAAAACTCAGACAAAATACAGCAATTAATGCAAAATAAATTAATGATAGAGTCTGGGATTGAAGTACAAAATAGGAAATTACTACCAAAACCAAAACGCTTGCAAGAGATTTTAGAATATCCATCGAAGAAATATTGGTATGCCGATGATCTGTAAGCTTATGTTTTTTTATACCATAACTAAAAATCGCTAAAGCAAATACTATACCTAGAGCAGATGAAGCAAAAGATGCCTGCCAATTAAACCAAGTTTGGAGATAACCCCCAAGAAGTCCACCACTTGTTGCTCCAACATAGATACCTACATAGTATAGAGTATATCCAGCATCTTTACGTGGGTCTCCGTTTTTATATAATATACTTAACATGCTTGATACATTTGGTTTTAGCATCCCAGTACCAGCGGTAACACAAGCTAACCCTAGGGCTATTGGCGGTAGAGTCTTACCAACACCAAGAATAGCATAACCAATAAGAAGCATTACACCACCAATGGTAACTGCCTTATCATAACCAATAAATCTATCAGCGATAAGTCCACCAAATAAAGAGTTGATATAGGCAAGTGCTGTAAAAGAGCCAACTATTATATAAGTTTGACTATCATTTAGATGTAAACGCTGTAGTAGATAAAATACCAACACAGTTTGAATAACATAAAAGCCGTAGCGTTCCCACATTTCTGTGAGGAAAAATATCGAAAACCCTTTAGGTTGACTATGACCCATCTGCATTAGCAATACTCCAAAACTTATTATCCCCCAATTATAACATAACTAACTCTAAGTATTATGCGGCAGAACAACATCAATTTATTTATGTTTTATCACATAATAAACCTTTTTATCAATTGGGCGTTTGCCTTGCCATACAATATTCCACTGACTTTTATCAATTATACTTTCATCATATGTTGCAACAACAGCTTGATTACATACACTAAAATTAAGATTCACAAAACTAGGTACCAAATTAAGATCAGCATAATAATACCAAAGAGCAGCTTGGCTACTGTACTCAGAGTTGGTAACAATACAAGCCTTGCGATCAAGATATGGCAAACTTTTAAATACCAAAGGTTTAAAAGACAATATTGCATCAAAACATGGTAGACAAAGAGATAAGAATAATATTAAAACATAGGTAGTGGAGCTCGCCCAGTTTGTTACCAATTCACGCCCACGTATATGACGGCGCGTAATCATAAATAGCCAAATAAAAGTGATTAGTATAGCAAGGCTTAGCTGCCAGATATTAAAAGTATACTGATAATCTTGGGTAAACTGCAAAATATAATTAACCAGTTGTTTTGGTTGACCCAAATTAAATGCAATATATACTAGCCAAATAGCTATACCAATTACACCAAAGATACAAATACTAAACCAATTTAGAAGTGAAACTATACTAATTCTCATAGTGTCAATTTCAAGAGATGCGATAAATACTATGGGTAATAAAATAGGAAATATAACACCTTCAATACTACGACCACCAAGCAAAGCGAAAATAAAAATTAGGATTGCAAGAATAATATTGACTTCTATAATTTTATCTTTAAATAACCGCATACGGCGTTTATAAATACTCCAAATTACTAATAACCAGCCCGGAACTGTATACCAGCTCAAAATAGCTAATACATTAAATAACTGCCTCGAAAAGCTATACCCATCAGGATTATGTAGCGTACCATAACGATTCTGCCATTGGGTATAAAAATCAGCATTGACTGCGTGCAATTGATAACAATATAGAAAGAATATCACCCCAAACATTGCTATTCCGATAATAATAGTTAAAAAATAACTTTTAGTTTGCCAATATTTATCAACCATAGGTAGAATAATTAACAATAACAATGCAATAAGAATAAACTCACAGGTAAAATTTATCGAAATAAATAGTAGCCCTAAAAATAATAACCACCCCGAGATTCCTGGTAAATTTCTATGAAGTTGAAGAGCATAAATGTAAAGACAAAATCCAAGAAGTGTCAATATATCTGGGGATAGCTGATAAGCGTTATTGATAAACCCGATGGAGCTAATTAGAATTAAAACAACAGTACGTCCATTTTTAAAAGCACTCAGATTTGACCCAATCCGTGCAGAGATTATCACTATTGCAAATATGATTAAAGTATTAATAAGTCGAATCGAATTAGCAATGCTATAGATGTTATTAATATTAAAGAGCTTAAGAAAAGCGGAATAGATCCAGAAATAAAATGGTTGGATCTCAAGATAAGGTAGATTTGACACATACGGTACGAGCCAAGAGTGATTTTGGATAATTCCTTTAACTACAGCAAATACAAATGTTTCGTACGGTTCCCAAGGTGAATGAAAAAAAGCTGTACCAAGAACCCAGATAAGGCTCATAACAAACAATAGCCATGGTCTATCTTTACGTTTGGGTTTTTTAATTGGGTTATAAGTAAGCATAATGCACCTAATAAAATGGGTAACTATTTCTAGCTACCCATTTTAACAGATTTTGAAAGATTACTTCGTAGAAGTTCGTTTACTAAACGATGCATATTTCTGGCGGAATTTATCCACACGCCCCGCGCTATCCACTAAACGCTGTTTACCAGAGTAAAACGGATGACAAACTGAGCATACTTCAATATGTAAAGTATCTTTAGCTAACGTTGACTGAGTGGTAAATTTATTACCACAACTACAAGTAACTGCCACTTCTTTGTAAGAAGGATGAACTGAAGCTTTCATAACAGCTACCTTTAAAAAATGCATCAAGTGATTGGTTAGCATCGTTTGGCATCAAACGACATCATTGTATTCACTTGAAATTACCGTTATTGTATCATAAAATGCATTCGCTTTGCAATGGGTAGATGAGTCAACCTTCTCCAGCTAGTTGTAAAAGCTAGAATAGATACTGGAAAATCTTGATAAAATAACTATTAATTATTTTAGGAGATTTTTTATGTATAGAATTACAGGTCAACCAATTAATTTAAGATATATTGCAACATCAATAAAGCAAGACATTCAATTATCGGAGC